>JAYTVV010000099.1:0-48950 GCA_043743795.1 Geobacteraceae bacterium
ATCGCACCACCGGCAATTTTTGAGGCTATCACCGGCGATAGACCTCTCAGCAGGACAAACAACGCCAATAACAGCACAATGTTGACAAGTACCAGGAGAATTCCCCCGACAATTTTACGGCCGAGATATAATTGTCCGAGTCCCGGCAGTACCAGGGCAGAGAGCAGCAGAGCCGTCAGTTTTTTATTCATAAAAGTATTCCTTTGCTTTCGTAGGTCACTAACTCATTCGCATATTCAAGCAGATGATGATTTCAGGCGGCATCGGTGGCAGCCGATTCTATTTTGACTTTGCACCGGCATTGAGGCATAGTGAGCCCACTTTTATCTCGCAATTCAGGGGTACACCAATGATTCTTCTTGCAAATATTCTGTTGGCGCTGGCCAAATTGATTGAACTGGCCAGTGGCCTCCTGACTCTTTACAAATACATCCTGCTCGCCAGCGTTGTTATCTCGTGGGTTAACGCTGACCCCTACAACCCGCTTGTCAATTTTATTTATCGCGTCACTGATCCGATACTCAGCCGTATCCGCAGGCATATGCCCAACACCGGCATGATCGACCTGTCACCATTAGTGGCCTTTGCCGGAATTTATGTGCTGCAGATTATTGTTTTTGATACTGCATACCAGTATCTGATAAGCACCAGCATGGAGCTGAAACTGGGACGTTAGCCCACATAATTTTATGCAGAGGTTTGTCGGGGTGCTGTTTTACCCGGAAAATAAAACCAAAAAAAAACCCCGGAGAGTATCCGGGGTTTTCGGGTTTGAATCAAAGTTGGCCTTAAATTCTTGTTACGTTCGCGGCCTGAAGCCCTTTCGGACCCTTTGTTACTTCAAAAGTTACTCTATCGCCTTCTGCAAGGGATTTGAAGCCTTCGCCTGCGATTGCGGAGAAGTGACAGAATACATCTTCGCCACCTTCCTGCTCAAGAAATCCAAAACCCTTGCTGTCGTTAAACCATTTTACTGTTCCGTTTACCATGTGCTTACTTCTCCTGATTCTTCTTAATGATTTTATCCGGAAATCATCCGAATTTTGTATAAACTATCAGTACCGTAGAATCAATGTCAAGCAAATAAAATCAATCTTTAATTTTATTTTGGATTACGCCCCGGGCCTGCATCAAAAGATCTCCATTCCCGTCAATCCAGTTGATTGCAACTCCATGCCGCTCCATGCGCCGAAACCAGTTTCCCTGCCGTTTTGCAAAGTTATGAATTGCACTGTTCAGCCTCTGAAACATATCATTTTTATTTGTATCACCCCGGAGATACGCACCGACATAACGATATTCAAGTCCGTAATAATCGAGTCGTTCCCACGCAATGCCGCTGGCATGCAGACGTTCAACTTCTTCAATCATTCCGTTTGCAAGGCGCTCTCTCAATCGTTCGGTTATACGTCGGCGCACCGCTTCTCGGTCCCAGTGAATACCGATAATTACTGATTTGATTACAGGAAATGGATCACCGGGAGAGGTATTCTCACTTTCACCGCAGGCAATCTCTATAGCCCTGACAGTACGCTCCCGATCCAACAGGTCGGTACTATTATGCTGATCAGGCTTGAGCCGACACAATTCGTCTCGTAGTTCGTCGTCGGTTTTTTTTGTCAGCTCAGCCCGCAACGAACCATTATACGGCACTTCCACCATGCGATAGCCACGCAGTGCCGCATCCAGATACATACCGCTCCCGCCGCACAAAATCGGAACGATCCCGCGAGAGCTGATTTCTGCAAACGTATTGAGAAACCTGCGCTGGAAATCAAAGACACTGAATTCCGCGCCTGCGTCAAGAATATCGATCAGATGATATGGCACCTGGCCATATTCATGGAGGTCCTTACCGCTACCGATGTCCATGCCTCGGAAAACCTGACGCGAGTCGGCAGAGATAATCTCTCCGCCACAATCGTCTGCCAGAGCAACGGCAAGGCGTGTTTTACCGGAGGCGGTTGGACCGATAATTGCGATCATATCAAACATCGCTGCCGGATCAGTTACCATGCAGCCCCCTGACTACCGCTTCTGCTATTGTCCGGTTCATTCCCGGAACAGACATAATCTCTTCAATTGTTGCCTCTGTAATACGCTGCAGACTGCCGAAATGCTTCAGCAAGGCAACACGGCGCTTTGGTCCGATTCCGGAGACAGCTTCGATTCCCGAGGCAATTCCCTCTTTACCACGTAATTTCCGATGATAGCCGATGGCAAAACGGTGCGCCTCATCACGAATTGCCGCCAGCAGAAGAAGCGGCTTTGAATTCTGACGCAGCACGACCGGATTTTTTCTGCCGGGAAGAAATATCCGTTCATCACTTCTCCGAACAGCCGGCGCCGAAGCATCGTGCAGAACACGACTTTTGGCAAGCGATACCAGATCAAAGCGGTCCGTCAGGTCAAGCTCGGCCAGTATCTCCTGAACAGCATTCAGCTGTCCGATCCCTCCATCAACGACAACCAGATCGGGCATGCCAGCTTTTTCTCTGGTTTCACGGTTAAAGCGACGTAAAAAAACCTCCCGCAACATAGCAAAATCGTCCTGACCATCAACGGTACGAATGCGATAATGGCGATAATTGCGCCGATCTGACGTTCCGGATGTGAACACGACACAACTCCCCACCGAAAAACGTCCCTGAATGGTAGAAATATCGTAGCACTCAATCCGGTTCGGTACCCGGGACAACTGAAGGCGCCGGGCAAGATCGTCCAATACCGCTTCGGCTGTTGCCTCCTTTTCATCACGTTCCCGATAGGCGGCCATAGCATTTTTGCCGGCCATGGCCACCAGTTCGCGCTTTGTCCCTCGCTGCGGGACAAAGAGTGACACCATAGTTCCTTTCAGGTCTCCAAAAAGCTCTGCAAGTGTTCCCCCATCATCAATATCAAGCGGGAGGAGAATCTCTTCCGGGATATATACAGCTCCCGTATAATATTGCTGGAGAAATGCTGAAACAGCAGCGGCATCGTCCAGCTCCCATGAAAGGCTGAACAAGCGGCTGCCGGAGAGCACCCCAGCACGAATAAACAGGAGAGCGAACTCTATTCTATCTGCATCCCGGTAAAAACCTACCACGTCGCTGTCGCCGCCGCGCAACACGACTTTCTGCTTTTCAACAGTTACTTCAATCGAGTGGAGCAGATTTCTCCAGTGGGCAGCCTCTTCGTACAGCATGGCCTCTGACGCATCAATCATGCGACGTTTGAACTCCGCAACAAGCTGCCGTCCTTTCCCCTCCAGAAAGAGCATAGCTCCGTTGACCAGAACGGCGTAAGCTTCTTGCGTAATCAGGCCGTGGCACGGAGCACTGCACTGACCAATCTGATGATACAGACAGGGTCGTCTGCGGGACATACAGGCGGCAAGAGGGTAGTGGCGCAGCGGAAACATGCGGATCATCTGCCGGAGCACCTCTCGTGCCGCAGCGCCGGAAGAATAGGGCCCGAAATATCGGGCAGCGTCATGGGGGCGTTTCCGCACGATCGTAAAGCGCGCAAACTCTTCATGCGGATCAATCCGCAAAGAAAAATAGGTCTTATCGTCTTTTAAATTGAGGTTGTAACGAGGATGGTGCTGCTTGATAAGGGTGTTTTCAAGGAGGAGTGCCTCTTTTTCAGTGTCGGTCAGCACAACGTCAATATCAGCAACTTTAGCCATCAAAAACTTGACGTGATAGCGAGAATCACCTGACTGATTAAAATATGAGCGCACCCGCTGCCGCAGACTGCGAGCCTTGCCGACATAAATTATTTCACCGGCAGCATCGCGCATCAGATACACACCGGGGGAAGTCGGAATGTGTTGTAACTTTTCTTCGAGGCTCATGTTCACAATCCTACCTGTTTGTGCCGGGAATGGGAAGTGTCTTTCGCCGACCAAACAGTGCCTGTTTTTACAGCATATGATTATTTTTACAGCACCGCAGTGGAGGACGAATTACAACCACGTACTGTAAAATCAGTCGGTTATCCTGACAAATTGATTGGCCGCATTCTTGCTTCAGCCCAAGCTCGCCCAACGACGGGCACAGACACCAACGGGGGTAATCTGTATGGAAGCAATGTCAACGATGACAGGCCTGAACAGTAGTGCGGATGTTCTTTTTCTCATGCTGGGTGCGGTAATGGTATTTGCAATGCACGCTGGATTTGCCTTCCTTGAAGTTGGTACCGTCCGGAGCAAAAACCAGGTAAATGCACTTGTAAAGATACTTACCGATTGGTCCGTTTCAACGGTTGTCTATTTTATAATCGGCTTTCCGATCTCATACGGCATTTCATTTTTAAAACCGGCAGGAGAATTACTCGGCACAACCCAGGGGTACGACCTCGTTCATTTCTTCTTTCTGCTCTGTTTCGCAGCCTGCATTCCTGCAATTATTTCCGGTGGCATTGCCGAGCGCGCCAAATTCTGGCCGCAGGTAGTTGCCGGCGGCATCTTCGCCGGAATTTCCTACCCGATTTTCGAATCACTGATCTGGGGCCAAAACTCCACACGGTTACAAGCACTCTTTAAATCAATCGGCGGTGCTGAATTTCATGACTATGCCGGCTCAGTGGTTGTTCATTCCATCGGCGGCTGGATCGCCCTGCCGGCAGTCCTTATTCTCGGCCCGCGCATGGGGCGCTTTGTCCGCGGCAAGTCCCACCCTATTCTGGTCAGCAATATACCTTTTCTGGCCCTTGGATCATGGATGCTGGCGATCGGCTGGTTCGGCTTTAACGTCATGAGCGCAGGGAATCTGGAAAAAATATCCGGTCTGGTGGCGGTTAACTCATTGATGGCAATGGTTGGCGGAGTTATCGCGGCACTGGTTGCCGGCAGGAACGACCCCGGCTTCATTCACAATGGTGCCTTGGCCGGGCTGATTGCAGTCTGTGCCGGCAGTGATATCATGCACCCATTGGGCGCGTTTGCAGTCGGCTGCATTGCTTCGGTAATCTTTGTCTACGGTTTCCACTTTGAACAGGAGAAGCTTAAAATCGACGACGTGCTCGGTGTCTGGCCGCTGCACGGGATAATCGGTACGTGGGGAGGAATTGCCGCCGGCATTTTTGGACAGACAGCTCTGGGTGGGATTGGTGGCGTCAGCTTCGTTTCTCAGCTCGCCGGAAGTGTTCTTGCAATCATTTTTGCCCTTGCCAGCAGTTTTGTCGTCTACGGTGCCTTGAATAAAACCGTCGGAATCCGTCTTGATCAGGAAGATGAATATAGCGGCGCTGATCTTTCAATTCACAAAATCGGAGCGTATCCGGAAGACAGCATTCGCTGATATCTGAAAGGGCCGTTTCCGGCTGACAAGATCCCTTGAAAGCCCATTGCATAACGGTTGCTAACGTACTGACATACCGTTTCTTTCGTTGACAATAGTGATTGGAGGTGCTACTTAAGAAGCATTTTACCTGAAGACTCTATCTGCTCTCCGTGCGCCGTCTGTTGCGTAGCCGGCCAAAAGAGGTCAATTAACGTGATATTACTGAAATTATGCCGCAACATCATCCTCCGGCTTCTGGTTGTCCTGGTCATAATTTCATCTCTGATCGTACCTCCCGCTTTTTGTCAGGAAACTGAAGATTCACAGGTTTTTATTGCCGGATTCAATGCCTACCAGCAAAAAGATTATGCATTGGCAATCGAGCACATGAATGAGGTGCTGCAAAAGCACCCCGACACTCCTCTCAGGGATATGGCGCTGTTCTGGCTTTCCCGGTCCTACTACAAAGCGGGCGACCAGCACGATGCCGCCCGCGTTCTTTCTCAGTTCTCCAAAGAATACCCTGACAATCCTCTCAAAAGCACCGTTGAAGACGAGCTCATCTCTCTTGTCGCACGCTACGAAAAGGGTGAAAAACTGTCTCTCGGACCACCTCTGGTTAAAAAGACCGATCGTCTGGCGGCTCAAAAAGCAAAGGCAGAGAAGGAGCGTATAGCTACTGCCAAAGCCGAAGAAGCTAAACGTGCCGCTGCTGCTTCAGAGGCAGCGCGCATTGCAGCCCTCAAGCAGGCCGAGGAAAATGCCGCAGCCGAGAAAAAGGAAGCAGCGCGGATTGCCGCGGCGAAAACAGAACAAGAGCGCATTGCAGTGATCAAGGCTGAAGAGGCAAAATTGGCTGCCACCGCAGCTGCTGCCGAGTCTGCTCGTGTTGCTGCCCTCAAGCTGGCTGAGGAAAAGGCATTTGCCGACAAGCAAGAGCTCGAACGCGCAGCTGCCAGTAAAACTGAACAGGAACGGATAGCTCAGAGCGCTGCCGCTCACGAGAAGGCTGAACAACAGAAAATTGCTGCCATGAAGGCCGAAGAAGCTCGTAAGGCGGCTGAACTCGCAGAAGTACAGCGGATAGCTGCTGTTAAAGCTGAACAGGAACGGATTGCACAGGAAGCTACAGCACTTGCAAAATCTGAACAGGTGAGAATTGCAGCCATTAAGTCAGAAGAACTACGCAAAGCCGCAGAGCAGGTAGAAAAAGAGCGGGTAGCTGCAGCAAAGGCTGAAGAAGCAAGGCGTGCCGCCGCCGAGCTGAGTGAACAGAAGCGGGTTGCTGCTGTCAAAGCCGAACAGGAACTGCTGGCTCAGAAAGCAGCGGCACGCGAGAAAGCTGAGCAGCAACGTATTGCTGCTGCCAAAGCCGAAGAGACTCTACGCACTGAAGCTGCAGCAGAAACCGCTCGCATAGCCGCACAGAAAGCTGAAGCGGCGCGCCTTGCACAGGTACAGGCGGAGCAATTGCGCATCGCACGGGCCGAGTCTGAACTGGCTCGTATTACGACACTCACTGCGGAAAACGAACGCAAGGCAGCAACTGAAAAAACTGAGCGTGATCGTATTGCTCGCGTCAGGGCTGAAGAAGCCAAGCTTGCGGCTGCGACCGCAGAATCGGCACGCCTCGCTTCGCTTAAGGCAGAAGAAGAGCGTACTGCTGCAGAACGCGTTGCCAAAGAAGCAGAAAAGAGTCAACTCGCTGCGCTTAAGGCCGAAGAAGCACGCCTGGCACAGCAGAAACTCACAGAGGAAAAAATCCGGGCCGCTAAATTGGCATATCGCGAAAAGGCGATTGGCCAATATAAAGCTATCATTGATAAATTTCCCACCTCCACTGCAGCAGCCACAGCCGTGGCAAAACTCCGTGAACTCGGTGTTGCAGTCGCCCTGCCTGTTGAGGCACCTTTACCTGAGAATGCCCAGGTATTGCGCCTTGAAGTTGCACAGTTCGCCGGCTTTGAATTTAACCTGCTAGCCCGCCCGGATGCTTTCACTGTCGGACGGACGATTGCGATACCGTTTGAAGTCACCAACCGTGGTAACGGTAACGACTCGTTCTATCTTGAGTCTGCGTTCCCTGCCGCATTCAAGGCACGGTTTGCATCAGCTTCCGCACCTGTCACTGCAATCAGCCAAACACCTGAACTTGCACCGGGTGAAACATTCAAAGGCAGTATTGATCTTGTCATCCCGCCCTCAAGCATCGACGGCCTGCGTATTACGTATCCGGTCAAAGCAGCATCACGCCTGCTTGCAGAGGCCAGTCAATCACGTGAAGTTAATCTGGTCGCTTCCGCTCCGCTTCTTCGAGCCGTACTGCGCACAGAAAAAACCAAGCCTCTCCCGGGTGATAAGGTCGTGTACCGCATTGCTATTCTCAACGTTGGTTCGACCGCTGCTCAGGATGTAACCTTCCGTCTTAATTTCCCGCCGCAACTCGAGCCGGTTGATTATGCGGCCGCTGGATTCAGGCAGGAGATGAAATCCGCTCTGGTATTTGACGGACTGCAGGTGAAATCAGGGGAAAGCCGTGAATTCAGCGTCACCTTCCAGCTCAAGGACGACTCACTGTCGGGACAAGAGCTGTCCACCCGTGCCGAACTGGTTAATAACCCTCTGCAGACAACGGCTGCTTTTGTTTCGAACATCGCATATGTGGATGCTCAACGAAGCATCGTCGTTCGCTCCGGCTCGGATCGTCTGGTTGCAATTCCCGGTCAGACGATCACCGTCCCCTTTATTGTCACTAACACCGGTAATGTCAGGGAAAAGTTTAAAATCAGCTCTACTGTCATCGGTGCTCAGGACGCCGTTATTTTCAATGATGTAAACCGTGACGGCATTCGTCAGGCGAGCGAACCAGTGATCACTGAGATCGGTCCCCTTGCCCCTCGCGAAGAAGCCAGTGTTGTGGTAGAGATCAAAACACCAAAAGGTGCCGTCGATGGCAGCCAGGGAAGTGTTCAGGTAACATTTGTATCTGAGGGCAGCACTGCCAGTTCAGCTTCAGGATCCACAAAACTGACCTATTCGAGACCTGTCTTGAAGATGGTTATGGCTGGCCGGGACGGACGTCTGAAACCTGGCGACGTCGCATCCTTTGACCTGACGGTTACCAACAATGGCTCCAATCTCGCCCGTGTAGTCGAACTGCAGAGTGGCTGGCCGGAGCAACTGGAATTGGTGGCCGCAGAACCTGCGACCAGTACCGTCAGGGACGGAGCGATTATCTGGCGCTTTAAGGAAATGGGCGCCGGTGAAAAACGAAACATCAAAGTTTCATTCAGAGTTAAACCGGGCACCGGAGTTGGAACCGCCATTCAGGTCAGAAGTATTCTGACTTACGAAGACCAACTGGGGAACAGGTATTAATATGACACCTTGTATACGCCGCACAACAATCATAACTCTTATTCTTTGTATGGCTCTGCCGGCATGGGGACAGCAATATTATCTGTACGCCCCTCACCCCGTCGCCTCTGACCAGAAGAATGATTCACAAGACGGGGTCCTGGTCAAGGAAATCGAGGTTCAGAGGGGTGACACCCTTTTTGGTCTGTCACGTAAGTACAGCGGTCACGGGATGTATTTTCCACAGATACTTCTTTTTAACTCGATAAAAAATCCTAACCTGATCTATCCAGGAAAATCACTTAAGGTTCCGGTTGTTCAGAAGGAAGCGCACGATGCAGATATGACTGACGCCAAACCGACGGGTGCACCTCGCAAAGTCAGAACTGCCGTGGACAAAAATCAGGTTGAACAGTCTCCACTTAATCAACCATCCGGGGCATCACCTGCTGTAGCTCCCGGCAGTGAGCTCTCTGTAAGTGATTTAAAAACGGCCGGAGCGGCCAAAACCGGCACACGACGTCACAAGAAAAAATCCGCCGGTCACAGGAAAAATCGTCCATCTCAGGTGGCTTTAACTCCCACTTCGACGCTGCCGGCGGTTCACAAGAACCCGTCGCCGGCACCCGTCCAGACACCAACTTCCAACGGCACTGCGGCAGGGCAAAAACTCTTCGAAGCAGCAACAAAAGCGTATCGCCAGGATGATTGTCGTACCGCTCTCGAACTGCTCGATCGCTATTTACTGGATAACTCAGGCTCACCGCTGGCAGCCGATGCAAATTTATACAAAGCGGAATGTTATTTAAAGATGTCTGCTCAATAAATTAGCGATCAGCAGCCAACGGCAACAATTACAGCATGCCTACGCATTTACGTAACATTCACGGTATGCGGTATGCATCCTACGAGGCACCCACGCAATGAAAATTTCTCCTCTCGATATTCAGCAGCAACAATTCAAGGTAAAAGCCTTCAGAGGACTTGATCCGGAGGATGTTGACGCCTTTCTGCAAACGGTAGCCGGCGAAATGGAAGGATTAATCCGTGAAAACAGCCAGCTGAAAGAGCAGCAGTCGCGCCAAAGTCGCGATATGCTTGATATGGCGGAGAAAGAGCGGGAATTACGTGAAACGCTGCTTTCGGCTCAGCGGGTAATTGAAGAGATGAAGGCGAATGCCCGTAAAGAGGCCGAGCTGATTGTTTCGGAGGCTGAACTCAAGGGTGAGCGTATTATCGCAGATTCCGAGCGTCAACTCGGCGAACTGAAATCAAGAATTGAGGAAGTTCGGCGGCAGAAGATCCAGTTTGAGATGAGCTTCAAAGGATTACTTGAAAGTTTCAGCCGGCAACTTGTCAGCGATGAGCCGGCCTGAACCACCCTTCCTCACCACCGTTACTAACGGCCTTATACTGAATATTTATGTTCAGCCACGGTCATCGAAGAATCACATCTGTGGAATTCTGGGTGAAGAACTTAAAATCAGACTTACTTCTCCCCCGGTTGATGGCGCGGCAAATAAACTCTGTCGGGAATTTATCGCCGACCTTTTTGATGTTGCAAAATCGGCAGTCGAGATCATCTCAGGTGAAACTTCACGCCATAAACGTTTGCGGATAACCGGCACCCATCCCGGCCAGTTCGCTTCACACATTACTGCATTAATTGAATCCCTGACCCCAGGGCACACACACTGAAAGGATCTAACCATGGCACAGGCAAAAACAGGCGACAAAGTAAGAGTACACTATACCGGTTCCCTTGAAGACGGGAGCATTTTTGACTCATCGGAAAGCTCACATGAACAACCTGAAGATCATTCCTGTGGGTGCGAGAGCAAAAAAGACAACGATGACGGGTGCGGATGCGCTTCCGGACCGATGGAATTCGTCATCGGTGCCGGCCAGCTGATACCGAAATTTGAAGCGGCGGTGATCGGGCTCGAACCTGGCCAGAGTGTAACCGTTTCTATAGCTGCAGATGATGCTTACGGACAGCGCGCCGAGGAAATGGTTGCCGTTATCGAGCGGAGTGAAATCCCGGCTGAAATAAAACCCGAACCGGGCCATCAGATGGAAGTAATTCTGGAGGACGGCTCACCTCTGCCGGTTTTAGTAACAGAAGTTACCGATACGACTATTACATTGGACGGTAACCATCCGTTAGCCGGTCGCGACCTGACCTTTACCATCCGGTTGGTTGAGATTCTGTAGCAAGTCTCACCTGAATATCAGCACAAAGGGCCGCTAACAAAATTGTCAGCGGCCCTTCTTGTATGTATGCGTCTTGATCTTGTCCTGCTTACGGCTGTTTTCCGGTTGCTACGGTTGATCCCGCAGACTGCACCGCAAAGTCTTTCGCACCCTTGGGTAGGTTGGCAAGAACGACGACAAAAGGAATCATTTTACCTGGAGCAACCTCCATATTCGCCAACGAATCACCAAACTGATTCGCCATGGCCGCTTCGATTTTATCAAGCGGCAGATTCTCAAGCTGTTCCTCTGTCAGCGGGTTTCCGCCATAGGCCATTTTAGTGGCGACACTTTGCCCCGTGGCATCAAAAACGGTCACTTTAACCTGCAGCGCTGCCCGCGGTTTTGGATAGTCATTGAGCGCCTCACCCGAAATCACCAGCAACTCTCCCGCCTGACCATTTTCAATAAAATCTGCTGTCACGGCACGGACGTTGATCTTGCCGGTATCCAGTGATGCAGTATCCTTTGAGTTTGAAAAAGATGAATAGCCGAAATAGCCGAGAACGGAGATAACAAGTACGGCACTGACGGTTATGAGACCACCAAAAAACGGACTTTGTTTACGCCTCGAAGCAATCGAGAGCGGCGGCAACTCCTGCTGAACAGCGGTGGCATCTTCGCCGAGAAACGATCTCGTCAATTCATCGTCTGCCAATGTGCTTTGAGCTTCTGCCAGAGGAGCAAACAGGATTTCCTGGGACGGTTTCAGATCATCAGGATTTACCTGCTGCACCGCAACCGATGTAAGTTCATCTCCAAAGTCAATTTCTCCCAGATTAAATGGTGTTTCACCCGGCACATCAAGGGAAAATAACGCGCCGCGTTTCCCGTTTGAATCCTGACCAATGCCGCTCATATCCATTGATTCTGCAAAACTATCCCCTTCAAAATCAAAGGAAATAGTTTCATTTGCCGCTTCGGGCGCGGCCTGTACAACAGCTCCAAACATATCATCATCCGAAAAATCAAGCCCTTGCGGCGTTTCGTTCTGATCGGACACTGCTGCCGGCTCAGTCATGGCACCCGTAAAAGCATCTGAAGACATGGCAGACTGTGACGGTGAATCAAGCGGCGCTGCACTGTCACCAAAATCAAAGTCCGAAAAATCGACTTCTCCACCTGTGACGGCAGTCTCATTTGCAGCTATGTCATCATTTTCGGTGCCCGCAGCAGACAGATCGTCCGATTCAAATGAGATGGCTGAGTCATCAAACGAAGTTGTTTCAAACTGGCTGAAATCATCTGTTTCACTGGGGAGCACATTCTCTTCAACCGGAGTTGCCTCAAACGGGACACCCGACACTGCGTCGTTCCGGGTTTCGAAAGGCGCTGCCGATTCTTCCGCATGGGCCGCAGTGGCGGCAAAATCAGGCATTGCACCGACCGGCTCACATGTCTCAGCTTCGATCCCTTCCTTTTGTACTTTAAATACATGCTTACATTTGGTGCAGCGGACTTTTACACCCTTGTCCGTGACCCTGGAATCGTCAAGTCGAAATTTTGTCTGACACTTTTCGCATTGGATTATCATCTGCGACTCCTCAATGGTGATAGTTTATGGCCGTAATCCACGGAACTATCTGAAACTACGCTAGTCCTATAGCAGAAAGGGTGGAGGGTGTCAAATCATTACACCGTGACTTTTCGACTATTTAGTGAGGATTTAGTGAGGTTTTGTGCGCAAATTCCAACAATTTGACATGTTGGGCAGCGACTCATGTCCTTACCGTCACAGCCATCACTTATACCGAGATGCGCCAGAGAAAAATCATACTTAACCGGGTCTTCCGGGCAGAAGCTGCGCAGGGCAGAGGTAATTTCCTGAGCCATGCGCCAGTCAGCGGCTTTTCTGCAGGTTAGACCGAGATAGCGACTGATGCGGCTGATATGTGTATCAACGGGAATAATAAGCTGCGACGGGGCCACTCCGCTCCACAGACCAAGATCGATGCCATCTGCGGGGCGAACCATCCAGCGCAACATCATGCAGAGGCGTTTACAGGCACTGCCGGAGGCGGGAGCGGGAAACAGGAACGGAAAATATGAGTCCGGCGGGATGTCGCGCCTTCCGAATACGGCACTGTAGTCCAAAGCCAGTACCGCAACGGAATAGTTATTCAAGGAGCTGCTGATGTCAACATCTGCGACCCGGTGATTCCGCAGAAAAAACGAGTGGACACTGCCGGCCTGCTCCAGCATCAGCCGCATGCCCCACAGGAGCGCACAAAGGTCGCGGCCATCATTAAAGCGGTGCTTGAAGCGGGAAAACAGCTGTAAGCCGGCCACGGGATCAAACTGCTCGACATACTTCCGCGGCGATGGCCCCATTCCGGCAAAAATTGTCTCCAATGTCCGCAGAATAATGACTACCGAACCATAGGCAAATGATGATGCGATTACCGCAGCAATCTCCTGATCGGCGGGATCAGAGTAGCGATGGCAGAATGAAAGCGGGTCATTTCCCAGATGCTGCGGAGAGCGGGACGCGTAAAGTGCATCGAGCGACTTTTGTATATCAGACATCCGCCTCCCGCAAAAACTGGGCGGCATCCTCCGGCGAGGTCGGGTTGATGTAAAAACCGGTGCCCCACTCGAAACCGGCCATCTGTGTCAACCGTGGCACCAGTTCGATATGCCAGTGATAATCGTACTCCAGGGAATTCCAATGTTCAGGCTTGCCGGGACGACGATGCATAGGCGGGGCATTGTGCAGAATGAAATTGTACGGAGCATCGCGCAGCACCGTCTTGACCCGCAGCAGCATATCCTTCATTGCCACCGCCAGCTCAGCCAACTGGGCATCGTTCATCAGAGCAAAGTCATGACTGTGACGTTTGGGATAAAGCCGCAGTTCGAAGGGCGAGCTGGAGGCATAGGGTGTCAGAGTTACAAAGTTGGAAAACTCTTTTACGACACGCACCCCTTCGCGCAACTCAAACTCAATCAAATCGCAAAAAACACAGCGTTCCTTATCGTTGAAATACGTACGGGAAACTTTCAACTGGGTACTTGCCACCGGTGGCAGCAACGGTACTGCAATAAGCTGACTGTGGGAATGATGGAGTGACGCGCCGGCTCTGGTGCCGTGGTTTTTAAAAAGGACCATGTACCGAAAGCGGAAATCTTTGCGGAGATCGAGGTAACGATGACGATATGCGATCAGGACGTCATTCACCTCGTTGACCGTAAGATCAGCCAGCGTGCGGTTGTGATCGGGGGTTTCGATGATTACCTCATGAGCGCCGATACCGTTCATCACATCATACATGCCATAACCGTGACTGTTGAGATCTCCTTCCACCCGTAGCGCGGGGTATTTATTTGGAATAACCCGAACCCGCCAGTTGGCAGCGTTAGGTAGTCCGCCCGGCCGGATGGCAAAAATCTCCGGAGGAGTTTTATCCTCATTGCCGTAACAGAACGGACACGCCGTCATTCCGCTCTGCTCCGGCTCCACCTGAAAATCCCGCGGACGGCGTCCCCGCTCGGTGGCAATAATTACCCAATGCAGCTTTATCGGATCCCAACGCAGTTCAGACATGCCATCTCCTCTTATATCAGCCAATTATCCAGTTCAATATCAGCTCCGGCATAATACAACATCAGCGGGGCATCGGTCGGCCACCGCCCAACTTCTTCATTATCGCGTACCAGCGTCATCGAGACAAACAGCTTGTTTCCCGCTGTCAGTTTGATGCCGGCCAACGGAATACGTATTTCACACGTCTTGGCGATCCTCCAGTGACAGTAGCTGCTGGTCGGCGTCCAGACACCGTTTTCCTTAACCAGCAGCAGTCCCTCATCACTTTTCATCTGTATCGACAGCCGGTAATCACGATCACAGACCAGATGCAGATTGAGCACATCGTCCTCCTTCAGCAGGCGGGAGAGCTCCTGAACCCCGTCAATTCTAATGAAGAACGAACTTTTGTTATAACCGTAATAGAAACTCTGCAGCATCCGGTCTGACGAGTGCATGGCGGAGCCCTGTCGGGTCAGGTCGTACAACCCGGCTGCCAGCCATTCAAAATAGTCACTGATTCTGCCGCTGATCTCCGGATCAATAAAAGCTGCCGGTTCGCGTATTAAACCGGCCGGACTCTTCTTCTTGATGGGTTCAAGTAATTCACGGGGAGCATCCTGCCCTAAAAGCCGGTAGACGTTCATCAGGTGCTGACGGAAGAGCCGGTCAAAACGGTCACTGTGCGGTGAAAAGTGGTCATCCCCGTACCACCAGAACCAGTCACTCCCTTCTGCGGCATAAAGAGAACGACATATCATTTCAGCCGTAGCGTCTGCCGAGGGTTCGCCATTCTCAAGTGCAGCGGCGACCAGCGGATTTGCAGATACCGCAGTTTCACGAGCCTGCGCAATCAGATCCCATGCCAGATTTTCCTCAGGATGGCCGATCCAGATACCGTAGTTGCCGTTAATCCACGAGCCGGGAAAAATTGAATGGAGACGGCCATCGAAGTGAGTCTCTCTCAATACGTCACTGCAGGTAGTCAAGCGAAGCGTTGCTGATCCGGCAATTCCTTTGTACATCCCCTGCAAAAAATCGTAGGCGTTTTTAGGATAGTATTCCCAGGCATTTTCACCATCGAGAACGATCGGAACAACCCGTCCTTCTCCACCAAGACGGGACTTAATCGCGTTCAGACGACCACACAGATCAGCCACGGCACGCCCCGGCTCCCACTGTGAGTACGTAAAGCCGATCAGGTCGGACAGCTGGTGATCACGGAAAAACGCACCGATTTCACCCTTGCTGCTGCTGTAGCGCCAGGGCCGATAAAGTCGCTCTTTACCGGCACCAAGCCCCCCATCCATGCTCTTTTCCAGAATTTCCTCATCGGTGGCAATCCAGCGGATACCGCTCTCGGTAATGATCGTCAGCGCCTCGTTACTCACGGAACCTTCTGAGGGCCACATGCCGGTCGGGGCAAAACCGAATATTTCATGAAAATAGTTGATGCCACGGCGTATTTGAGCACGGGCATCTTCGGGATGACGGAAGCTGGCAGTGGGGAGATTTACCCGCGGCATGGCCGTCTGAGCCATTTTCATGTCACACAGCAACGGCAGAATCGGATGATAATAGGGGGTTACCGACAGTTCAATCCGCCCTTCGATATGCAGTCGCCGATATAGCGGGATTATGGATTGCAGCAGTTCGCGTTGAGTAGCAAAAAGCAGTTCCTTGTCCGCTGCGGTAAAATCCTCTCCTTTGGCAATCAGATCGGTAAAAACCGGATAGCGGCGACGAGCTGCCTCACCGGTCCAGGCCAGAAAAAACCACACCTGCAGATCCAGCAGATCTTGATCGCTGAAATGCTTTACCCGTTCCCTGGCACTGCCCGGCTTCCCTTCGCCAGCCATGTAAAGCAGCTCCAGATAGCGCCGGGAAGGTTCAATCATATTCTGGCGGTTGGCCGAAAAAAAGTTTTCCAGCAGGAAAATACGGTCATCCTGGCTCAGCTCGGATGGAGCGGCTTGCCCCTTCTGAAGAAACGGGTCGACAGCGCTGCCGGATGCGTACTCCAGCAGCTGTTCGATCAGTGACGGCACCAGGTTGAAAACCGCTTTGGCACCGGGTGTATCCTCAACAATAGCCGGCATGTCAAAATAGTCTTTGATGCCATGCAGGTAGGTCCAGGGGAGCGCATATTCATTTTTGATAGGATCTTTATAGTACGGTTGATGCATGTGCCATACAATAACTACGTCGAGCGGCTTAGGCATAATCGGTTACACCATCTCCTTCTTCCACGTCTTAATCTTTTTTTCGTACTCGGCGAGCAGTTTTTGGGCGGATTTTTGATCCCGGGCTTCAGCCACAATATGCACGACGGGCAGATACTGGTCAGGCAGTACCAGCACCCACTCTGCGCCGAAATGGACTTTGATGCCGTCGATGAATGTGGCTTCTTTCTCCAGACTGTCCTCACTCATCTTGCGCATGATACCCCCCTTCATTTCCCAGGGACAGGGGAGGGTGGTTTGAAAATACGCTGCGCGGGGTACATTCGAGAAGGCCTGCGAAAGTGTCGTGCCGCTCGCTGCACTCAGCTCCATCAGCCTCGCAATAGCAAACATGCCGTCAAAGGCGGACTGAAAACGGGTAAAGGCGAAACGGCCATCGGTGGTGCCCGTAAGGAGGATTTCTGAAGAAGAGGCGACCTCCTGCATCGCGCGGTCCGAACTTTTGGTGCGAATGACCTGACAGCCGCTCTGCCCGGCCATCTGCTCAATTGTCGAGGGGGTCTGCACCGGCACAGCAATCGTGCCCTTCTGACCGCTCTTCATGAGCAGCGCCACCGTCAGGGACAGCAGTTCAATGCCGGTAAAAATCCGGCCGGTTTCATCAACCAGCGTGATGGCCTCTGCCGAAGAATCAAGCCAGAATCCGGCCTGGGCGCCCAGCGACGAAACAATTGCTGAAAGCTGATTCAGAGCAAGTTCTTTTTCCTTGGTCTGAACCCCGCGTCCTTCGTCCACATAGGCATTCAGTGCTATTACGGAGAAGCCGAGCTCATTTAACAGTTGCGGCAGCGCCTGACTTGCAGGGGAAAAATTAAAATCCACCACCACCGTGAAAGCCGATTTTTTGAGCAGCTCCCGATCGAGCGCCCGTAAAAAACCCTCGCGATAAAAATCCCCGACATTGTTGATATCAGTGATAACACCCGGTTCCGTATGGTGCGCACGCCGGAAGTTTTCCTTAAAAAAGGTGCGTTCCACGTTCTTTCCCATGTTACTGGAGAAGTCAAGACCGTCACCATCGAGGAAAACGATCTCCAGAAGAGCGGGGTCATCCTGTGCCTGACGGAAATGCACCCCGCCAACTTCACCAAACGTCTTCAGTTTATAACGAACCAGCGGCAGTGATGTCATCTTCATATCACGCACATTGACGCCGGCAGAGAGCAGACCACCCATAAAACAGCGCTTGAGCATGCGGGATGAGGGGTTGGAATCACGGCCGCCAAGCACGAAGCTTCCCTTGGGAAGCGAGGTGCCGTAGGCGCATCCCAGCTTGGCACAAAATTCCGGAGTGAGTTCCACATTGGAAAGGCCTTTGATGATTGCTCCCTCAAAAAGAGCCTTTTTCCATTTTTCGCCCCAGATCATATTGGAAGTGACGGTTGCACCCGCCTCAATAGTCTTTCGTGGCCAGATTTTGACATCAGCCTTAATGACCGCCTCGTCGCCGATAGATGTTTCATCGGCAACAATGACGCCTTCTTCAAGGGTTGCTCCCTGGCCGATGCGGACACTGGAGCAGATGACACTATCGGTTATCCGGGCCCCTTTTTTGACATACGAGTTATCCCATATAATGCAGCGGTTGAGTCGAACTCCGGTCTCAATGGTGCAGTTGCGGCCGATCACCGAATCCTTGATGCGCACATCGCCGAATATCTGGCTGTTATCCCCGATCACCACCGTACCCTCAAGACCGGCAGCCTGTTCCAGTTTAACATCAGCGCCGATGCGCAGATCCTTGCCGACAAAATCCTGTTTCGGTTCGTCGATCTTCAGGTTAACCCTGCCTTTGAATATATCGTGGTACGCTTCGCGATAGGAATCAGTGTTGCCGATATCACGCCAATATCCCTTGGCAGTCACACCAAACAGTGCATCCTGTTTTTTCAGCATTAGTGGGAAGAGGTCCTGCGAAAAATCGAAGTTTTCCCCCTCAGGGATGTATTTCAGAATCTCAGGTTCCAATACATAAATTCCGGTATTAATTGTGTCTGAGATCACTTCGCCCCAGCCGGGCTTTTCCAAAAACTGGGTAATGCGCTTTTCTTTGTCAGTGATCACGACGCCGAACTGGAGCGGATCCTTGACAGAAGTCAGTGTAATTGTCGCTTTGGCCTTGTTGTCGACATGAAAATCGATAATTTTTTTGAGGTTGAAATCAGTCAGAAGATCGCCGCTTATCACCAGGAAACGCTCATCCAGATATTTTTCCGCGGCCTTGACTGCACCGGCAGTTCCCATATCTGCAATCGGGGTGACATAGGTGATCTTTACGCCAAAATCGGAACCGTCACGGAAGAAGTTTTTGATATAGAACGGCTGGTGATAAAGCAGCATGACCAGTTCGGTGATATCATGCTTCTTCAGCAGCTCGACAATATGAAGCATGATCGGACGGTTGAAGAGTGGAATCATCGGTTTTGGCATGCTGCCGGTAAGCGGTTGGATGCGGGTGCCAAAGCCACCTGCCATGATGACTGCCTTCATGTGAATACTCCTTCTGCCAATTAAATCTGGATCGTTCCTGTTTTAAAGGAGTTGCTATACTCCCGCCTTTGCCTTCAACGCTTTCTTGGCCAATACCCGGGCGATTTCCTGTTTCAATTCTGTCAGGTCGCCTGATTTTACGACATAGCCATCTGCCAGCCAGGCCGAAAAATCGTCCTTGTAACAGGAAAATGCCGAACAGAGAATCACCGGCATATCGTGACGCTCTTTGACCAGTTTCTGCAGCAGCTCAATACCGCTTTCGTTTTTCAGCTTGATATCCAGAACGGCCAGATCAAACGTGCATCCCTGCAGTTTTTCAGCCGCCTCGGCGCTGCTGGCCGCGGTAACGACTTCGTATCCCTCGTCCTTCAACTCTTCGGCGTACAGCAACCGGATGTTGGCCTCATCATCTACTACCAATAGTTTGCTCATGGCTGTTCCTCCTTACAGGTGGGAAGTGTGATGGTGTATCTGATTCCGTTCTGTTCATCTGCCTGGGCTACAAACGGAATCCCCTGTTTTTCAAGCATGGTTTTACACAGTGCCAGCCCCAGTCCCGCTCCCAGATCACGGGTTTCCGAAAATGGCACCAACAGGTGGTTAAGTTCTGTCTGAGAGATCTGCCGACTACGGTCTTCAATCCGGAGGATGACACAATCTTCACGTCCCTCTGAAATGATCGCTATCGACCGGTCAGAGCCTATTCCGGTGATATCATTCTGCAGTACGGTCCTGAGACAGTAGGAAAGCTGTTTAAAATCAATATATACCAGTGGCATATCCTGCCCCGGCGAATACCCGGTGGCATACCCTTGTGACATTAATATATCTGCCGTATCACGCAATGCAGTTTCCACAAGCTGATTTACATCCCAAAAATCACGTGTCGGATATAACGAATCTGAGTAATTGAGGATTTCATCCAGAACTCCTTCCAGTTGACGGGTTTCCGCAACAATGGATTCGATAAATGAACGTTTGGGGTCGGATTCCGGGCTGTTTTTGAGTATCGACCGGGCAAAACCGCCGATTATCATCAATGGATTCCGGACTGAGTGGGCAATACTGGAGGTAATTCTCCCAACCAGGGCCATATTCTCCATACGGACGATCAGTTCCTGCTGCTCTTTCAGTTTTTTTCCCGCCTCGATAACCCGGTTGAGTTCAACCTGCAGCTTATCGTATAACGAAGCGCGCTCTATCGCAAAAGCGACCGGAAAGCCGAATGTTTCCAGCGAATGCATATCCTCTTCGGTAATGGCGCGGTGTGTGATGCAGTTATCCGCGATGATCATGCCAACCCGGCGATTGCGTGAAATCAGCGGCATCAGGAGGAAGGTGTCAACGCCAAGCAAACGAGCCAGCTCCGGAGGGACATCCGCATTCTGAAAAGCCTTCTCGATCATGATCGGTGACGTGCCGTCAAGAGCCTTGATAATGACATGATCTTTTCGGGAAAGCGGAATGGTGAGCTGTTGAAGGATGTCGTGAAATTTTGCACGCTCGGAGGACAGTTTATTCAGTCGGAAGTTCTGTGCCAGGGTCTGCAGATCCATATCATTCTGTACAATCTCATTCCATACCTGGCTGGCTTCTTCAATATTGCGAGGACCTATTCCCAGGTAGCCGCGCAACACGCCTGCTTCGCGGTCACTCAGCAACAGGAACGCACGGTTCATGCCGAAGCCTTTGCCGGCGGTTATCGCGGTCAAAGCCACGGAAAGTACTTCGTCCAGATCAACAGAGCTTTGCAGAACGGAGCCAAGCTCATGCATGAAACGCATTTCCAGCGTTTTATTATCAAGAAAACTTACGAGTGACTGAATCTGATTTTTCTGGCGGCGATTTTCATTCAGTACATCAGAGAGAAGTGGTGCAAGAGGATTCCCGGAATCACGTACCCGCTTCAGATTGGCGAGAAAAACAGTACATTCGCTGCATTTTTCAGTGACCCGCTGCAGTTTTGAAGAAAACAGATCGTCTTCACCCTCACCAATTTTCGGGCAATCTGCCTGCTCAATTACATCCCTGTTCCAGCAACATTCCTGATCCACACAGAACCTCGTCAGACGTAGTAGTAGCGTATTATATCAGTCAATAACGAGTTCGCAGCCCTCAGACTCCGTCCAGGGGCAGGGAAGTCCAATCGCTGAACGGTGAAGCCGGTTTATTTTACATTCCACGTGGTACCCTGCGCGGAGTCCAGCAGAAGAATTCCTTTTTCCAGCAGGGCGTCACGAATTTCATCACCCCGTTTAAAATTCTTTGCAGCACGTGCCGCGGCACGTTCGGCAATCAACCGCTCGATTTCGTCAGAAGCTATATCGATCTGGCCGGCTTTGGCAGTCTTGATCCCCGCCAGCCAGACGGACGGCGCCACCGCAAACAGTCCGAGGACACTTCCCGCCTCAGTAAATAAATGGCGGATATGGGCAATCAGCGACAGAGAGACAGGGGTCATGGCCTTTGTTTCGGCCAGGAAACGGTTGGCCGCCCGCACCGTTTCAAAGAGAATTCCAAGCGCTTGTGCAGAATTGAAGTCATCATCCATCGCCTCAACAAAGCGGGGAATGAACTGATCAACCTTTTCCTGCAGCTCCAGGCCGACTTGCGATAGCGCCTCAATCGCGGCAATTTCAGTTGACGGAGCCTGTTCGTTCAAAACATCGCTCAGAGCCGACAGACAGCTGTAAATGCGCTCCAGTCCGGACTGTGCCTCCTCCAGATTCTGGTCGGAAAAGTCTATCGGTGAGCGGTAATGAGCCGAAAGGATAAAAAAGCGCAGCGTTTCCGGGTCATATTTTTTCAGAACCTCGCGGATAGTGAAAAAGTTACCCAGCGACTTGCTCATCTTTTCTGCGTTAATATTGACAAACCCGTTATGCAGCCAGTAGCGTACAAACTGACAGCCGTTAGCTCCTTCGGACTGGGCAATTTCATTTTCATGATGGGGAAACACCAGATCTTTGCCCCCGCCATGAATATCGAAGGTTTTACCGAGAAATTCCATACTCATGGCCGAGCATTCGATATGCCAGCCGGGACGACCATTGCCCCACGGCGAGTGCCACCAGGGCTCACCCGGTTTTGATCCCTTCCAGAGCGCAAAATCCATCGGATGGTTTTTTTTGTCACCCACCTCAACCCTCGCGCCGGCCTGCATTTCCTCCAGATTTCGGCCGGAGAGCTTCAGGTAGTCAGGAAAGGTCTCGACGGCATAATAAACATCGCCTTCCGAGGCGTATGCATGCCCCTTGGCAATCAGTGCCTCGATAATGCTGATAATGCCATCAATATGATCCGTTGCTTTTGGCTCCACCGTTGGCTTGGCCAGCCCGAGCTGCGCCATATCTTCATCAAAGGCTTGAATATACCGGTCAGCAATCGTACGGTAATCGGTTCCTTCCTGATTGGCACGGTTGATGATTTTATCGTCAATGTCGGTGTAGTTGCGTACATACGTGACATCGTAGCCGGCGTATTTCAGGTATCGAAAAATAATATCGAACACCACCCCGGCACGGGCATGGCCGATATGACAATAATCATAAACCGTTACCCCGCAGACGTACATGCCGGCCTTGCCGGGAACCAGGGGAACGAAGAGTTCTTTTTCACCGCTGAGGGTGTTGTAGACGCGCAATGCCATACGATTACTCCGCTTGTAAAGTGGCGGGTATTATGCCTGTTTGTGGCTTGGTTGGCAAGGAGGGAAATGGGGAATGATTATCGTTTTGCGGCGGTTCTGCGGCGAAATAGCTGTATCGCTGCCCAGGCACACCCGGCACCGACAAGATCGGCGGCGACATCGCTCCACTCAGCAGTTCTGGTCGTTGTCAGGGTGGCCTGCATAATCTCAATCAGAATACCAAGGGAGGTACCGTACACAAACGCTGCCGCTGCCGCTCCGCGGCGCGGCTGAAGGGAAAGGTACGCGAGGACTGTTGCCACGGCAATCGCTCCGACATGGTTCAACTTATCCCATCCCAAACCGGAGGGGGCTAAATCAGCGGGCATAAGTCCGAGCCAGAGAATTACAAGCGTCAGGACGGTGCAGAGGAACAGCCAGAGCAGGTGAGGAACGGGATGCCTGTTATGCACGGGTACGTGCCGACCGGCGCAGTCGCAGCATTCCCTTTATAGTGCCCTTCATCTCATCCATGATGGCGCTGTCTTCAGGAGAGAGTTTGGCGAGGTATTCCTTGATGAACACAAAAAATATCGAACAGAAAAAAGCTGTTACCGTCGCGAGTACCACAATCAGCGCCCGCTTTGGTTTGCTTTTGCGCAGCGGTACGACAGCCTCGTCCAGCACCTGCAGCGACGAGGAATCACGTGCTTCACTGATCTTGGCCATTTCAAACTGCTTGGTAAGCTGTTCGAACAGCGCTTCCTGAGTCTTCAATTCGCGCAACCGGCGTACATATTCAACGCCGATAGACGGAGCATTACCAACAGAGGGGATAACACCGCCCCCATTACCGGTACCGCTCATGGAATTCAGTTGGCTTTTGAGTTTGCTTATTCCTGCCATCAGCGTTCTCACTTCGGCACTTTCATCGGTCATGGAATTACGCAGCGCCGCCAACTGCACCTCTTTGGTAACAACTTCCGCACGCAACCGGGCAACACCCTCAATAGCAGCTGCAGCCTGACTGTCAGCTTTGATAGTCTTGTTTTTTTCCTGAAACTCTTTCATCTCATCTTCAGCAACTTTCAGATCCTGCTTGACTACGGTGAGTCTTTTTTCCAAAAAATTCCGTTCGGTACTTGCTTTGGTAAGATTCAGCTGGAGACTTTTTTTCTGAAGTTCATCGACGAATGTATTAGCCAACAGAGCCGCTTTAACAGGGTCCTTGTAATCAGCGGTGACGGTGATGATACCATCCTTGCCGGCTTGAAACTTGACCAACGCCTCAAGCTTTTTGCGGGTATCATCCGCGTTCTTTGACTTCAGTTCGGTATGCAGGTTAAGGCGCTTAATGACGGCATCGGTAACGGTACGACTTCTCAGCAGCCCCAGGTACAGGTCTGAAGAGCCTCCAAGGCCACCTGCCAAACCGGCCAGTCCGCCGCCGCCCATTGAGGCGAGCAATGCTGCCGCACCACCGCCGGAATCTTTCTGCGGAGGAAGCAGAGTCGCCCTGGCGGTGTAAACATTCTTCATCGTCAACGACAGCACAATTGATAGCAGTGCAACAACACCGGTTATTTTGGCAATCAATAGCAGATTGCGAACAAACACCCGCAGCAGTTCCAGTAAATTTATCTCGTCTCCGGGCAGTTCCGGCATCTGACCGGTATGCAGATCATCACTCATGTAATCCCCTATCTCACAATTGCCCAAATAGTAGCTGCCGTGATTGACATATTCGCAAGTATCTGGGAGATGTCCTTGATTTCTCGCATCCAGGCGATCTTTTCAAGTTTCTGTGGAACGACCAGAGTATCTCCCGGTTCCAGTTGACTTGAAAGGAAACCGCTAAAAAAAGACTGCTGGCGGCTGAACACCGAACCGTCGGCTTGAATCACGTACATCTCGGACTTGTCAGCGTCGGTAACCGGCCCTCCGGTTTTGTCAAGATACCATTCAATATCCTTACCATGCTGATAGACAAAGGAATTGGGGTTGTACACGTATCCCAGCACATTGACAACACTGGGACGCGGAGGGATCTCAAGTATGTCCCCCCCCTCCAGCAAGAGATCATAATCACTCGTCTTGATCTCCTGCCCCTGCTTGAATTGCATGACAACTCTTCCTTCAGCTTTCACTAATTTCAATCGATCGACTGTTTTCTGTAGCGCCTCAAGAGCCGATTTTGTGGCATCCAACTCCTCTTTTGAGGTTGCCACAGAAGCCAAGGTTGCCTGTTTCTGCATGATGTCGCGCTCCGTTTTTGCAAGCACTTCCTCCATCCGTTTCTGCTGCAGCTCTTTTACAGACCGCCGGGTAAACTTTGCTCCACGCAGATAGGCTTTGTCGGTAAAGCCGCCGCAGCGCCGGAGTACGTCGCTGATATGTTCACCCTTGAAAATCGGATAGGTACCGGGAAAAAGAACTTCACCGGCAATCGTTATGTAGCGATCCGTTTCTTCCGCCCAATAAGGAATCCGGCGTATGGTGAGCTCGTCAAAAGGCTCCAGCAGCAAGTTATGCTTGGGATCATTATCGAGAGCCAGCCCCAGATCGATATTCAACGATGACATGGTCACATCACTGCCGCTGCGCCGCATACGGGCAATCTCGGCATTCTTGAGAAACGCGGTTCGCTTGACGTTGCCTGCCGTATACAATAAATCCCGCAGCGTCATTCCTTCAAGCAGACGATATTCACCGGGGTGCTGCACCTCACCTCCGATTCTCACACGCGGCATCTCCTCCATTTCCCAGCGGGAATAGATCTTTATTGTGTCAAATTCCTGCAATTCAAGATTAAAGCCCGGCTTCCCGGCCGCTGCATTTACCGGGTTGATTACGATCATCTCGGGATGATAATCGGGGGGAACAAGGCGAGTCAGACTACCGATAGACTGATGATATTCCGGTAACAGGTTTTCCGGAGGAAGCAGATCATGCAGCGTCATGCCAGGTTTCACTGCGTAATCACCCGGCCGTAATACGTAACCGGATAAGCGGACATACCCCCGCACCGTGCCGTCTATCGGGAAGATTTTTACTAAATCCATGTCTTTGATTGAAATATCATTAGCCAGGCTGTCCAGGTCCTTACCGGCCGTTTTAGGGTCAAGATTTACATCCGTAACGCTCTTTTTCTCATAGGCATCGACGCGAGAGATTTGCAGGCGCTGAAGATAACCGGTCGACACAATACCATCTGCCAGCGCCAGAAGGTCCTTAAGCGTTTTTTCGGTTCTCAGCTCGAAAATTGCCGGACGGCGGACATTACCGGCGATTCCTGCCACCGGACCGATACTCGGAACAAACACCGTATCTCCCGGCTGAAGCCGGATGTCTCGGCTTTTGTCCCCCTTGAGGAAGAAGTCATACAGGTCAACCGTATCAACCAGCTTGCCGTCGCGTCTGATGGCGATACTACGCAGACTGCCGTTACGGGTCGGCCCCCCGGCAGCCGAAAGAGCGTTTAACAGGGTTGACATCGAGGAGACAGTGTAATCTCCAGGGGTAGTTACGTTGCCAACAATATAAACCTTGATCATGCGCAGCTTGCCCATGGTCACGCTCAATTGAAAATTACGGAATATTCGGGAGATCTGGCCGGTTAATACCTGCGGGAGCTGACCAAAGCTGACGCCCGCGACTTTAATCGGCCCGACCTTGGGAATCACAAGCTCGCCACTGCGGTTTACTTCAAGTTGATACGAGCCATCTACACTACCCCAGATAGACAGGTTGATCCGGTCACCGGTACCCAGCAGATAGTCCGGTCCCACCGGTATATCGTTCATTGCCGCAAAAGGGTCGGCATCTGCACGAAAAAAACTGTAACCGAACTGTTGCACTTTTCCGTATTGAAACGTCTGGGGGGACGTTTTTTCAGCATCTTTACCGGATAGCTGCATGGCAATCTCAATAGGAGAAGGATCAGGTGCCACTTTCGGGACAGCCGGGACAGCCGGGACAATCGGGACAACCGTGGCGGAAGGCCTGGATGCAGGTGTCTGAGTCATAGTTTGTTGAAGCGTCGGGGATGAAACCGGTGCCGCCAACTGAGCAGGACCGGGCGCGAGTGTTTCTCCCGCCTGAATGGGAGTCTGCGAAGCGGAGAGGGACGCTGACGCGCCGGATGGTGCCGCACCCGTGCCGGAATTTATGGAGAGTAATGCAGGATCACTCATCGTCGGTGCCGCTCCGGCAAAAGCAAACATACCAAGGGTAAAAACTGTCTGCGCCAGAATATGTGTCGTAAGCTTGAGCAAATTATGTGTAGTCAATGTGCTTCCTCCCTCAGATTCAGTAACTGGGCATAATAGACATTTTTACATCCGATGTAAAGTTTGCTTTAATTTACTACACAGAGGCTGCCTGTTTCTCCGGATCAGGAACCGCGGAGAAAAATTTCAGGGGGGGACAGCAGGTAAAGGTCGCTGACCGACATAAGCGGCTTCTTCAGCCAAAAGAAGCAAAAACGCCCCTCCAGAATCAGGAAGGGCGTTTTTGTTGAAAGCAATACTGTAGAAACCGTTAGAAACCGGTACCGGTTCCACCGCTGGTACCGCCGGTTGCGCCGGTCGCCACCGGTATTGTCGGCGGAGTGTAGGCTGGTGGTGTTGTGTTGGCAGTAACTGAGGTCGCTGCCGTTGTAGATGCGTTTTGGACAGCTGTCGTAAAGGCTGCGGCGGCTGCGGAGGTCATGACGGCAGCTTCGCCACCCGGTATGGCTGTGGTAGTCGCCGTTGCACCGACACTAAGGGCGGTGGCCGTAGCAGTCACAGCGGTGGAAGCAAGAGTACGTGCCGTACCCGCCGGGAATGAGGTGATATTCGAGTTGGCAGTTGTTATGTTGACCGCCGCCGCAGTCGCTGCGGCTTGCAGCGTAGTTGAGAGGCTTGTCGGCGCTGACAGAGTCGTGGTCGCTGTCCCTGCCGGCAGAGCGGCAATTTCGGCAGCGATAGACTGCATCGCCTGGGCCTGGATGGAAGACAGTTGGGGAGCGGAGATCGTATCGCCATGCGATAGTGCCGAAGTGGTTATCGCGCTGGTCATGGATTGTACCGTCGCCTCCACAGATTTGATCACCATCAGAACCGCCGGACTGGCGATCGTGGAGATATCGGCATCAAATGCAGAGCCGGGCGGCATAAGCGCTACCAACTTCGCCTTGACGGAACCGGTCGTGTCGAGTGCCACCAGAGTGGTTATAGGAGTCACATTGGCAGAACCGGCAGGAGCGAGCATCTGGATCGCCGGCTGGTTGGTAAGCTTATCGGTCCCGCCCTTGGAGACGAGTATGTAACCGTAGCCCGGAATCGAGGGAAGAGTGAAATTACCATCATCATCCGTTATCGTCCCGATTTCACCGGCATCCTGGACAAAGCTAACGCCAGCGTCAGTACTATCGGCAAAGATGGTTGCGCCCTTTACCGGGCCCTGAACCAGTCTACCTGACTGCCCCTTTGCCGGTGGTGCCGTGAAGAACCCACCGCCGCCACCACCACAACCATTCAACACAACCGTTAATGCGAGAAAATACATGCTGCGAACAACCGCTGAACGAGTACCCATGTCAACCTCCGAGTAGGAAATCTGATAATTTAAATAAGCTTCTTTTGTTATATTTCAACGGTTTCAATATAGTACAAACAAATATAATGTCAACCTATTGTTCCTTCTTCCTACTGCACTCACAATATTTCAGCCACGCATCCCGAAGGCGGTCGAGGTGCTGGCTGATATACGCCGCGCTGAGGCGATCGCGATTGTAGTACGCCCGATAAAGTGCCGGTGTAGGCTGAGGATTAATTGCAAGTGACTGGGTGAGGACATCGTTGGTCTTCTGTCCGCCGATCGCCAGCGTCGTTTCCTGCCCATAGCTCCATTCATCGGAGCCACGCACCTGAATCGGTCCAACGTGCAGATCCTTGCGCGGTGTAAGCGGGAAGCTGAACTGGATGCCGGCGGCCTGCCAATGTTTGCCTTCGCTGGTGGTTGAATCTTTGTAATAGGTTGAAACAGAGGTATCACCGAAGAAACGCTTCATCTCCAGGCTATAGCCGTGATCCTGCCCCCAGAAGCGTCCGGCTGTCAATTCCAGTGACAAATCCAACGGTGCCAGGAAATAACGATAAGACCCCAGGTACACCTCCGTGTCACGATGGGTCTCCGGATTATGGGCCCATGCCTGGACCCCTCTCACGCGATGCGTGCCATCACCGGGGCTCCAGAGTGCCTCGTTCAGAGTGCCGTAAACATCATGCAGGATCATACCTCCGCCAAAGTTGGCCATAATACCGGGCGCCGGCTTGACCCCTTGAAACAGCATAAGTCGGTCCATGCGGCTGTTTCTTCTGCTGTTGTAATAGGGCTTGCCTTGATCGAGATTCTCGCTCCATGAAAGCGGGATGTCCCAGCGAGCATTCAGCACCCCACCGCTCCAGAGGTCAGAGATAATTTCCGGCTTCACTGACAACAGGTAGTCAAAGGCTCCGAAGTCAGTACCAACAAAGGTCATCAGGCCCGGAGCCAGGATCAGTGCCGTACTCGGAAAGTCATTTTCTTTCTGCTCCGTAACAAAGGTTACTTCCGAGGTGATGTCCGTATCAGAACTGACTGTGAGCAGCTCTTTCAGGTCGTTTACACCTTCCGGCTGCTCCATGAATGTCCGCAAAGAGCGCAGCGGCGCGGAAATAACGGCCATGCGAATCCCTTTGCGCTTGATGATAAAGCGAACTGTTTCAAAGCTGTCCGGCGCGGATTCTGAAACTATTCCGGCCACAACCCCGATGGCATCAAGTTCGTTGTGGTTAAAGAGGACGTTTTCATATTCCACGATAAGCTCCCTGCTGCCGCGGTGGCCGACACGCAGATTGATGAAGCCGGCCGCCAGGAGACGCGTCTGCAAAGTGGAGAGAGTGGCGGGGCGAGGCGCAGTGAGCAAAAGTCTGGGGGCAGGAGTACTATCCGTTATCCCGGATGTTGCCCCTTGTGCTTGTACCGGTTTTCCGTGCTCCTCATATTTTTTTTCCTCGCGACTGGCTTCCCGGGATTTTTTCTGGAAGTCGAGCAGAAAGGTAAGTCCGAATGCCAGGTCAACTTTTCCGGGACTGGAGTTGACCGTTGTCTTTGCACTGAATGTCACTTTAACGGGCAGACTCCAAAGCTCCGGTGAGATCAAACGAAGACCGGCATTGATATCCCGTGCGTCATAGTCTCCCAGCAGGTAGATTGAGTCATGGAGCCGCAATTGCACCCCGCCAAAGGCGCCCTTCATCTGACTGGGGCCCAATCCGTACCCTGCGGAGAGCCTGAAACGCCAGAGATCCTCGGATGCCACCATATAGCGGGACTGAAGCAGATTGGCCCCTCCACCAACGTCCTGAACCCCCATGGCGAAAACGGGAATAAGACTGTCGCTTCCGGTAAGCGCGGCTGTCGATGCCTTGACATTGGCAGAGAGGTCACGTGCCCCGCCATTGGTCAAGCGCCCGCCGAATTCTACGAATTTGAATAGTCCGACCGAGAACACATAGTTGTCCTGCCAGGGCGGAATCCCTGCCGGAAGTCTGTTGGCTTGATTGTTATAGAGCCCCTGAAAGGTGCCTTCAGCCTGAACGTGGGCGGTGGGGGTATTGATGATACCGCTGAAACCTTGATATGAAAGCGCCGACTCGCCGGCTGTTTCTGCCGGGTGACCAGTTGCGGCAACAGTCAGGACAATTATGGCCGCTGTAATGGCAGTAGGAACAATTCTGGAGTATTTCAATACCGGTACCTCACTTCGAGTTTCAGCAATTGATTGGTTCGTTCAGCGCCACTAACCAGATTCAGGTTGGATATTCTCTCAATTCCGTACCCCAGCTCGGCATCCAGATCGCCATTGATCGGCAGACTCCAGAACAACCGTCCTGCATGCTTCGACTCCATAACCTGGCTGCCGGTACGATAACTGCGGCCCCGCTCCGTATAAAAATACTCCAGGGCAAGCCTATTACGAACATCAAGCCAATGCGAATAGCGCCCGAAAAACTCCTGAACACCGGCGCCGCCCTGTGAGTGTCCGGGGGGCATATCATGATACACATAGCCGCGAGGGAACTGCCAGTCACCGTAGAGCATGACACTACCGAAGAAATATTCAAAACGAAAATCGTCCCGACAGGAACCAGTCACGCAAGGCATAAACAATCCGGCAACATAGCTCTCAACAGTCGGCCAGACGCCACCGGCGTTATCCTCGCCAGAAAACTCACCATATACCTCGGTATTTTTCAGGCCCGGAATACGCCAGCGGAAATCAAAGCCGGCAATTGAATTGGAATGATCGTTGCTGCCGCCGCCAAAATATGTGTTCGGTTTGCCGGTAAATCCCGGCCCACTCAGCTGCCGTACAAAATTTGCGCCGTATTCGATTGCACTATTCGGTTTTACTGACAGCTTGGCGCCGATAAAATAAGGCTGCCGGTGATTAATGGTTCCTGCATCGGTTTCATCAAAGCGTGATCCAATCAGAGCGTATTTGACATTGCCCAGCCATCGTTTGATCAATGCTACATCCAACGGCTCCGGACTGGAGAGCTTTACCAGATCAAAATTGCGCGCATTGTTCGTTAAAGTCGTTGCACCACGATACCCCGGTCCGAACCAGTTTTCATCACGGCCAATTTCAAGTTCCAGTCCGCCGCCACCGAGTTTTACATAGCCGCGGTTTAACAAAACGTCAGCATCGCTGCCTGTTGCCAGAATTACCGGTTCAAACAGCACCGTTGCCATGTCACCGACATAACCTTCCACTGCCCAGCGCACTTCACCGCTGCTGCCACGGCGATAGATAATGCCGGTATTGTTCTCAAGCAGCGGTGTCCCCTCGGTACCGGTAACCGTGACCGGCCCGCCATTACCAAGAGGCCGGAGGTCCCCCCCGATAAAACCAAAGACAGACTGATGTGCCGGATCCCAGGAGGTACGATTATAATCCCGCGGTGAACCGTCCAGAAAAACGTAGCGGAGTTTTACGGAAGAAGCCGGGTTGTAGTCAAACAATGGTGGATGTGTGGCAGGATTCTCCCGTAAAGATAATTCATGCGGGATATCTGCACGGATTTTCTTGACAAGCGAATTAATAAAGTCAGGCGACGCCGTACTTGCCAAGCCAAAGGAGAGATTGCGCTCTGCCTCCAGCACCAGTCGGGCAGCCTCAGCCTTACTGAAGGGTTTGAGCCCCTTTATATCACTCGTAATCAGGCCGAACCCGGCAAGTTTTTCAAGGTAGAGATAGACCGGACTGTCGAGGGGGATATTGGCAGAGGAGATGGCATACAACGGGGCAGCAGTACATAAAAATGCCAGCATCAGAGCCAAGACACGGGCACATTTTGTATGATGATTTTTACCTTTTGAATTATTTTCTTTCATACATATCGACTCAAACATAAAAATTTCCTTTGTGACTCAACTCGCACCCCTGCGGGCCACAACAACCCAGAGCGTAAGCGCGAGCAGTTTAATATCCAGCCAAAGCGACCACTCCTCAATATAGCGGATATCGAGCTTGGCTACTTCGTCGAAATCTTCGATCTGGTTGCGGCCACTCACCTGCCACAACCCGGTTATGCCCGGCTTGATGCAGATTCTCTTTCGGTGCCAGTTTTCATAGATGGCAACCTCGTCCGGAGTCGGCGGCCGGGTACCGACCAGGCTCATCTCGCCCTTCAGCACGTTCAAAAACTGGGGCAACTCGTCAATGCTGGTCTTACGAATAAATTTCCCGACTTTTGTGACCCTTGGATCATCCTTCATCTTGAACATGGCCCCTTGCATCTCGTTCCGGGCCATCAGATCCTTCTTGCGTGCTTCCGCATCGACGAACATTGATCGGATCTTCCAGCATTTGAAAACACGGCCGTTTTCACCAACCCGGTTTTGTCCGAAAAAAAGCGGACCTTTTGATTCCAGTTTAAGTGCCAGGGCGAGAAACGGCAGTAACAGACCGGTAATGGTGAGTCCCACCAGTGAACCGACAATATCCAGACCACGTTTCAGGAAAAGTTGTTCGGCATCAAATGCTTTGCCGTAAAACGTGAGCATAGGGATTTCATCGTGGAAAAGATTAATTTCTTTACGGGAGGTGGGGATGTCGTAAACGTCAATAACCATCCTGACGGTAATACCCATTTCCTGAAGTGCCGCGATATGATCTTCGATCAGCGACATCTGTTCGTGAGGAAGTGAAAAAACGACCTCATCAACCATTTTATGCTTGCACATATCTATCAGGTTGGTGATTGAGCCGAGCTTGATGCAGCATTTCCCGGGAATATCCCCGTTCTCGGTACACAAAGGAATAAGACCGGCTATCACCAAACCCCAGTCCGAGTGATCCTTGACAAGCTGCTCAAAGTGGTGGGCCTTATCGCCGTTGCCGACAATCAACACGTTTCGGACGTTGTAACCCTTCCTGCGAAAATAATTTAAAATCAGCTTTACTAACGCTTTGCTGACGGTTATCAAGACAAGGGAGATGAAGAAGAATGTGCCAAAAAGAATTCTGCTGAATCCCTTTGGATCCACCAGGTAGATCAGAGACGTCATAACGATGCCGCTGGCAATGTGAACCTTGAAAATCCGGCCGAAAATTTCGCCGAATTTTTTGGTGCGCATTGAGCCGTATACACCTGAGTAGGATAACAGCAGCAGCCATGTAGGAAGGACGATGAGCAGTGCCCATGCATACTCGTGTATATCCTGCAGGTTGTGATGGTTATGCAACAGGCCATAGGCGATGAAGAATGCTGCAACCAGCATGGCGGCATCGAGAAAAATTGATATCTTGGTGAATAAGCGGGCTTGTTGTTTCAGCATGGGTGTGTCCATCGGCCAGCAAGATTGATTCTATGGCTTACCCGTTTACCATGAAATAAAACAAAGATAAAGGTGAGTTTTCAGAATGGTTATGTGACCGGCTGCGCATGGTTACGCCGGTTCTTCCAGCCTGTCTTCGAGGAGAGGTGTTATGACAACCTTGATCCTGCCCTTGCCCCACAGACCCAGTTTTTTGGCAGCAGCTCGTGAAAGATCAATAAAGTGGAATGATTTTGAAGCACAGCGGTCATTTATCGTGACATGGACTTCCTGCTTGCTGACCGGGTTGACGACTCGTACTACCGTGCCAAGCGGCAGGCTTTCGTGGGCGGCAGTCAGTTTTTCCGGGTTGTAGCGATGGCCTGAAGTCGTGCGACGTCCTTCAAAACGACGGGCATAATAAGACGCAAAACCGTCGACGGATTCAAATGAACTGCTTTTGAGGACAAGCGTTTCCAGTGTGGTCGGTACAGGCGCGGAAAGCTCTTGCAGCAGAGACAGGTCACCAGCCAGCATGCCATCTGCCCGGGCCGCCGACACCACCGTCAACACGGAGAGTAACGCAGCACATATGGCTATCATATTGAAATATAATCGGTTCATGCCGACCGTTATATCGCACTTACGCATCCTCGTCAAGTTTTGTGGATATATTCACCGATTCCGTCCCGCAAACTACGCGGTTCAAATCCGAATATCTGCTGCCACTCGCTCCCGCCGATGTTCTCCTCCAGCAGCATGTGCAGCTGATCCATGGTAATCGGAAACTGCGGAATTTCCTGCATGATCGGGATGACAAACTTCATCAAACCCAGAGGAAGGTGCGGCTTAAACGGTCGTGAGCGCCCGAGGGCGGCGGCAATCACATCGAGCAGTTCTTCATAACTCAGACGGTCTTTACCGCACAATTCATAGGTCTGGCCGATCGTTTCCGGTTTTTCCAGAGCGAGGGAAAAACAGCGGGCAACATCATCCGCATGAATCGGCTGCAGCCGGTAATTCCCCGAGCCGATGACCGGCATGACCGGAGCAAGCCGCAGTTGTGCCGCCAGCATATTTATGAAAGCATCGTGTGGTCCAAAAATAAGTGACGGGCGGAAGATAGTCCACTCGAGGCTGCTGTTCCGGACCAGTTCTTCCGCCCGCCACTTGGTCATGTGGTAGGTCGAAACTGCGACCGGTCTCGCTCCGAGAGCGGACATCTGCAGATAACGACTGATGCCGGCCCCCGTCGTCGCCGCCAACAAATGCGCCGTCGCCTGTACATGCAGTTTTTCGAAGGTCACCTGCCTCACAGGGAACTCCCGGATAATACCGACCAGGTTGATAACGGCATCACAACCGCGCACCCCTTCAGCAAAACTCTCCGGACGGGTAACGTCTCCCACAACGTATTCGACCTCGCTCTGCACGGCATTCTCTCGACGGTGAACAAGCAGACGCAGCTTATGGCCATGTTGATGAAGAGTACGACATAGATGTTCTCCGACAAAGCCGGTTCCGCCGCTGATAAATATTTTCATGCTGTACCTCCGCTGTGACCTGAGTGTAGCACAGAAACGGCATCCGTTTGAACCTGCCGTTTTCAGACCGGATATCCGAACCGCAAAAAAGCCCGCTCCGGATATCCGGAAGCGGGCTGGAAAAGGTTCTACGTGTGTTGATTTACTACAGTCGGAACTGCCGCACCAGTCGCTGCAGCTCTTCGGCATTGCTGTTCAGTTGTGCCGCAGCGGTGGCGGACTCATGAGCGCCTTCGGAGGTCTGCTGCACAACCTCGGTAATTTGATGCATGTTGTTGGAAATCTCGCTTGTCGTAGCGGTCTGTTCTTCTGCGGCGGTGGCAATCTGATGAACCTGCAGTGATACGGAGCTGATCTGTTCCAGAATTTCATTAAGCGATGTTTCAAGCTGGGCCGCTTCTACAGCACCGCGCTCCGTCCCTCTGACCCCCTCTTCCATCGAAGTAATCGCCAGCTTCGTTTCAGACTGAATCGCCTTGATCATTTCGCTGATCTCTTTGGTGGCACGAGTGGTACGTTCCGCCAATGCACGCACCTCATCGGCAACCACGGCAAAACCCCGCCCCTGCTCTCCGGCACGGGCTGCTTCGATGGCGGCATTCAAAGCCAGCAGGTTGGTCTGATCGGCAATATCCTCAATGGTAGCAACAATAGCACCGATCTGATCGGAACGTGAGCCCAGTGATTCAACAATATGCGCGTTTTCACGGGTTTTCACCCCGCGGAATTTGATGCCGTCGATGGTACGCTTGACAACCTCAAAACCTCTCTGAGCCGTGTCTGTTGCCCGTTGGGCGCTTTCAACCGCAAGCTGACAGTTCTGGGCAATATCGCCTGATGTAGCCGCCATTTCCTCCCCGGCAGTGGCAACGGTTGTGGATTGTGCCGCAACCTCTTCAGCCCCTGTCGCGATACGCTCGGCAGTGCCGTGTACCTGATTGGCGGCGGTAGCTACCTGAGTAGAGCTTTCCGCAACTTTGTTCAGTGCCTGTGCGAATGAGTCGGCCATGATATCGAATGATTTTCCGATCGTCCCGAGTTCGTCCCGATTTTCCAACCGGACACGCCGGGTCAGATCGCCACCCGCCATGGCCTCGCTCGCATGGATCAATGCAGACGCTGACGCTGATATGGAGCGGATAATCATGAAGCCCAACACCAGGGAAAGCAGAATAGAGCCGATGATGGCACTGACAACCAGCGCCAGAGTGGTGTGATAATTACTGACAGCGTCTTCGTGGGATTTTTTTGCCTGTTGCTTTTCATTCTCATACAGTTTTTGTACTTCTTCGTTTGCCGCCTTAAACAGGGGATTTATTTTTGTAATGGTCTGGGCGGTGGCCTCCGGATAATTACCCTGAAGAATCAGCTCCCGCACCGGAAGTAATCCCTCCTTGACGAAGCGCCCGCGCTTTTCCGCAAAGCTGTCGGCCATACGTTTTTCTTCAGGGCTGAGATTGCTGCTGAGATATTCTTTCCAAATAGCAGATATTTCCTCAATATTCTTCGTAACCGAGTTGGTGTGCTGTTCCATCGCATGGTCGTGCAACTTGACGATATCGGGCCTGTCCGGACTATGCTGAAGTGCCAGCAGCAGCTGGATACGGTTGTCACGCATCAGACCCATTATCTGGCTTAATTGGGTGACGTTCGTGAGGTTTTCCTTGTACAGCGTTTCAATTTCGTTGTTGCTCCGCTTCATACCAACCAGGCCGAGCACGCCTGCAGCAGTAACGGAAACACAGCCGACCAGCAGGATAATCATGATTTTTGTTTTGATGCTGAAGTTCATTACGAAGTTCTCCCCGGTTATTGACTATCCACTATGGCCTCGCATTGTAAGGTGCTTACCCGCGTTTTTAAGTAAAAAGACATTTATATCAAGAATCTTTAAAATTGAGCACTCAGCAGACGATATCACCCTCAAAAATTTTCATATTCGTCGTCACGGTGATCCCGACCGCCACGGCCGAGCTCAAGATGAATTCCCCCTCCGGCCATACGCTTTGCCGGCGCGGTGACATTGCGCTTGAAATCCGGCCTCATTTGCTGTGAGACGGGTTGGCGTCCGGAAGCGCCCGTTAGTGCAGCATCAACCTTGAAGAACGACACGGCATCACTCAACTGTTCTGCCTGGCTGGAAAGCTCTTCAGAAGTGGAAGCCATTTCTTCGGAAGCGGAAGCGTTCTGCTGAATGACCTGGTCAAGCTGCTGAATCGCCTTGTTGATCTGCTCAGCACCTGTATCCTGTTCCTTACTGGAAGCGGTAATTTCCTGAACCAGTTCGGCGGTGCGCTGTATATCCGGCACCATGCGGGCCAGCATTTCGCCGGCCTGCTCTGCGATCGATACACTGGAGGAGGAAAGATGACTGATCTCGCCGGCAGCAGCCTGACTCCGTTCAGCCAGTTTACGGACTTCTGATGCGACAACAGCGAAGCCCTTGCCATGTTCACCGGCCCGGGCAGCTTCGATGGCAGCATTTAAGGCCAGCAGATTGGTCTGCCGGGCAATTTCTTCTATGATTGAAATTTTGGTGGCAATTTCCTTCATGGCTTCGACCGTTTTGATAACCGCTATTCCTCCTTCCCTGGCATCGGTTGAGCTTTTCATGGAAATTTTTTCTGTCTGCATGGCATTGTCGGTATTCTGCCGAATGCTGGCAGCCATTTCTTCCATACTTGATGAGATTTCTTCCGCGCTGGCAGCCTGCTCGGTAGCACCCCGGCTCATCTGCTGGGCAGTGGCTGAAAGCTCTTGGCTGCCGGATGATACGTTGTCTGACGCTGACATGACATCACCGATAACGTGCTTCAATTTTTCAACCATTGCCGCAATAGCGGCCAACATAATACCTGTTTCATCCTGCGACTTTGCTTGTACCGTAATCGTCAAATCGCCTTGGGCCAGGGAGTTTGCTATTGAGACCGCTTCATTGAGAGGACCGACAATACCGCGAGTCAGGTAGAAGGCGATAAAAAGAGCACAGAGAATGGCTGCGGCACCAAGACCGAACATGGTATTTCTTGAGCTGTGATACGTCACAACGGCTTCCTCGTAACGGGCCTTGTTTCGTTCCATATTGTGCTGCAGCAGCTCTTCGATACGTTTCGATACTTCCCGTTCTGCCGGTGCGGCTTCTTTGCTTAAAAGCTGAGCGGCCTCCGCGTCCCTGCCGGCCATACCGAGTTCGATGACTTGTGAATTCAGGGCACGGTACACTGAAACGGCATCCTTCAATTTGCTGATGATCTCCCAGGATTTTGTATCCGTCTTGGTCGTCATTTCTTCTGCTTTTTTGAAGGCAGCCGCATATTCTTCGCGAAATTTAACGATGCGCTGTTCGTATTCCCGACGCTTTTCAGGGTTATTGTTAATAATGATATTTCTGACGTTGATACCGATATCGCTGATATTTTTGTTCATATCGCCGACCATGTCGATTCTGACCATGTTGATGGTAACAATCCGCTCCAGATCCTTGTTGATTTCGGACATTCCTCTGGCTCCAAGCCAGATTAGTACCACCATAAACAGCAGCAACAACCCGAATCCCGCTCCCATTCGTTTCCCGATTTTCATGTTTGCAAACATAGTTCCCTCCGGATTTGAGACGTAAGTTATCGAGACCGCAACTCGCAGTAATTAATTTTGAAACTGACAAAGTATAGAGCAAACGAAAACCCTGTCTATTGTGGTAAACACGTAGAAATGATGTTTTTTCGAGGAATTGTACACTTGAGGCGGACGTAACGGGTGAGTGTCAACGGAGGGGCACATCAGGCTTGAACCAAACCACCGGCACACGAACACCGTGATGTGGGATTTAATTATTTACCCGGTATTCAAAAAAAGCATTGACTCTTTTCTATTGTATCTGATATTGATAACCAAGTTCATTTATGCCGTCTTCATAGTAACCGTTTTCCCGTGAGTTAAATCCCTTAATACATTTTTCAGACGTCACACATATGGAAATCACTCTGTATTTTCTTATGCAGCCAGTATGTGCCTGAGACACTATATGATCGATTATCCGGCATGCAACTCATTATTTTACATATTTACTGATAATAATAATCAACATCATGATGACGCACGCGCCATCAAATACCCGGAGGTAGGAAATGAACAAAAATGGATTGGTAACAGCAGTAATGGTCGGGGTGGTCGCCGTCGCATCTTCATCCCATGCAGACAGTATCACGGATCTACAGCAGCAGCTGGATGAGATTAATGGCAAGATCACGGTACTGCAAACGCAGAAAAACACGGGGTACCCGACTGAGAACAACGATTATATGAAAAAGCCGTGGGGTAATACAAAGATCAGCGGCTACGGTGAACTTGATTATATCTTCAAGAAGAATAACAGTAATGGAAATGGAGGAAACACCCTCGATCCGCATCGTGTTGTTCTCAATGTGACTTCACAGCTCACTGACTGGATTGAATTCAACTCGGAACTGGAATGGGAGCATGGCGGCTCCGATGGTGGCGCTGACGGAAGCATTTCCGTAGAGCAGGCCTACCTTACCTTCAAGGTAAATCCCGCGCTCAAAATAAATACCGGGGTAATGCTCATGCCTATGGGGGCCATTAACCAAAACCACGAGCCGGTAAATTTCTACTCCACGGCACGACCGGCACTGGATACATATCTTATTCCAAGTACCTGGCAGGAAATGGGGGTCGGTATCAGCGGGGCACTGCATAAAAAAATCGACTACCAGCTGATGGCCGTGACCGGACTTGATGGTACCAATTTTAGTGCTGAGAAAGGATTGCGTGAAGGCAGACAGGGATTCAAAAAGGATAATAATCGTAATTTCGCCGTAACCGGACGTATTGACGTGCGGCCCGTTGAGAGCCTCGTCACCTCACTTTCAGTATATACGGGCAACTCGGCACCCGGCGGCAGTTCTACGGCATATACCACGATTGCAGCCATCGACGGGCAGTATCGCTTCAGTGATTTTGAACTGGCCGGCGAGTATGTCCATGTGTATCAGGATCGTCCGGATGTATTGAATACCGATATCGGAAGAAACATGTCAGGATACTGGATTGAGGGTGCCTGGCACGCCCTGCCTGCGGCATGGAAGAAGGGCAGGCTGACAAATGCTGATGCCGTGCTTTTTGCGAGATATTCAGAACTCGATACTCAAGACGGCGGCGCAGTTGACCCGTCAAAAACCAGCGGAAGATTTAACCGCAACTACACCACCGTAGGGGTGTCATTCATGCCGATTCCCGCCGTGGCGATTAAAGCCGACTACCAGTTTTTTCGCGACCACCGTTCAGCAGGCGAAACCCCTGTCGACAACGACAAATTTCAAGTAACCGTTGGTTTCGTATTTTAAACTTTCGGCAGGAAAAAACCGACGAATGCTCCGCCACTGCGAATTTGAATTACATTTGCTCTGCAATGAACGCCCAGCGGGCAAGAATCGCCGCGTTGGCAGCATCAAGTTTCTTCATCAGATTCGACCGGTGAACTTCAACGGTTCGGAGACTTATTCCGAGTTGTTCGGCGATCTCCCGGGAAGTGGTGCCGCGCCCTACCAAACGGAGCACTTCCCGTTCCCGATCCGTGATCCGCTGCTGCAGAAAAGCTTTTTCATCTTTGAAGGCCGCTTGTGCGCCGCACTGCCGAATGGTTTCAAGACGGTGCAGGCGCTCGGTTACAGCAGCGATCAGCTCCTCTGCGGAAAATGGTTTGGTCAGATAATCGTCAGCGCCCGCCGACATACCGCCGCGAATATCTTCACGGCTTCCAAGGGCAGTAACAAATATAAACGGGATGCCGACACCTTCCTGACTCTTTTTCAAGGTGTCAAGCAGAGTCGGGCCATCCATCTCCGGCATCAGGATATCGCACAGGATCAGGTCGGGACGCTCTCCCCGAATTGCAGCAATACCGGCCCGGCCATCTTCGGCGGTTCGAACGGAAAATCCTTCCATCTGCAAAATCAGCTTCATGTTGCTGCAGATGGCAGGATCATCCTCAATGATCAGAATTGAGTGCATGTCAGCTGTTCCTCCGTTTCTGGCGGGTTGACAAGCGGAATATCCACCTGCATGGTCGTTCCTTCGCCAATGCTGCTGTCAACCGTGATGTTTCCGCCCAGACACGACAACGCTTCATGAACAATGGAAAGCCCCAACCCCAGGCCGCGGCGGGTTTCAACATTCCGGCAGCGGTAGAATGCCTCGAAGATCAGACATCGGCACTCTTCCGGAATGCCGATACCTGAATCCGTAATCACGACATGCAGACGGTGGCGCTCACGGCTGACCCGGAGCGAAACGCTGCCGTCTGCATGTGTATAACGGAACGCGTTACTCAGCAGGTTTTCCAGCACACGCCGGAACAGCTGCTCGTCCAGCAAGGCAGTACCGCAGTTGTCGGCGATTGAAACATTGAAGGTGTGTCCGTCACTCCAGGCACTTTTCATTTCGTCTGCCAGCAGACAGCAAAATTGTCCGACATCCACCAAAACCGGAGTATTAAGAAGAGTGTTCGTATCCAGACGATTGAACGTCAGCACTGAATCAATCAACCGGGACATTTGCCGGGCGGCGTTACGAATATGCTCGCGCTGCTGCCTGTTCTCCGCAGCGTTCAGGCGCTCACCGTATCGATCCAGAATATCGGTGCTGCTGGTCAGCAGGCTGAGCGGGGTGCGAAACTCGTGGGCCACTGTTGACAGGAAGCGGCTTTTGGAGCGATGAACCAGTTCCGTCTCCTCAATGCGCTGCCGCAGTTCTTCATTCAACTCTTCGAGGTCATGCTGGGCGTGCTTGAGTTCCGTGACGTCCGTTACCAGCACATAGAAGCCTCGCGTCTGACCACCGTCATTGTCCGGCATATAGTTAATCAATACACTGCGCACTTCGCCGGCCGGCATCGTCAGAACCCGCTCGAAATGGGCTTCCCGACCGTTCAGGGCGTCACAAATATGGGGTTCATCCCTGAGAAACAGTTCGTCACCCAATAAAGCTTTCAGATGAATCCCCTTCATTTCCTCCGGCGTTTTTCCGAACCAGGTGCTGTATTTCCTGTTTGCGTAGGTACAGCACAGCTCAATATTCCAGTAGCTGAGAAGGCCGGGAATAACGGTGGCCAGAGTACCCAGAAGCCGCTCATGGCTGTGCAGGACACGCTGACTCCGCTGAAACAGATAAAGACCCGCAGTGAGAGCAAACGCAAATCCCCCGAATACAATTGAGATCATCTGCGAATCATGCCGCCATTCTTCATACGGCACCACCATGTTCCGTGCCACCGCAACCACAAGAGGACGATCCATCCGTAATCCCGGGGGCTGTATGGTGCGCTGGGCGACTATCAGTCCCTCGTCTGAAAATGTACCCGTATCGAACAGCACTGTGGCGGACTGACCGCTTGCACGATGGCGGGTAAAAAAACCGGCAGGGGACGGGTGAAGATCCTGAGCTGCGGCATTTTTTTTGGCTAATTTCAGAAACAGGTCTCCGTCACCATGGGTGAGCGAAATCCACATATCCGGTGCATACAGTATCGATTCCAGCAGAATCGTAAAATATTCCGGTGAGAGTGTCGCAGAAACAACACCGGCGAACGTGCCGCCCGGACCGGTAATCACTCGCCCCACATTGATAGCAATGATACCGAATGAGGTCTTGAATGGGGGCGAAATGTACAGCATATCCGGATCAGGCCTGCTGCGCGGCGTCTGGAAATATTCTCGTTCCCGGAAGTTCCGGCCGATGAGCTGGGTACGGTTGGCTGCGATCACCATCCCTTCCGCATCAGTAATAATAAAGGTACGGACTCCGGGCATCGCATCACTCATAGCCACCAGACGCTGGGAGGCCCGCTGCCACTCATCCATGTGACGCCAGTGCGGAATATCGTTACGGATGCCTTCCAATGAGCGCCGAACGCCTTCCAGCTGCCGCACCAGATTTTCCTCGACGACCTTCGCCTGAGTGATCAGCCGTTCCTGCTCCCAAACCTTGATGCGCCGGTGTTCCATGGACTGGGTGTAGATAATAAAGCTGCCGATTACCAGCAGAACCAGCACAAGTACCAGCCACGGAATACTAAGGTCTTTTCTCCGGTATGGTGTGCTCATACGCGTTATCGTCAGCCGCGCAAAAACATGAATGTCAGCAACAGGGGAAAGAGATTGAGGCAGGTAAAGAGGGGCCGCCCGGCGTGCGTCAGAGCCAGCCATACCAGCAGCAGCGGGAAAGGGAAGAACCAGAGTGCAGCGGAAGGAACTATCAGCCCGAAGAGCGGCAGCAGAAGGGTTGCTACCGACAGGGCGACAACCCAGAGTATCAGCAGGCCGCGGCTGATATCCGCCAACGGAATGCCGATCCGGCGGTAATCAGCCGCATGTCGTTCCTGCAACAGCCAGAAGTGAGGCATCTGCCAAAGAAAAAACAGGCCGCAGAGGATAATGATCCGGTAATCGGACGGCACACCACCCGCCAGACACCAGCCGATAAGCGGCGGCGTGGCCCCGCATATGGCGCCGAGCGGCAGCGCCAGTGCTGTGCGACGTTTAAGCGGTGTATAGACGAGCAGATATCCGGCCAAGGCAGCTGCGCCGGACAGTGGCGCCGCAACGCTGCCGGATGCGCCGAGCAGAACAAGTCCCGCCAGAACAGCACCTGCTCCGGCACAGGAGGCGGCCAGTGCCGTCAGGCGGCCATCCGGCAGCGGCCGCTGTCGGGTGCGGGTCATCAGGGCATCGATATCCCGCTCCAGCACCTGATTAAGTGCAGAGCCGCCTGCGGCCAGCAGAGTAACACCACCGCAGACGACCCCGGCGGAAAGTACCGAAACCGAATGGGGAAAGAGGGCATAGCCGGCCAATGCGGAGATTCCATTCAGCACCGATAACTTCAGCCGGAATACTGTCGCAATGGCCCGGATCACTTGACGCTCTTGATAAATTCAATCAACGCCGCTACCTCTTCATCCGGCATGTCCGGATTAGCCGGCATAATCGGCGGAAAACCTTCTACAATCGTTGCCGCCGGCTGGCGGATTGACTCTTTCACATAGGCTTCGTCAGCGGTGACAACCAGTTGTTTTCCGTCCTTCAGTACCGTGACCTGGCTGGCAAAGAGCCCTTTAAAGGTCGGCCCGACTCCGCGACTGCCGTCCAGAGAATGACAGCCGAGACAGCCTTTTTCTGTCGCAATCTTTTTGCCATCCAGTCTGCTGCCTGCGGCTGCGGCTTTTCCCTGATTGAGCCAGGCGGTAAACTCAGCTTCCGGCAGCGCTTCGACGGTGGTAACCATTGCCGAGTGCTGTGTGCCGCAATATTGGGAGCAAAACAGATCGGAGCTGCCCGGCTTTACGGCCACAAACCAGGCATAGTTGCTCATACCCGGCACAACATCCCGCTTGACCCGGAAGGCGGGAAGAAAAAAACCGTGAATGACGTCCTTTGAAACCAGCTCCACCCGTACCGGTGTACCGACCGGGACGTACAGCTTTGGACTGGTTTTGCCGTTGGCATAACTGAACTCCCAGGACCACATGCGCGCCGTGGCCGTCACCGGGAAGGCATTTTCCGGCACCGTGCGCAACACCAGATATTCTTTCCAGCCGTACCAGAACATGGCCAGCACCAGCAGGGTCGGCAGCACGATCCAGACTATCTCCAGCCAGAGGTTCCCTTCAGCCTGTGAGGTCGGTTGCGGTGCCCGGGAACGGTGGTAACGCACGATAAAAATCACCATGGTCACGGTGATGCCGAGCAGCAGCAGCACACAGGCACCGAAAATAGCCATGAAGACCGGGTTGATGGCATCTGCTGTCGATACGAGAGGTAATTGGTTCACGTCATTCCCTCAACGGTAGAGTACGTCAAAAAAGGTAAAGCCAATGAAAATAGCCAGGGTGCTCAACGCCAGGAACAACAGCCAGCGCAGCAGCGTTCCCTCGTATTTTATGTGCATGAACACGGCGATAACCAGCGCCGACTTGACACAGGCGATCGTCAGCGCCCCCAAAACTTTAAACCCGCCAAGGTCCACACGGGTGATTGCCACCGTCAGGGCGGTCAGAGCCAGCAGCAGCAACCAGATGACGGTCAGTTTTTTGTAGCTTACGATGTGGTGATGTTCGTTCATAGTCGTACCGTCACAGAACAAGGTAATACAGCGGGAAAATGAATATCCAGATCAAATCGACGAGATGCCAGTAGAGTGCCCCGTTTTCCAGCAGAATATAGTTTTCGGATGTGACCGCGCCTCCGTTGACCCTGACTGCGATCCAGGCGAGAAGCGCCGCGCCTATCAACACATGCAGACCGTGGATACCGGTGGTCATGAAATAGAGGCTGAAAAAAACCGATTCCCCCGGTTGCCCGGCCTGTACCAGTTCAGAACCGGGATAGATGCCGTGGCCGATTTTGGCGCTCCATTCAAAATACTTGATGACCATAAAACCGGCAGCGCACAGAATCGTTCCGCCGATCAGCGCTACGGCCCGACGCAGTTCGTTGCGCTGCACTGCGGTAACCGCCATGGCAACGCAGAGGCTGCTGGTGAGCAGAATAACGGTGTTGGCTCCCCCCATGATCCAGCTGAGCTGCTTACCCGCTGTGGCAAACTCGTGCGGATATCGCTTGAGATACACCGCATAGAGCAGAAACAGCCCGCCGAACAGCAGCAGTTCGGTAAAGAGGAACAGCCACATGCCGAGCTTGGCACCAAAATCGTCTTTACGGGAGTGATCCGTCATTTGTTCACCCTGCTAAAATCATACGGTCCATGGGTTACAACCGGCTCTTCATCAAAATTCTCCGTCGGCGGCGGTGTCGCAATGCTCCACTCCAGCGTCGCTCCGCCCCACGGATTACCTTCGAATGGCGCTCCCCACCACAATCCTCGAAACAGGTTGACCAGCATGATGACCAGCCCGACAACCAGAATCCAGCTGCCGATGGTGGCCACCAGGTTGAGAGTGGCGAATTCCGGCAGGTAATCGTAGTAGCGGCGCGGCATACCCTTCATACCCAGCACCTGCATGGTAAAGTACATGATGTTGAAACCGGTGAACATCAGCGCCCAGGCAACAACCGCCGGCTTCTCGGCGTAGCGGCGTCCATAAAATTTGGGAAGCCAGTAGTGCATTGCAGCGAAGACGGCAAAGCCGGCGCCGCCGAACATGACGTAGTGGAAGTGTCCGACGACGAAATGGGTGTCATGCACATGGATATCGGTGGCAGCCGCACCGAGAATCAGTCCGCTCAACCCGCCGATGGAGAAGAGCAGGATAAAGGAGAGGGCAAAGAGCATGGGAGCTTCCAGCGAGATCGAGCCCTTGTAGAGAGTGGAAACCCAGTTAAATACCTTGATGGCCGATGGTATGGCGACAATAAAAGTCAGGAACGAGAAGACCATGACGGCGGTATCGCTCATACCGCTGGTAAACATATGGTGCCCCCAGACAACGGATCCGGCTGCGGCGATGGCGATACTGGAGAAGGCGATCATTTTGTAGCCGAAGATCGGCTTGCGGGAAAACACCGGAATGATGTCAGAAATGATTCCCATGGCCGGCAGGATCATGATGTAGACCGCCGGGTGGGAATAGATCCAGAACAGGTGCTGGTACATGACCGGGTCACCCCCTCTGTTCGGGTCAAACAGGCCGGTGCCGAGCAATCGCTCCGCCATGACCAGCACCAGCGTAATTGCCAGTATCGGCGTCGCCAGAATCTGTATCCAGGCGGTGGCATACAGCGACCAGGTGAAAAGCGGCAGACGTCCCCAGGTCATTCCCTCGGCCCGAAGCCGGTGGATGGTGGTGACGAAGTTGATCCCGGTCAGAATCGAGGAAAATCCGATGATAAATACGCCGAAGACGGCCAGAGAAACGTTGGTGCCGGTACGGGCGCTGAAGGGTACGTAAAAAGTCCAGCCGGTATCAGGTGCCCCGCCGCCGCTGAAGAGCGACGTGAGTACGATCACCGCACCGAATATATACAGCCACCACGAAAGCAGGTTCAGGCGCGGGAATGCCACATCACGGGCACCTATCTGAATCGGCATGACCAGATTGCCGAATGCGCCGGGAACGCCGGGGATGATGAAGAGGAAAATCATGACGACACCATGGACGGTGAAGAGTGCGTTATAGGTCTGTGCTCCCATGATGGTGCGGCCGGGTGCCATCAGTTCGATGCGCAGGAGCAGACCCAACAGGACGCCGGTCAAAAAGAAGCCGAAGGTGGAATAAAAATAAAGCAGACCGATCCGTTTGTGGTCGGTGGAGAAGATCCAGGAAGTAATCCCGCTCTTTCCGGTATCATTCCAGAATCCCCGATGGTGGTCATTGTGCAGCGGCATGGTTGAATCCATTATTTCCTCGAAGCAGTGTGCCTACGTTTTCTGCCGGTAAGCATCAGAAATGCCAGAAATCCTCCGACACACAAGATGACTACCGTAGCACTAACCCGCAGGATATTAAATATGTATGTTTTCCGCCCCGGATCAAAGGTGAAGCAATACTCCATCATTTTCCGGATGGTGGTGCCTGATGTGCCATCCCGTGCCTCGATCAGTGCCAGAGACAGATCCTTGGCAAGAAACGTTGTGCCGTACAGATAGCGGACAATCGTGCCGTCTTTGGTGACAATAAGACTGGTTACCGGATGGAGAAAATCCCGGCCTTTACGTTGAAATCCGTATCCGATCGCGTGAGTAAACTTCTGAATATTTCCGGCATCACCGGTCAGAAAACGCCAGCCGGTCTCAGGAAAAGGGGCATGCATCGAACCCAGATAGACCCGCTTGAATTTGGCAGCCAGTTGCGGCGTGTCATTCTCATCAAAACTGATCGAGATCACCCGGTATTCCCCACCCGGCGAGTTCCTGATTTTCGGCAGAACCTGCGCCAATCCCCACTGCAGATTATAGCAGACATTTGAGCAGCTGTAATAAACCGGCAAAATTATTGTCGGCCCGGTGATCAGTTCAGCCAGTCGAACCGGTGTGCCGGTTTCATCCCGGAAAGTACTGTCGAGTGGAATTTTAGAGCCAAGCTTTTCATTGATGCCAACTGATATTTCTTCAGCTTTACCTACAACGGCATCGGCAGGTATACAGTGCAAAGCCAGCAGCACGAAAAGTGAAGCGCCGAACAATCGTACCGTCATCTGGGCCTGTCTTCATGCTTGCCGAATGATTCACCGTACATGGTGTCGCTGAAAATAGTCAGGCGGTTTTTGCCGCTTCGCTTGCTGACATACATCGCCTCGTCAGCATTTGCCATAATCGTGCGTACATCGTCTCCATCCTTCGGGTAGTCAGCCAGTCCGGCAGAGAGGGTCGTCGTAATGCTGTGTCCTTCAAAGTCGAACGGAGTTGACGCCATACCGGCAACGATTCGCTCAACCGCACCGATAACCTCCTGTTTGCCGGTTTCATTAAACATGATGACAAATTCATCACCACCGTAACGGGCACAGATATCAGAACTGCGGATGTGCGCCGTGATCATCTTTGCCACCTGTTGAATGAGCATTGTGCCGGCGAAGTGACCATACTGATCGTTGATTTTTTTTGAGATTGTCAGCATCAAGCATACAGATGGCAAAGGGGCGGATATACCGCTTGGCAAGCTTTTCCTGGGCATCGGCCAGCAGGAAAAAATTACGCATGTTGTTGATCCCGGTAACGTCATCGGTCAGGGAGAGCCGTTCCACCTGAAGCCGGGCATTCTCGGTCTCTCCCGCCAGCATCGCGCCCAGATGGGCAATCAGCATGTATGGAAACAGC
>JAYTVV010000100.1:0-2519 GCA_043743795.1 Geobacteraceae bacterium
CGTGGAACCGACCCCCACATATTCCTGCTGCGTGCACTGGACAAGGTCGGCCTCTCCGAGAAGGACATCGAGCTGGTTCCGCTGCAGCATCCAGATGGCCGCAATGCACTTGAAAAGGGTGATGTGGATGCCTGGGCCGGTCTTGACCCGCTCATGGCTTCAACCGAGGTGGATAAAGGTTCCAAGCTCTTTTTCCGTGATGCGAACCTAAACACCTATGGTGTACTCAATGTGCGTGAGGAATTTGCCAAGCAGTACCCTGCCTATGTGAGAAAGGTCATCACCGCCTATGAGAAAGCCCGCATCTGGGCACAGCAGAATCCGGCCGAGTTCAAGGCAATCTTGTTGCGGGATGCCAAACTCAACGATGCCGTCGCCACACGAGTTCTGGAGCGCACCGATCTCTCTGACCCTGTTATTGGCGAGAAACAGATCACAACAATTTCGGCAGCCGGGGATGTGCTCAAAAAGAGCGGCGTAATCAAGGCTGATGTGGATGTGGCTGCACTGGTAAAGACCCTGATTGACCCGCAGTACGGCACACCGGCTGCTCCTGCTAAAAAGGATAAATAGGGATATCGTATGAGCAGCAACGAACAAACTCAAGAAGCACTTTCAACAATTGAAATGGCTGAAGTTGAACCGGTGAGGGAGCGAATCCCCTCACCGGGGTTCAGGATTCCTCGGCAGTGGTTGGGGATTGTACTCCCGGTTCTGTTCGTGATCATATGGGAGTCTCTATCTCGGGCCGGTCTGCTTGCCGCCAATTGGTTTCCTGCACCGTTCGCCATCGCAGATACACTGCTGGAACTGCTGCGTGGCGGGGATTTGGCCCGTCACATAGCGTACACAATGACGCGTGTGCTGGCTGGCTTCCTGATAGGATCACTGACCGCCACCCTGCTGGCTGGGATCACCGGATCAACCCCTCTGGTTCGGCAACTGCTCGATCCAAGCATTCAAGCATTGCGCAGTATTCCCTCCATGGCCTGGGTGCCGCTGTTCCTGTTGTGGATGGGGATTCACGAGAGTTCAAAGATTGCATTGATCAGCGTAGGTGTTTTCTTTCCGGTCTATCTGAATCTGTTAAGCGGAATCCTAACGGTAGACCGAAAACTGGTTGAGGTTGGGCAGGTCTTCAAACTTGACAAGCTGCAACTCGTTCGCCGGGTAATTCTACCCGCTGCTCTGCCCTCATACCTGGTGGGATTGCGCAGCGGTCTTGGATTGGGTTGGATGTTTGTCGTAGCCGCTGAGATAATGGGTGCCAGTCGTGGACTCGGTTTCCTGATGATTGACGGCCAGATGACCGGACGGGCCTCGGTAATTATCGCCAGCATCGTGCTGTTTGCTGTTTTTGGCAAATTGACCGATTTGATTATTGAATTAACCGGGAATCGGTTGCTCGGACACCGCGGGATGGCGCTCTAATGGGACACATTGAAAGTACAGACACAAACAGAGCTGCACTTGACATACAGGGGCTCACCAAGACATTCACCGTAAATGGCGGCAAGGTGACTGCGCTGCAGGATATCAGTCTGACGGTAGGTCAAGGGGAATTCGTCAGCATCATCGGTAGTAGCGGCTGCGGTAAGAGTACGTTGCTGCGCATCATAGCCGGGCTGGAGACCGACTATGAGGGAACTGCTGAATTCGGAGGCGCACCAATACATGGGCCGGGGCTGGAGCGAGGTGTAGTTTTTCAGGAACACCGCTTGTTCCCCTGGCTGACGGTGCGACAGAATGTTGCCTTCGGTCTGGGGAACAGTACGTCGATAAGCGACTGGGAATCGGTCGATGAACACATTAATCTGGTTGGACTACATGGATTTGAACATGCCTATCCTCATCAGCTCTCCGGCGGCATGGCTCAGCGGGCTTCGATTGCCAGGGCACTGGCTAACCGACCCCAGGCACTTTTGTTTGATGAACCTTTTGGTGCCCTTGATGCCTTGACGAAGATACAGATGCAGCAAGAGGTGCTGCGCATCTGGCAGACGGAAAAAGCCACTATGGTGCTGGTTACCCATGATATTGATGAGGCGGTTTTCCTTGGTGACCGGGTTGTCATTATGTCCAACAGGCCGGGGACAATCAAAAAGATCATACCAGTTGACTTACCCCGCCCACGTGACCGAGGCAGCTATGAATTCACCCAGCTGAGAAGTGCAATCTATGCAGAATTTTTCAGACAAGAAGATAAACCGTTCGCTTACGCCATTTAAAGTTGTCAGGTCAGTAAAAGCAGGGATCGCATAAATATATTACGCAATGGTTGACCAGAAAAACTGGAGGCCGAGGGGTTATTTCCTTCGGCCTTTATTGAATTCCGGGTGGTAAAAATGAGCAAATCAGACACATCGAAAGTCCTTCACGGTCATCCCTGCTTTGGGGGTAATCGTCATAAAAATGGCCGGATCCATCTCGCGGTAGCGCCTCGCTGCAACATCAAATGCGCTTACTGTGACCGCAAGCATGACTGCGCAAATGAATCCAGGCCTGGCGTAGCCAGCAGG
>JAYTVV010000101.1:0-15213 GCA_043743795.1 Geobacteraceae bacterium
AGGACACCGGAGCGAAGATATTAAAAAAATCATTCTGACCGCTTCCGGCGGCCCTTTTTTGAATACTCCGACACTGAACTTATCAAAAGTCACGGTGCGGGATGCGCTCAACCACCCGAACTGGAATATGGGCAAAAAGATCACTATCGATTCCGCCACCATGATGAACAAGGGACTGGAAGTCATCGAGGCTCGCTGGCTGTTCAACACACCGGTCGACAAAATCCAGGTCAATATCCATCCCCAAAGCATTATTCACTCCATGGTCGAGTACGTTGACGGCTGTGTCATTGCCCAACTTGGCACCCCGGACATGAAAGCCCCCATCGCATATGCTCTCGGCTACCCCGAACGCATTACCACCGGGGTTAAGCCGCTTGACTTGACAGCATATTCCGGGCTCACATTTTTTAACCCCGATCATGACAAGTTTCGCTGCCTGCAGCTTGCCTACTGCGCTATCACGTCGGGAGAAAGTATGCCTGCCGTTATGAATGCTGCCAACGAGATTGCCGTTGCAGAGTTTTTGGAGGGGCGCATCGGCTTTACTCAAATTGTCGAAACTATTGAGCAGACAATGGATGCCCACGACGCACACAATCTGCAATCTATTGATGAAGTATTAAAAGCTGACCTCTGGGGCAGAGAGGCGGCCCGCGAAATCTGCCGGGAGATGGTACACTGATATGACCGTTATATATGCAGTTATAGTTTTAGGTATTTTGATCTTTGTTCATGAATTAGGGCACTTTCTGCTCGCCAAGGCTATGGGAGTCAGTGTTGAAAAATTTTCTCTCGGTTTTGGCCCCAAGCTGATCGGCAAAAAAATCGGTGAAACCGAGTATCTGCTTTCAGCCTTCCCGCTCGGCGGTTATGTAAAGATGTTCGGCGAAGGTGGTTTTATTGAGGGTGGAGAACAGGACCCGCGACCGGAGATCGAGAACAGTGAGTCCGGCGAAGCATCCGAGCCGGTTCTGCGCGAACTGACCGAAGATGAAAAAGCGCGTTCCTTCGCTCATAAACCGGTACTGGCCCGGATTGCAATTGTCATGGCCGGACCGGTATTCAATCTGCTCTTCGCCTGGCTGATTTTTATAGTGCTCTGCACAATGGGCGTCCCCTCGGTTACGACTAAAATCGGTGAAGCCCTCAAAGACAAACCGGCTTCAAAAGCAGGCATGCAAAAGGGTGATGTCATAACCACCATCAACGGCAAGCCGATTACGCACTGGGACCAGATTGCAGAAGGAGTTGCCGCCAGCAAAGGGCAGCCGCTCACACTGACCGTAACGCGTGGCGGACAGGATGCTTCCTTTACAATCACTCCCGAACCGCGCATTTCAAAAAACCTGTTCGGCGAAAAAATCAATGGGTATGCCATCGGAGTCGCATCGGCAGGTGAAATTGTTACCGAACATTTTGGCCCCTTTCAAGCGATCATTAAAGGGACCGAACAAACCTGGAAAGTCATAGATCTGACGTTTATGTCGCTGGTTAAAATGGTGCAGCGCGTCGTGCCTATGGACAGCGTCGGCGGCCCGATCATGATCGCCAAGATGGCCGGTGAACAGGCATCTGCCGGCGCGGCGCCTTTTCTGGCATTCATGGCGCTGCTCTCAATCAACCTCGGTGTACTGAATCTGTTGCCGGTACCGGTTCTTGATGGCGGACATCTGCTGTTTTATTTCATGGAGTTTATTTTCCGCCGCCCGGTTCCGCAAAAAATCCGTGAATATGCCCAGCAGATCGGTATGGTGTTGCTCCTCGGCTTAATGGTCCTGGCTTTTTATAACGATATCATCAGGTATTTTGTCAGCCGTCCAGGGTAGCTGTCAGCAATACAGGCGTATGGCACAAGGAGATTCAATATGTCATCCGAATCAAAACCGAACGCAATATCCCCGCACGATACCCGCTATCTTTTTGTTCTGCCATTTTCAACAGATCCCGGCCTTGCCCGACGCTTCCTCGCTAAAGACAGCGATATTGTCGGCAATATTCGTTTTGGAAAGATTCTGGAGACTCTTGACAAAGTGGCCGAAAATACTGCTTTGGCCTACGTCCACAGATTTTATCCCGGTGCTCGGGTTGTCACGGCAGCGGTAGACAGCATTGTTCTGAGAAATCCTGCCGACACAAAGCACGATCTTATTTTCTCAGCCCAGATCAACCATGTGGGCACATCGTCCATGGAAGTCGGTATCCGGATAGAGTGTTTGGGAGAGGGGTCCAGTCATCTGGCGAGCTGCTACTTTACCATGGTCGCACGTTCGACCGACTGCGGAGAAGCCAAGAGCCTTGCCCTGCCCCCTTTGCAGTATCAGGAGGAAATCGATAAGCGGCGTTATCAGAAGGCGGAGCAGCGGCGGCAGGAATATCGAAACGGTCTGGCAAAAGCTGAAGAAATGCCGTCTCATGATGAATACCTTCTTCTCAAGAAACGGCACAAGGAACAGGAACATCCCGGTTTTAACGGAGTGCATGTCGGGCGGCTGGTGCTTGAATCCACCTGCAAAGCATATCCCGAACAGGAAAACGTACCTACAACCATTTTCGGCGGCTACCTGATCAGGAAAGCCTATGAATTAGCAGCACTGGCGGCAGAAATGGTTGCACCGGACAGGCCGGTACCGTGTCAGGTGAACCGGATTAACTTCAATCAACCGGTGCTGCTCGGCGATCAATTGAAATTTACTGCAAGAGTGGTTTATACCGGCAAAACGACTATTGCCGTACAGACAGACATCGAACGCTTCAGTCGCTCTGACAGTAACAAATCTCTTTCAAACTCATGTCTCTTTACGTTCCGCAATGTCGGCAGTGACATGAGCCCCCAGCCGGTGCCGTTCATCTACCCCGTCACGTATGCGGAAGATGCTCTTTTTCTGAATGCCTACCGCCAGCGGCTCGATTAAACCGGCACGGTATACCAATTTCATCCCCGTATAACCGGAGTACATGGATTCATGAACATTCTTGCCATAGACACCTCCACATCTTTTGCCAGTATCGCCGTCGCCGTTGACGAACAGATTGTTGCCGAATCGCTGGTTAACACCAATCGCACCCTGTCTGCCCGCATTGTACCTGAAATTGAGCGACTACTGACTACCGTGGGACTGACTATTGCCGATATTGATCTGTTTGCCTGTTCTGTCGGCCCCGGCTCATTCACCGGCGTACGGGGCGGTGTCGCAACGATACAAGGGCTGTCACTTGCAGTCGGCAAACCATGTGCGGGCTTCTCCTCGCTTGCCATGCTGGCCATGAATATGTCTCTTTCGACCACTCTGATTTGCCCGATGCTTGATGCCCGCAAAAATGAAGCGTACGCCGCGCTCTATGACTGTTCATCAGCCATCCCTTTTCCTCACATAGCTGACTGTGTACTTCCCCCCCCTGCGCTGCTGGATCAGATCGCCGCACATACCGGAGAGCAGGTCATCTTCGTCGGCGATGGCGCGGTACGCTATCATGATCAGATTGTCGAACGACTGGGTGTCCAGGCAACCTTCGCACCTTTCCCGCTTCATACCCACCATGCAGCTCACGGGATACCACTGGCATTACACGCACTCCGGAGTGGTGCTCTAGTGGAGCCGCGGCACCTGCTGCCGAAGTACCTGCGGGCATCAGATGCAGAAATTAATTTCTCACCAAAAAAATAGCGTTCGATATACACATCTACAACGAGTTCAGCCCCGACACATCATGGATTATACCCCTCGATCGTTGACACATTTCCTGATCGCCCGAGCAGCGGCAACCCTCGCCTACCAGATGGCCGGCGTCGCCATCGGCTGGCACATGTACGACCTGACCGGCAGTGCACTCGCCCTCGGGCTGGTCGGACTCGTTCAGTTCGTCCCTTCGCTGGTGCTGGCACTCTATGTCGGCCATGCCGCAGACCGCTACGATCGACGCATAATCGTAGCGATTTCCCAGACACTGGAAGGGGTGGCACTACTCTGCCTTGCAGCTTTCAGCCTGCTGCACCTTATTGACAGAAACTCGATCCTGCTGATTGTTTTTCTGCTGGGAGCGGCACGGGCCTTTGAATACACGACCTTCCAAACCCTCCTACCGGCACTGGTGTCCCAAGAAGCACTTCCTGCGGCAATTGCCCGGAACGCTTCGGTTCGCCAGGCCGCGGTTATCGCCGGGCCGGTTCTGGGTGGATTCCTCTACATCGCCGGCTCGGGAGTGGTGTATCTCACGGGAGGGTGTCTCTTTTTCCTCTCGGCCGCCATCATCGCCCGGCTTCGCACGCAGCGACGAATTCAACCGGCTCGTGAACCGGCCACGCTCACGTCACTATTTGCCGGCATCGCCTACATCCGCAGACAGCCGGTCCTGCTCGGAGCTATCTCGCTTGACCTGTTTGCCGTGCTGCTCGGCGGCGCCACCGCATTGCTGCCGATTTTCGCCCGGGACATTCTGGCGGTCGGCCCCTGGGGACTCGGCATCCTGCGGGCAGCTCCGGCAGTTGGCGCACTGACAGCATCGCTTTATCTGACAAATAAACCGCTGCAGCGCCGCGTAGGCAGGATCATGTTCGCCGCCGTGGCCGGATTTGGCCTGTCAACGATTGTATTTGCACTTTCAACGTCGCTTGTTGTGTCGTGTCTCGCATTGGCAGTGCTGGGGTGGACTGATATGATCAGCGTCGTCATCCGGGGATCACTGGTGCAGCTGGAAACCCCGGACGAAATGCGCGGACGGGTAAGCGCCGTTAATGCTGTATTTATCGGCACCTCCAACGAATTCGGTGAATTTGAATCCGGCCTGACAGCCGCCTGGTTCGGTGTCGTCCCGGCCGCCATGATGGGAGGAATCGGCACACTCGCGGTGGTACTTATCTGGATGTATCTTTTCCCGCAACTGCTTCAGCGAGAGCGGCTGCAGAGCAGGCCGTGATTCTTCAGGCACATTCCAACCCCGTGCCACAATGATGAGACGCACTTTCTATCCGGTGCCTATTCTCTTGCATCTGACTTACATTCGATTTATTTTGTCTCATCTTCTTCGGCCAGATTTCATTTCATCGTCACAACGAATCAATTTCTGCTACAGGGAACGTCATGAATCATGTATTGAACGCTGAGACATCAACAAGTACCGCAGAAATCCCATGTGTCAGGAGCGGTTTCATCACGGCGCTGTTATTTACTCTGGTTTTGAGTGTCGCACTACCCGCTTCAGCCCCGGCGGAGGAGGTAGTCCGGATTGGAGGCGCCGGCTCAGGATTGGGTGTGATTAAACGACTGGCCGGAGCCTTTGAAAAAACACATCCGGGAACAAAGATCATGATACTGCCAAGCCTCGGGAGTTCAGGAGGCATTAAGGCACTGCTGCATGGGGCACTTGATGTGGCGATCAGCGGGCGGGTTTTGAAAGCAGCGGAATCAAAGGACGGCGCCGTTGCTGTGGAATGTGCCCGAACCCCCTTTGTTTTTGTTGTTCACAAGAATGTTCGTAAAACAGATATAACTACCGGTGAACTGGAATCAATATATAAAGGTCAATTACAGAAATGGCCCGACGGGACACGCATCCGCCTGATACTCAGACCCGCAGGCGATACAGACACTATGATCGTAAAAAGCATTTCAAAGGAAATGGAGCAGTCGGTAATAGCTTCAAAGACCCGACCGGATATGGTCATTGCAGTTACCGACCAGGAAGCAGCTGACGCAGTGGCACAAATTCCCGGCGCGCTGGGTGGAACAACGCTCGCCCAGACCGAAACGGAAAAACATCCGGTAAAAGTTCTTTCTTTCAACGGCATCAAGCCGACACTTGATTCTTTCGCTAAAGGAAATTACCCGCTTGCCAAACCGCTGTACCTGATAACGGCACAAAATACTCCGTCAACAGCGCTGCTATTCATCAATTTTGTACGATCGGCACAGGGGCGTGCAATCATTGCCAAATCAGGTGCCCTGCCCGCTATTGATGACAAGAGGACCAAATGATTACGCTTGGCAACAATACATACTTGACTGCCACCAGATTTTCCGTGGTTTTTTCTATTGTGGCGGCGCTTATTTTACCGTTCGGCTACTTTATTATCTCATACGAATATCTGAAAGGAATAATGGAAACAGAGGCTGAAATCAATTCGGAGGTTGTCTCCCGACTGATCAGCACCAACCCCGAACTGTGGCGTTTTGAGACCATTCGCATTGAGGAACTGCTTGCCCGGCGGCCACGGTCAGGTGCAGCTGAAACACGGCGCATATTCGATACAAAAAACATACTGGTCGCAGAAAGTGTTACTATTCTCCAGTTTCCCCAGATAAAGGCCTCACATGACGTTATGGATAGCGGCGAGCCTGTCGGCAGAATTGAAATCAGCCGCTCGCTTCTCCCGATTCTTCTGCAGTCCGGAATCCTCGCGATTGTAGGTCTTGCCTTTGGGCTGCTGCTGTACCGGTGGCTCCCCTTCCAAACCGTAATCAAAGCGGGCAAACAACTGCAGGATGCAAACGATTTTCTGAAAAAAGTGATGGAAGGCAGCACCAATTCCCTTGTTGTTCTCGATCTCAACGGGGACATCAAAATGTTCAACAGAGGCTTTGAGGCGCTGAGCGGATGTTCCCGGGAAGAACTGCTGGAACACTCGTTTTCCAGCCTGTTCACTGGCGATGTCCGGTTGCAGATCGACACAGAACTACGCAGTGTAACAGCAGAAATGAAACGGAATGTCGCGTTTGAGACTGTACTCTCGCGTCGGGACGGTCTGGAGCTAAACCTCTTCTGTGGAGCTGTTCCGCTGTTAAGCGACGGGACAATCAGCGGAGTGGTGGTCTCGTTGGATGACATTACCGAACGTGTTAACGCCGAAGAAGAGCGACTGGAATTAGAGCGGCATTTACAGCAGACTCAAAAGCTGGAAAGCCTTGGAGTACTTGCCGGCGGTATTGCCCATGATTTCAACAACATTCTGACCATTATTTTGGGATATTGCTACGTTTTCAAAGACGAAATTGATGCAGAATCAACACATGCAGATTACGTCCGGAAGATTGAAGACGCCGCCAACCGTGCGGCAGATCTTTGTCGGCAAATGCTTTCATACGCCGGAAAAAATCAACTTCAGCATTCGGCAATCAATATGAATGCATTGACGGACGAGATGGTAAAAATGCTCAGTTCCGGAATCAAAAAAAATGTGACCATCGAGCTTGCTCTCCATGATGTTCAGACGATCATCGCAGACAGCAGCCAGATTCAACAGATTATCATGAACCTGATAATTAACGCGGCCGAAGCAATCGGAGAAAATAACGGCACGATCATGATCTCCCTCAGCAGGAAAGAAATGTCGGGAGGCCTTTCAGATACCGACTTTACCGGTAAAACCATTCGTACCGGCAGATACATCTGCCTCGAAGTATCCGATAACGGCTGCGGAATGGACAAAGAGACACAAAACCGGATATTTGAACCCTTCTACACGACGAAATTTACGGGACGCGGGTTGGGAATGTCCGCCACGCTCGGCATAATCAAATCACACGACGGTGCACTGCAGCTGACCAGTGAACCGGGTGCCGGTACTACCTTTAAAGTATATCTTCCCTTACCTGCCGCATCAGCTTCTGTCGAGCACAGACCAACATCGCCCCAACCTCCTGTTGCGAAAGGAAGTGGCACTATTCTGCTGGTGGATGACGAAGAGGAGCTGCTTACACTTGGCCGTATCCGCCTCGCTGCGATAGGCTTTTCAACAATTTCGGCAGCAAACGGTCTTGAGGCTCTGGAAATTTTCCGGGAGCAGGGGAGCAACATCGATCTGATTCTTTTAGACCTGCTCATGCCGGAGATGGATGGCATTGATACCTATTATCGACTGCGCGAGATATCCGGAAACGTCCCGATTGTTTTCTGTAGCGGGTGCAGTAAGGAGGATCTTTCGACCGCCATTCTTGACGATGTACATGCCGGCTTTTTAAAAAAGCCGTACAAACCGGAGCAGTTGCGGGATGTCTTGCGGGGGATGCTGGGGTAAAGGATCGCAACGCATTACGCCACAAAATATTGTCCCCGCACCCTCCCCTTGACACCACATCTTGTCATAAGGCATAATTCGGCCTCATTGATTCGCCCGGAGGCAGCACCGCATGGAAACGCCCGATAGTACCGAGATCAGCCCTTCTTCCCCCTTTGTTCACCTTCACCTTCACACTCAATATTCACTGCTCGACGGCGCCATCCGCTTTGATGATCTGATTGCAAAAGCCAAAGCGTTCAATATGCCGGCCGTGGCAATTACCGACCACGGCAATATGTTCGGTGCTGCCGAATTTTATCTCAAATGCAAAAAAGCCGGCGTTAAACCGATTATCGGCTGCGAGCTCTACCTTGCACCCGGATCGCGATTTTCACGGGACTCCAAAGGGATCTCCGACGCAGCATACCATCTGATTCTGCTCTGTGAAAACATGGAGGGGTACAAGAATCTTTCGTACCTGACCTCTGCCGGTTACAAGGAAGGCTTCTACTACCGCCCCCGGATCGACCGTGAGCTTCTCTCGGGACACTCTGAAGGATTGATTGCCCTGTCTGCCTGCCTTAAGGGAGAAGTGGCCATGCAGTGCGGCCGCGGCAACATGGAAGAGGCTGTCGCCACCGCCCGCTGGTACAGCGAACTATTCCCCGACCGCTACTACATCGAACTGCAGGAAAACACCATTCCGGAACAGGATGTCGTCAACAAGCGGTTGATGGAAGTGGCATCTGAACTGAAACTGCCGCTAGTGGCGACCAACGACTGCCACTACCTTAATCGTGAAGACGCCCGTGCCCATGAGGTGCTGCTCTGCATCCAGACCGGTAAAACCATGGAGGACCCGACTCACATGAGGTTCTCGGTTGACGAATTTTACGTTAAATCGCCGGAAGAGATGTCACAGGCTTTTTCTTACGCTCCCGAGGCGATCAGCAACACCCTGGCTATTGCCGGGCGCTGCAATCTTGACCTCGCAGTAGACGGGAAAACCTATTATTTCCCGCACTTTGACCCGCCTGCCGGGCAAAACCACGACGACATGCTGCGGGATCTGGCGACCGACGGGCTGAAAGAGCGGATGATAACGATCCTTGCCAAATATCCTGACATGACACTGGAACAGCAGCAGGGGTATTTCGAGCGTCTGGAAATCGAACTGGACTGCATCCGTGACATGAAGTTCCCGGCCTATTTCCTGATCGTTTCCGACTTTATCCGCTGGGCCAAGGAAAAGGGTATTCCGGTCGGCCCGGGGAGGGGCTCGGCTGCCGGCTCGCTGGTGGCATATTCAATCAAGATTACCGATATCGACCCGCTTCCCTACAACCTGCTGTTCGAACGTTTCCTCAATCCGGAACGTATCTCCATGCCTGATATTGACGTCGACTTCTGCCAGGACCGCCGGGGCGAAGTCATCCAGTACATGATTGAAAAGTACGGCCGCGACCGTGTCTGCCAGATCATCACTTTTGGAACCATGGGTGCCAAAGCAGCCATCAGAGATGTCGGCCGGGCACTGAACATGACCTATGGCGATGTTGACCGGATTGCCAAGCTGATTCCGGACGATCTGAAAATGACCCTGAGTAAAGCCCTGCAGCAAGAGCCACAACTTAAGGAACTGTCCGCTGCCGACCCGCAGGTCAGGGATCTGCTGGACACCGCACTCTGCCTGGAGGGGCTTACCCGACACGCCTCGACTCACGCCGCCGCCGTTGTTGTGGCACCGGAACCGCTGGAAGAGTTTTTGCCGCTTTACAAAGATCAGAAAACCGGCGCGATCAACACACAGTATTCGATGAAATATGTCGAACTGGTCGGTCTGGTCAAGTTCGACTTTCTGGGGCTCAAAAACCTGACCGTGATCGAGAATGCCGTCAGGCTGGTACGGGTGAACGTGCCGGAATTTGACATCACCACACTGAGGGACGACGACCAGGCCAGCTATGATCTGATCACCGCCGGCAACACCACCGGGGTTTTCCAGCTTGAATCAAGCGGCATGAAGGAGATGCTGGTCAAACTGAAGCCATCCTGCTTTGAAGACGTTATCGCCGCCTGCGCCCTGTATCGCCCCGGCCCGCTTGGCTCCGGCATGGTGGATGACTTCATCGACCGCAAACATGGCCGCAAAGAGGTCGTATACGACCTGCCGCAACTGGAGCCGATCCTGAAGGATACCTACGGGGTCATCGTCTATCAGGAGCAGGTCATGCAAATTTCCCGCTCCCTGGCCGGCTATTCGCTCGGACAGGCCGACCTGCTGCGCCGCGCCATGGGTAAGAAAGATGACAAAGAGATGTCCCGTCAGAAGGGGCTGTTTCTTGAAGGAGCCAAGGCAAATAAACTGGATCCCAAAAAGGCCGAAGCGATTTTCGACCTGATGCACAAATTTGCCGAGTACGGCTTCAACAAATCCCACTCGGCCGCCTACGCCCTCATTGCCTACCAGACGGCGTATCTGAAGGCGCATTACCCGGTCGAATTCATGGCCGCCCTGCTGACGTGTGACATGGACAGCACCGACAAAGTTGTCAAGAACATCAGCGATTGCCGCGAACAGGGGATTGAAGTGCTCCCCCCTGACATCAATACATCCGGACTTTCCTTCACCGTCGTCGGCACATCAATGCGTTTCGGCTTGGGTGCGGTGAAGAATGTCGGCGCAGGCGCCATCGAAGCCATCCTGGAAGCACGTCGTACGGAAGGCTCCTTTAAAAATCTGTATGATTTCTGCGAGCGGGTTGATCTGCGCAGAGTAAACAAGCGAGTGATCGAATCCTTGATCAAGTGCGGTGCATTTGACTCCACAGGCGCCTTCAGGTCCGCCCAGATGGAAGGCTTGGAGGTGGCAACAAATTATGGCCAGAAGATTCAGGAGGAAAAGGCCAGCGCGCAGGTCTCACTGTTCGGAACGGAAGAGGTCTCAAGAGGAAATGCTACCGGCGGTATGAAACTCCCCGCCACACCTGAATGGCACGACAAGGAAAAACTGGCCTACGAAAAAGAGGCACTCGGCTTTCTGATTACCGGCCACCCTCTTGATCGCTACATCGATGATATCAAACGCCTTTCCAACACCGACATTGCCACCATGGTGGAAATGGCTGAAGGGAGTGAGGTGCGCATCTGCGGCATCGTTTCCGCCTTCAAGGAGATCACAACGAAAAAGGGTGACCGGATGGGCTTCGTAACGATTGAAGACCTGACCGGATCAGTGGAAATCACCGTCTTCTCCGACATCTACGCGACTACTTCCGCACTGCTGAAATCAGACGATCCGTTACTGGTCGTCGGCAAACTGGAAAAAGGTGAAAAAGGGTGCAAGGTGCTGATCATGAAGGGGGGCGAGGAAAACAACGGCAGAAAATTCCAGCGTGATCGCGGCCCGGCAGGAGATATCAAGCTGCTTTCCGAGGCACGGGCCCAGACGACCAAAAAAGTATCGTTCGTTCTGCGTACTGACGAGACTCCTCCGGAGCAGATCACCCTCCTCAAGGAGGTCATCGAACGGCATCCGGGAACAGTGCCGACTTGCATTCAGTTTATGATACCGGCACGGAGTCGTTCCTTCATGCCGCTGGCAACCGGAATGAGCGTGGCGGCCTGTGATGATTTAAGGCTGGAAGTAGAGCGACTGTTAGGGTATAATGCCGCCACTTTTGAGTGAGAGTAAAATTAATCTATCAGCAATACTGTTACATAGTCACTGACAAAAGCTTGTTTAACATGGATTCACAGGATTTACAGGATTACCTCAACTGGACTTTACTTTTATCCGGTCCATCTCTTTTATCAATGTTAAATTCTGTTGTTTGATTTTTTGTACTTCTGTTGCAATGAAAAATAAATGAATGAGGTGTCATAATGGCGCAGTTTTATCTTGAATTTGAAAAGCCCATTGTTGAATTGGAAAAAAAGATTGAGGAATTGAATGCACTTGCGGGTGGCGGCCTGGATATCGCCAGCGACGTAACTGCTCTTGAAGGTCGTGTGGAGGAGATGCGGGCGGATATTTTCGCCAATCTGTCCCGCTGGCAGACCGCACAGGTAGCCCGCCACATCAACCGCCCTTTTACCCAGGACTATATCAACCTGATGCTCACCGAATTTGTAGAACTGCATGGCGATCGAAACTTCGGCGATGATCATGCCATTGTCGGTGGTCTGGCACGCTTTGACGGTCAGCCGGTCATGGTTATCGGCCATCAGAAGGGACGCGATACCAAAGAGAAAGTCTACCGCAATTTCGGCATGCCCAATCCGGAAGGGTATCGCAAAGCACTGCGCCTGATGCAGATGGCCGAGCAATTCAAGCTGCCGGTCATCACGTTTGTCGACACTCCCGGAGCCTATCCCGGCATTGGTGCTGAAGAGCGTGGCCAGGCTGAGGCTATTGCCCGCAATCTGCGGGAAATGGCAAGTCTGCGCACCCCGGTCATTGTCTGTATCACGGGCGAAGGCGGTTCCGGCGGAGCGCTTGCTATTGCAGTCGGCGACCGGATTCTGATGCTGGAACATTCCGTCTATGCCGTTATCTCGCCGGAAGGGTGCGCTGCCATCCTCTGGTCTGATGGTACAAAAGGGGAGCAGGCTGCCGAGGCACTCAAACCGACAGCCAAGGACATTATCAAACTGGGCGTCATTGACGAGATCATCAAGGAACCGGTCGGCGGTGCCCATCGTGACCACGAAGCCACGGCCAGAAACATGAAAGAAGCAATTGCCCGCAACCTGAGTGAACTGAACAAACTTTCCGGAGACGAACTTGTGGAAGGGCGGTATAAAAAGTTCAGGGCTATGACACGGATTGCCGAGTAGACCAATGTAGCATCAGGTAAGTCGTAAAACATAGGGGCGAAGCAAAATTATAAAACGTTTTGCTTCGCCCCCTGTAGTTTAGGGGCAACAAGGGGGAAATCGTATCGATGCTGAACGGCAAAAAAGTAATAGTGGTTCTTCCAGCCTACAATGCCGAAAAAACGCTTGAAAAAACATGGCGAGAAATCCCTTTTGAGCATGTCGATGACGTGGTTCTGGTCGATGATGCTTCCCGCGACAATACGGCACGTGAAGCAGAACGATTGGGGATAAAAACTATTGTTCATACTGACAACCGTGGTTATGGCGGCAACCAGAAAACATGCTACAGAGCCGCTCTTGAGCTGGGAGCAGATATCGTTGTAATGCTCCATCCTGATTACCAGTACTCTCCCCGCCTCATAACCGCCATGGCATCAATGATTGTTTCTGGGCATTATGATGTTGTGTTAGGGTCGCGAATTCTTGGAGGTGGCGCACTCAGTGGGGGAATGCCGCTTTACAAATATGTTGCCAACAGATTTCTCACCGCTTTTGAGAATCTGGTACTTGGTGTCAAACTCTCCGAATATCACACCGGCTATCGAGCCTTCAGCAGGAAAGTGCTGGAGACGTTGCCACTGGAAAAAAATTCAGACGATTTTGTTTTTGACAATGAAATGCTGGCACAAGCGGTTATCTTTGGCTTTCGGATTGGCGAGATCAGTTGCCCCACAAAGTATTTCCCGGAAGCATCGTCTATCAGTTTTTCGCGCAGTGTCCGCTATGGGCTGGGAGTTGTCGGGACGACGGTGAAATTTGCCTTGCACAGAAGCAACCTTCGAAAGTGCCGTCTGTTTTCTGCATGATCAGTTCTTCTATTGCCAACTTGAAATACAATTTGATACTCTTCGCGCCATGATCTCTTCAAATCGAACAAGCCTATATTTTTACCTGCTGATTGCGCTTGTAACAACAGCGGTTTACTGGCAGGTAGCGCAGCACGACTTTGTCAGTTTTGACGACTACCAATACATTACCAATAACCCCTGGGTAAACCGCGGTTTAACCGCAGAAGGCGTTAATTGGGCTTTTACGGCATTTTACGAAGGAAACTGGCATCCGCTTACCTGGCTCTCCCACATGCTCGACGTAGAGATGTATGGCATGAAAGCGACCGGGCACCATCTGACCAATGTTTTTCTGCATGTAACTAACGCTCTCCTCCTGCTTTTCCTTCTCAACCGCTTTACCGGCGCTTTCTGGCGCAGCGTGTTTGTTGCCGCACTCTTTGCACTTCACCCCCTGCATGTAGAATCGGTCGCCTGGGCTGCCGAGCGGAAAGATGTTCTTTCCACCCTGCTCTGCATGTTGACCTTGCTGGCCTACGGGCGCTATACGGCTCAACCAAATCTGAGTCGCTACCTGGCTACATTTGTTCTCTTTATTCTGGGACTCATGGCCAAGCCTATGCTAGTCACCCTTCCCGGCATACTACTTCTTATGGATTTTTGGCCGCTTAACCGCATGGATATCGGAAAAAACCAGCTAAAAGCTGAATCATCAGCCTCAGGTTCGGCTTGTACCACTCTACTTAGAATAGTTCTGGAAAAACTCCCATTCCTGTTAATCTCGGTCGTTTCCTGTGTTGTCACCTATTTGGCCCAACAACAGTCCGGCAGCACCGCCGGCAGTGTTCCATTCGACATTAGGCTCGGTAATGCACTTGTTTCCTACGTGTCCTACATTGGCAAGATCATCTGGCCTCACAATCTGGCAGCATTTTACCCTTTCCCCGACTCAATTCATTTCTGGCAGGTGAGTGGCGCGGCTGTAATCCTGATGGCCATATCCTCCACAGTCTTCCTTCTGCGTCGATCTTCACCGTACCTAACGGTAGGGTGGCTATGGTATCTTGGCACTCTCGTCCCGGTAATAGGGTTCGTCAAAGTAGGGTCGCAAGCGATGGCTGACCGCTATAGCTACATTCCATCTATCGGCTTCTTTATTATGCTTGTCTGGGGAATCAACGCTCTTTTCGCTACGTGGCGATTGCAGAGAAGGGTCGTGTTTATCGTAGCACTGCTGGTGTTTTCAGCTTTAAGCGCACAAACATGGAAACAGGTCGGATATTGGCGTAATACTGTTACGCTATTCGAGCATTCGCTGATCGTAACCGGAACTAATTTCTATGCCAACAATATATTGTGGACCGCAAAGCGTGACATTCAAATAGAAGAACTGTTTCGTAGTGGCGTTAAGCTCGCTCGGGAAGGTAATTTTGTTGAAGCAGTTGATAAATTGATAACGTATAATATTTTTCGCTTTTTAAAATGAGTCACGGCAGTGCTTCAAATCGGTTAGAATTGTGTCGCCAAACGCAAATCCCACCTGAAAGG
>JAYTVV010000102.1:0-10029 GCA_043743795.1 Geobacteraceae bacterium
AGCCTTTTTTTACTTCGATCCAATCCCGTTTACAACAGCTGGACGGCATGGTTCCCACGCTGGTTAACAGCATGGTGACGGCGTTAACCACCTCATCGGTAGTGATATCCCGCATGCAGCGGGCATCAATCGGACAGGGTGGCGTAGCTCCAAAGGTGGTACAGGGGGAGCACGGTAACTCCCTGTTTATGACAATATGGCGCTCACCCTTGGGAGCCCATTTTTTTGCTCTGCCTGGTCCGAACAGGGATACTGTCGGCACACCCAGGCCGACGGCGATGTGCAGCAATCCGGAATCCCCGCTTAACAGCAAGCTGCTCTTTTGAATTACTGCTGCTGTTTCTGCAAGCGTTGTCAAACCAGCAAGATTCAAACCCAATCCACCGTCAGCAATTCCCCCCCCTTGCTGGCGGTCCTCTTTTCCGCCTACAATAACCACCTGGATTCCAAAAGCTGATAACGCATCAACAACAAGCCGAAACCTTTCCGTTCCCCAGCGTCGTTCAGCAATACTGGCGCCTGGAAAGAGCGTCACAAACGGCTTACCATTAAGTTCTTCCAGCAAACCAGCCACGTCACTAATGGCGCTGTGAGGAAGAGACAGAAATGGTAGTTCCAGATTTACAGACTCAACCTCTACCCCTAGCGGCTCTAGGAGATTGGAAAAACGGGCAGTTTCATAGTCGTCGTGGGAATAGGGAATCGTGTGAGTGAACATCCGGCGGCGCTCATTGGTATTAAAGCCGATTTTAAGTGGCGCCGAGACAAACCGTGCAACTACAGCAGATAATTGATGGCTCTGTTCACTGTCGATCACAACGTCGTAGCTAATACGAAGAGCCTGGAGCAACTCCAGGTTGCGGTCATAACAGAACAGCCTGTCCACACCTGGAATCAGCTGAAAAACACCTGCATTACGCTGTTCAGCCAGGACAGTGATATGAATACCTGGATAGTTTTTTTTGAGAGAGCGGATAGCAGGTGCCAGGAGTACAGCATCACCTATGCCGCCGGGGCGGATGAGGAAGAGGGTATTAGGATATTTATTGCTATTTGGAACAATAGGCTTCAACAGAACTGATGTAATGATGCGCCCCATTACTTCATCAAACAGCTTAATCAGATAGGTCATCATCATGTGTTTATTTCAAAGTCACCCAGCTTGTAAACATCATTCATATTGCCCTGTAATCAAACCCGCTTGATCATGCCTGCACATTAAATTTGGGGCTGTCCTAGATAATTAGTTGAGACACCCTTTAACAAGCTTTTTAAGTAATAAAACCTGCAACTTAGGGTCTGTATTGTTAAAACGCCACTCGCATTCCTTTAGAAACAGATTGAAGTGCTCTTTGGGTATGCCGTTAAACCTTCGCAAGTGGCGCTTTGCCTGGCTCCAGAAGTTTTCGATGCCGTTTATGTGGTTGCGCTCTTCGGCAAATTTTTCACTGTGGTTGATGCGCACATGATGAAATCCACTGACATCAAGCACATTGTAGCTACAAAGTGAATCAATATAGACAATGCTATCTGGTACGATCTTTTCTTCCAGGATGCGCATCAATGTTGCTGAGCGTACATCAGGGATAATCTTGGTATAAACCCGGCCACCGCGCTTTAGGATGCCAAAGACGGGTACTTTGCCAGCAGCACCTCGGCCGCGCTTGCCTTTACGAGCGCCACCGAAATACGATTCATCAACTTCGATCTCTCCCGCAAATGGAGAGGCATCATCAATAGTCTGACAGATCAGCTGGCGCAGGCGATGAAAGTAAAGAGCTGCAGTATTACGATGAACGTCCACCAGCGCTGCAGCGGTTCTGGCGGTTGCACCAGAAACAAAATACTCGATGAGTCTGTCTTGCTTTTCTTGGCTGAGTCGACTTTTACGCATAAGCTACCCTAGACGATTTCAGTTATCTAGGACAGCCCCTTAAATTTAATATAGTATCAATTGTACGTAGTTAGTTAACCCTTTTCTTACCGCAGCAATTCAATCGTACACATCGGCCGGTTGTCCATCTCCATACATCACAATAAATGGAACGAATTAAACATCTTAGCTTGGTAAATAGCGAAGGAGACGCTGCTTGAATCTGAGGTTTATGTCCTATAGACTTCAGTGTCGACAGCGATGCACTTAAATCACAAAGATAAGGTGTGTAGACATAATGCAGCAATGTTGTTGGCAATGGGTAAAAATCAGTGAGTAGTGCATAATCACCTTTTATCAATCGGAGACCATGAAAGTGAAAAATAATTGCATTGCCGTAAGGAAAACGTGTCGCGTTCCATGGAGCAAGCATCCATTCTTTCTGGGCAAGAACATGAACAACATCATAAAATCTTTCTGGCCAGTCATCCAGATATTTCTGATCACCAAACTTTCCATCCTCACAATGTCCAAAACACCACTCAATACATTTTTGTTCCCACCATTTGCGTACTTTTTCGCCGCCATGACGGGTAAAAGTCATAAACTGTACACAGTATTGTCCTTTTTCAGCTGACAGATCGTATTCAGGAGCATAACAATGATCCGTAATCAGGACATGCTTTTCTGACAGCTCAAATTCTCTGAATATTGCAGCAGGACTTTTTCTGAACCAGATGTCTGCGTCAACGTAAGTCACTCTCTCGACTTCAGCATCTGCTTCAAAAACAAAACGCGGTGCAAAAGGCGTTACAGTCCAGCAAAATTCTGCTGTTGTACGTCCCGGTTTTACGCGAGTCATCTCCACAGTTTCCAGCTCAGAAAGACGGAGCAAGAGAACATTTGGCAGGTCTATATTGCTTAATACATCATGAGTAACATCATCCATGCACAACACCCATAGAGTGTAGAAACCGGCATGACGTTCTAGCGAGGTATGCAGCGCAAGGCCCTGTGGTAAGAATAGACTATCGAAAAGAGTGACATAGTGTTCCATGACTTAGACTTGGAATGAATTGGTCGCAGCAATTACCGCAGCCACATCATCATCTGACATTTGGGGATGACAGGGCAAGGAAATACAACTCGTTGCATGTCGTTCCGTTTGCGTAAGCCCTGCCGGGTCGTGTTTCAGATGTTTACCCGGTTCCTGCTGATGTACCGGTACCGGATAGTGAATAAGTGCCTGAACTCCACTACGTTCAAAGTGCATCTGTAAAGTATCACGCTGCAGACAGGTCACAACAAACAGGTGATAAACATGAGATGCTGAGTCCACAGGTGCAGCGAGCAAACTAACAAGAGGGTTATTGATTTCATTATGGTATTTGGCAGCAATCATTTGACGGCGTTGAGTAAACATCTGCAGCCATTTCAACCTGACGGACAATATAGCAGCCTGAATTTCGTCCATACGACTATTAAGTCCTACTTCTGGGTGATGATATCGTACGCTCTGACCATAGTTGCGCAACATGGCTGCACGCTTGGCTATCACTTCATCGTTTGTCACCAGCATTCCAGCATCACCAACTGCTCCCAGGTTTTTCGTTGGATAAAAACTATATGCTCCAACGTGACCGAATGAGCCTACAAGCTGCCCATTCAAACTCGCCAGATGTGCTTGAGCACAATCCTCAACCAGCTCAATACCGTGTTTTTCACATAAATCTACCCATGGCTGCATATCACAAACTTGACCATAGAGGTGTACCAACACAACAGCACATGTTTTATCGGTAATGCACCGCCGGACACTATCCACGCAAAGCAGAGCCGTAGTGGCGTCAATATCGGCCAGTACCGGTTTTGCACCCGCTCGCAGAATTGCCAGCACTGTAGCAAAAGCGGTCATCGGAGTGGTAATCACTTCATCACCTGCACCAATATTCAGGGCACGCAAAGAAATTTCAATAGCGTCCATTCCATTGCCAACTCCGACAGCATGTTTAACACCGCAAACTGCGGCCCACTCTTTCTCAAAATTGACAATCTCGTTTCCCAAAAGATACCAACCGGAGTCAAGAACCCTGGAAACCGCAGCGCGCATGTCATCCCGAAGCTCAAGCGGTTCGACCTTAAAATCATTCATCAGGATCATTGCGTCACGTCCCAGTACTGCTGCCAGTTCTTTTCATAATACTCCATGGTGCGATGCAGCCCTTCGCGCAAATCAACCTTGGGAAACCCATCCCAATTCCTTCTCGATCAATGAATAGTCACTGTAGTAGTCACCAATATCAATAATTTTACGTTCAGGGGGAAAGGGTACTAGTTCAAGACTGCCTTTATGTCCAATACTGATAAGCATCTGAGCCAGATCTCTAAGATTGACTACTTCCCGACTACCAAGATTAAAGACCTTGCCCCAAGCCTGTTCCTGTGAACCTGCACATAATAAAGCATCTACACAGTCATCTACATAATTGAAATCACGTAGCTGTAATCCATCGCCAAATATTTTGATCGGCTGACCCTCTATCAGCAGTCGCACCCAGATACCCAGAAAAGTTTGACGTGCATCCTTGACACGCATTCCCGGACCATAGGTGTTTGTCAAACGCAATGCACATGCACGAATACCATAAACGTTGTTGTAGAGCAGGTGATACCACTCGCCTGCCAACTTATTGATACCATTCACATCAACCGGTCTAATTGGATGTTTTTCGTCAACCGGTAAATATTCAGGTTTACCGTATAGTTGGCGGGTACTGGCAAATACAACTCTGATATCAGGATTCGACTTTCGACAAGATTCAAGAATCGAAAGCTGCGCAGAAGCATTAATATCCAGATCAACCTGTGGGTTATTCATCGAATCCAAATGGCTTGTCTGACCAGCAAGATTAAAGAGGTAATCCTGCCCTTTGATGAGATGGGCCATCGCATGAGGGTCACGAACATCACTAATGTTGACGCGAACTTTATCCTTGATATCATCAATATTAAACAGATTACCGCCATACTGCGGGATAAGGCTGTCCACCAGAGTAACCTGTGCACCAAGGTTTAACAGTTGGCGCCCCAAATTAGATCCAATAAAACCAAGACCACCGGTTACTAATATTTTTTTGTTGGCATAAGTTATCATTAAGCCACCCCTTATCTAAAGAAAACCGAAAACCCTTTTTAAAACCTTAAAACCAAGCTTCATATAACCATTAGACAGGCTTTGGCGTGAAAAATTCTGCATTTCACTGAAAATATCTTCTTCAAATCTGCGCTGTGCTTCTATTGCAACGTGTAACGCAAAACCATGCTGCTGTTTTAATGTAGAAAATACCCAGCCAAGCATCAGATCCCTCAGTTCAAAGCTCTCTTCCTGAAGGCTATTGAGATATGAAATTTCACACCATCCTGGCGATGTTGCCAAAAAGGAATCAACACTCCGTTGCTGAAACCAATTCAACGACTTTAATACATTCTGGTCAATCCTTTGAGAGCCCTTGATATCCATCCCTGAAACCCAAAAAGATCTCTTATCCATGTATGCCATCAGGTGATGAAGCTTGTCTTCACCACGATACGCGTCAATAATACCGGGTTCGAATTCTGCAACAAGGCAACGGTCCTGCATTTCCGGCAATAATGAATTGAATATTCGAAGGTCGGCTCCCTGGCTGTCAGACTTGAACCAATCCACTCTATCGATACCAAGATGTCCCAAAACAGTCTGCAAACCAACAGCAGGCATCTTCACTACTTTTTCTAAATCAAACAAACGGCAGAAGGCCCAAGGTGAAAGGGCATTATCGTCCGGAGGCAACGAGCTTGAGCAATACGGCGAACGAGTTAAGTAAAAATCAACAGAGTCCGAACACGTTGAAGCGACCAGCCTATTCAGTGAATACAGTTTTTTCCAACCCTTATCAGATGATTCCTTAACATCAAAATCGCGTGTGTCTGCATCAAAGGCGACACATATTGAATAAGGGGCGAGTTGTCTCCATTGCGGGGACAAACCACCTGCAGCACCAATATCAAGCAATACCGGTGGACGTTCAGCAAATTCTTCGCCGCTCAAGACTCTGTCTATTATACTCATTTGCTTTTATTGCTCCCTGACCAATACCGACTGTTTTTTTCGTAGAATAAATCCCTTATCATGAGCAGTATCGTCACCCAAATCAACAACTCCAGCAAGTGCATCAAACTCAACAATCAATTCGTAATCCTTAGAAAAAATAGAAAACAACTTTTGTTTACTGAGCATCCAGGCGGAATAGCACGCCTCATAGATCTCCGGCGGTACCCGCTGAACGGTCAGACGATCACCAGTTCCATTGATTAGTGGCGTTCTGTCGATAATTATATAATCAAAACCCTTTTCGATGATCTCAGCAAGCAGATCATAAGGGTGTTCCAGATATGGCAGCACGCTCGACAGAAGAACAGTGTCAGGATTTTTCTCATCCATACACTCATCGACAGTGTTGTAAAAATGCAATGTTTCATCAGCAAAGAGCTCACAACCGCACTGAACAAACTTTTCCTGTTCAACAATACTCCAGTGCAGCTCGGCCAAGTGTTTAAGAAAACTTCTGTTCTGAAAATAGCTGCTTCCCAGAGAACCGCCAAAATCGATAATACTGAGCCGGTTGCCGTTTTGTGAAGCGATCCATAGGAGAGCGGCCAACAGGGGCCATGAATACTGAACCTTGTCAAAAATTACCGAGTCGCGCTCATAGACAGCCTCACCATTCTTGATCTTAAGCTGGGCATCCCTTACCCGCTCCAGGATCAGATTTGAATCATACCCCGTGGAAGCTTTTCGCGCAGCTTCCCAAGTTGGGTAATTGTCAAAGTAACCGACTCTCCTGATACTCCTATAGTACAGCCGCCGGAAGATCGGCGGAATCCATTCATTGATAAGGTTCTTTGCCTTAATTATCATAATGCCACGCCTTAAACCTCACTCAGGAAGTGTTTTTGGCCTCTTTCGTATATCTGCGAAAATATTTATATATTAACTTATATATTGCTATGATATCAGCATGTTACATTGGCCGCGCCGCAACGGATTATAATTAATGTGATATAATTTTGCATAAAAACGCTCGCAATGCGGAAATTTTATTATAACGATCTCCAAATTTGAGTGCCTGGATTGCAAAACGTGTAAATTCTTTGTCGTCCATTGTACCAGTATAGTTATTATATGGGTACCAAGAGTCCGCACGCATGAAGCTTGTACCGAGCCGACCTTGTTCCTTGAGTTGCCGATGAAACTCTGTACCTGGATAAGGGCAAAACATGCCTATGGTTATCGAGGTCGGATGTATTTTTTTTGCAAGGTTTAATGTCTCCTCCATTTCAGAACGGGTCTCCGTGGGGAAGCCTATTATCAGGAAAGCCATCCAGCGAATACCTGAAGCTTGAATAAGTGCCGTTTTTTCAAGAATTATATTAACAGTGAGATCCTTACCAATATGATTCAATACTCTATCATTTCCTGATTCAATACCAACTTGTATCTCTCGACAACCTGCATCCCGCATCAGGGCTAATAGTTCGGCATCAATTGTATTAAGTCGAACTAGACAAACCCACTCAATATCTGTAACATTTTTTATTATTTTTGCGCATAGTTCTATCGTACGTTTTCTACTAGCGGTAAAAAGATCATCCCAAAAGACAAATTTCCTTTGACCGTATGTCCTGTTTAGATAAATGATCTCGGCCAATATATTGTCTACGCTTCTAAACCTAGTTTTCCGCGTTCCCCATGTTAAAAAAGCACAACAAAATTTGCATGGATAAGGACAACCACGCGATGCAAGTATATCAGCGTTTGAAAGTACAGCCTTTAACTCGCCATTATCACCTAGAACAAACATAGATTCACGGTCAGGAAAAGGAAGCGAATCTAAATCGGCAATAACAGAACGTTCTCCGGTTATTATAATTTCTGATCCATCTCTATACATAAGGCCGCTTATTTTTTTCAAAGAGGATAAACTGTTTTCTCTGCCAAGCAAAAAAGCGGAAAGCTCCACCATAGTTTCTTCACCTTCACCAACAACAAGTAAATCAATGGAATCATGATGTATGAGTTCGTCCGCACAAGTGGTCGCAGCAGGACCGCCAATAACCACTTTTGATCCCGGCAACTCTTCGCGAACAAGCCGCGACACTACAAGCGCAGATGGGATTGCAATCACCGATGATGTAATGCCAACTATTTTTGGTTGTGTTTTTCGTAAAACAGTCCGCAGGTCTTGCCATATTGGATTGTCGAGATCATTTACCCTGTCATAGTAGCTAGACCAGCGTTTTGCAATGTATGAATATCCGCTATACATTCTATGGATGCGTTTCAGAGTGGATTCAAAGGGAGCTTCCACGAACCGGGTTGGTTGATAAATATCTGCATTGTAGATCCTTGAAGAAAAATCCCTTGCTTTCAAGAAAGAAACTAGATGACCAAGACCAAGATGCAACGCGGGAAAATCTCTATCCATAAAAACAAATAGTGGAGGCAAAATGAACAGGATTTCAGTATGGTCCTGACCAGGGTCATAAATATATTGAGTATCATTTTGCAATGGCATTAAAGGCATTCAGATGCCTCCCCTTTTACATCAGTGTCGTTCATTGTGACTACTCAAAATATTGTCGAGTGTTTCGACAGGAAACTCGTCCAACCATGAATCTCTAGAAAGATTGGTTACCCTACACGACCTTCCGTTCAGACTAATAATATTCTTGTAGAAACGATATTGTTCGAAGACATTTTTCATGGCTTCCAGGGACCCGATGATACCTTCCCAATTTTGGGGACCGTTTATTCTAATATCTCTATTTTTGTCGTAGAAGTTTGATATTGTCTTCTTGAAGTCCCTGAGCATCGTATGATCACACCCCAGCAAGTATATCTGCTCATATCCCATATAAATCATTAATGGCAGCAGAAGCAATGGCCCCGTCTGTGGGCCAAGAACCGGTTTCGTGATATCCAAGCCTAGTTTATGACTAAGATACAGGTAATACACATCACGACCAGGGAAAAGCCCGAACCTCTTAACCAACTCATATGTCTTATGCCCAAGCACTATTTTTGTCCGAGGCGGAAGAGCCCTATCCGCCTGACGCAGCCATTCGACATAATTTTCCAGGATCATCGGCTCGTGATAAGGAGCAAATCCATGGAAAACTGGATTAACACTCTGGATATCATCGTGAAGGTAAAAATTACTGATACTTAAACAATCCTCGCCAGCCAGAAGCTTGAGGTTTTCCTGCTTGATACTCGGACCGGTCGCCAGCAGGAATGCTCGTTTTCCCTTTCCGACTCCTTTGAGCTGTTGGTTTTTTTGAAGAATGTCTTTGTGGGGATATGCCAGGAATTTCATCTCTGAAGCAAACATCAGGAGTGACTTATAGACAACCGGCGGCAACCATTCCTGTACAAGTTGACGATTCATACTCTATCTTCAATACTGTACAAACGATTGGTCACTCGCTCACACCTGTTTTCTTACGTGTCTTGATAATGTACTCCATGCGCTCCCAATCTTCAGGCTCATCGATTTCAGCCGCCATCTCTTCCGGCATTTCATACACAACTATCTTACCGCCAAGGCGGCAACGGTATTCATCCAAAATCCGACGCTTCGTAAAATAGAAAGCCCCATTTTCCATGAGCGTTCCCTGGAAATTTTGACGCATAGGTCGGTTGAGTGGATCGTAATTCATGGGAATGCCGTCGTCACTCCAGAAAAAACGTTTGGCGCGCACGCAGGTCAGCAGAGAGTCGGCTGCTTCCTTATTGAACAACTCATACGCTGCGTTAAAATCCTCTGCACGAGTAAGAGGTGATGTTGCCTGAATGGTTGCTATCATATCGAACTCCATTAGCGAAGCGGCGTGGAGCATAACCGATTCGGTTGATGCAGTATCCGTAGCGTATTCAGCAGGGCGCATGAGAATTTCTAAAGGCAGCCCTGTTTTTATAACAGCTGCGGCAATTTCTTCTGAATCTGTAGAAACGATAACACGTTCGAAAATGCCGGACGCAAGAGCGGCTTCCAGCGACCATGCAAAAAGCGGTTTCCCGACAAGTAATTTAATATTCTTGCCAGGAATACTTTTGG
>JAYTVV010000103.1:0-9332 GCA_043743795.1 Geobacteraceae bacterium
TCAAGCAAATTCAAATCGAAAAAAGTACATCTATATCAAAGAACATTTGAAATCAGATAGTTATGTTCGTGCAGTCAAACTTTACCGGACAGTAGTGATAAACAGTCATAAATATTGTTCGGATTGCAGCACTGAAAACTGAAATTCTTAGGGAGATTAAGTCAAGCTTTCTAATAATTCTGATTTACAAACCATTTTCGTGCTGATTCGAGCAACCACAATAGCAATAATTGACATTATAACTACTTTGACATATTGTCATATTATGCATTCATCAAGTCATTGCGAGGTTAAACCATGCTTGTCTGTATTGACAAAAGGGGGAGCATCAATCTCCCCGCTTCCGTGCGCAGAGATCTTAACTTGAACCCAGGTACATTTTTTGATCTTTCAGTTCTCAATGGTGGCGCTCTATCTCTTGCTCCCGTGGCGGTTTACCCCACGGTTCGCCTGTCGGAAACCGGACTTGCCAAGCTTGCCGATGCCCGCACCAGCGGCAGCAGCGAACTGCCAGACTGGCTGAGCGAGGAGATGGCCAATGCCGCCGCTGATACCAACTAAACTATTTATCAAAGATGCAGAACAGTTCCGCTCCAATATCGCCATACGAAAAAAAATTGCAAAACTTATAGTACTGCTTGAATCGAATCCTCTACATCCCGGACTGCACATCGAGAGAATTGTTAATGATCCAACGGCGTGGTCGGCGAGAGTTGATGGCCGTTATCGTATCTCCTTTGATCCTGGTGGCTACCATCTTGGCGGTAACCCCGACTGGAATCAGCCAATAAACCTGCTGCGCATTCTTGATCATGATGATCTTTACAAATCACCGAGATAGGTTTTCTGCCTGTCTCTCGGATTCATCACGACTGACAAGCCAAGCTTGTTTTGAATCTAGTAACTGTCGGTTTTCCTGTGTAATATCTACATTCTCAGGCTACACGTGGTTGCGCAACATCAGCTGTGCGGGATGGGGCGCCAGATACACCTGCTCCTTCAGGTACTGCTGATTGTATTTGTTGATGTAGTGACGCAGCAGCGTCACCGGCACCACCAGCGGCAGCAGACCGTCGTGATACTGGACTATGATCTCCAGCAGCTCCGCTTTTTCCTCCGTGGTCAGCTGCTGTTTGAAATAACCCATGATATGCTGCAGCACGTTGGTGTTCTTTTTTACGGTTGCATGGAGCGCCAGAGCCTTCATAAAAAGTTCCTCATAGCGGCACAGTACGTTGCACAGTTTCAACTCTGCAGCATGTGCCACAAGCCCGCCCATCTCGCGATACAGCTGGGGACTATGCGCCATCATCAGCAATTTGTGAGCGGAATGAAACACGACCAATCGACCGACGGTAGGTGAAACAGCCAGAAAATCCTTCCAGCGACGATAACTGAAAATCCGCTCGATAAAGTTCTCCCTGATGGCGGCATCATTCAAACGCCCTTCCTCCTCCACCGGCAGCAGCGGAAAACGACGGACTATCGCCGCCGCAAAAAGCCCGCTCCCATCTTTCTTCGCCTGACCATTGTTGTACACCTTGACCCGAAACAGCCCCGAACTGGGAGAATTTTTCTTGAAAATGAAGCCGCACAGATCCTCACCCTCAAGCTCTGTTATTTTTTCTGCACAAAAGGCAAGCATCTGGTCCGTCTTGTCAACCCGTGTCTGACGGGTCATCAGACGGGGAGCGGCGGGATCACCCTCAAGCCGCATCGCCTCACGGGGAATCGGCAAACCGCACCCGGCCTCGGGACAGACCGGCACAAAGGTGAAATAAGTTCCCAACGTATCCGTAATATAGCGATCCTGTGTATGGCCGCCGTCATAGCGGACACGTTCTCCCAGCAGGCAGGCGCTGACACCGATTTTTATTGGCGTATTCATAGGCTGAGCCCCTCATGGTGCGATAACACAAGCCGGGGAAACATGTCTGCAAGCTCCGGAAACTCGGACAACTGGCGGCCACTTTCAATAATTTCTTTCAACAGCCCGGCACCGGCAGTATCCCCGTACAGCGCCGCACCGACCAACTGCCCGTCACGGCAGAAGATACAGCGATACACGCCGTCATGTCCGGATTCATACACAGTGGTACTGGCATCTTCCGGGTGAATTTGACCACAACTGAACAGATCGATGTCGAGCACCTTGATTCTGGTTGAGGGGGCAAGGCCGCCAAATTCAGCTTTCCCGCCGGCGGCGTTGCAGCCGGCAACAACTCCCTGAGAATACCCGGCCGGCCAGATTCCGTACAATGTGCCACGATGTTCAGCCACATCTCCTGCCGCCAGGATTGATGGATCAGAACTGGTCATCCGGTCGTCGACAACGATGCCCCGATGTACCACCAGTCCCGCCTGTCGGGCAAGATAACTGTTGGGCCGGACTCCGGCGGTCACAACCACCAGATCGGCCGGCAGCATCAGACCACTCTCAAGCAGCACTCCCTGCACACTTTCGTCGCCGACCAGTTCTCTGACCGTTTCGGCGCAGTAGACCGTCAGTCCTTGAGCTTCCAGACGTTGCTGCAGCAGAGCCCCGGCCCGGGACGGCAGCTGACGCGGCAGCAGAGAAGAGAAACCCTCTACAACGGTGGTCAGTGCCCCCTGACGTGCCAGGGCTCCGGCAGTTTCAAGCCCCAGCAGGCCACCGCCGATACAGACGGCCCGCATCCCTGGAGTAAGCCGCTGCAAAATGGCCCGGGCATCATCAATCGTGCGGAGTACGGTGACCCCGTCACGCGTCGCTCCCGGAAACGGAGGGATAAACGGGTGAGCCCCGTTTGTCAACACAAGGCGATCATAGTCGAGCTGACGACCGTCCCGCAGCTGAACCAGCTTCCGTTCCCGATCAATCAAGGTCGCTTCCGCAGAGAGACAATCAATAGCCTGTTCTTCAAACCACTGGTGCGACTGTATCTGCAGTTCCTCTTCCCGTACGTCACCGGCAAGAAAGCGGGTCAGATTGAGACGGTAGTACGGAAGCGACTGTTCACGCAAGACCAGTGTAATTGAGGCGCGCGGTGATTGCCGCCGTGCCTCCGTCGCAGCGGTCAGCCCGGCAATACCGCCGCCAAGCACGACAATGCGCTGAATCGAGTCCGTCACTGCACCGGAGGAAACGGTGGTGTGAAGCGGAGAGAAGAGATTGCCCGTGGCACTGCAGACGGGGCAGAGCGCGGGCGGCTGGAGCGCGTGGTGCAGATAGGTACAGATGCCGCACTGCCACGCTTCGACCGTCGGTGTTTCTTTCGCTTCAGTACGAATCTCGAATTCGCTGAAGCAGTCCTGTTCTGCGCCACAGATGGGACACGACACCGGGGGTACATCACCGGTATGAATATATCCGCAGACTTCACATTGCCAGGTTTTCATAGTGCCGTTCCCGAGTGACTCTCCGAGCGAAGTCCCGACTCAACATATGCGACAATCGTCGCGGCGATCCGCTGGGGTGAGGTGCGGTCATTATTGAAGAGCAGATCATAGAGCGCCGGATCATGGTCGTCCTGATCAAGAAAATCCCTGGTGAAATGATCGCGCACCTTCTGCTGACGGTGCATCATCTTTTCAGCGGCTTCAGGTTCGATCTGCAACCGGCGGACAAGCGTCCCGGTTTTAAATGAGTCGGAACCGTATATTCTGAAATGATAGGAATGTTCAATATGGCGGGTGATCACCGCACCGCCCAGCTCGGCAATGATGACGTTGCCCTGTTCCGCCAGCGCAACAACGTGACGGGAGAGCAGCTTAAAGTAATCATGGTGGCTTTTCCAGCGTGGCGAGAAGGTCGCCAGGATCTCATTCATAATCTGGTTGTTTTCACCCAGCGTCTGCAAAATTTCTTCGGAAATATTATGATGGCGCGCAACTTCTTCAAGAATTGCGGTATCGATCAGTACCCACTCGTCACCGGTTTTCTGCATCAAAAGTTCACGTAACCGCTCTGCAACCGGGTAGCCTTCACAACCGAACTCACGGGAGATGGTAATACAGGGGCGCGGCTTCGGTTTTCTGTGCTGCAGAGCCGCCTTTTCCTTCTGCCTGCGATTGTACTCCTCTAACGAACCGATTCTCAAATCCACCGATGGTATCAACAGGTTTTCCGGCATGGCATCCTCCTTTATAAAAGTGGTACGTGTATTTATTTCCTGCGGCGGATTCAAGTCTGAAGTGCAGCTTTTGTAAGTGAATTAAAGTGGTGAGCTGCGTTACTATCGGCGCCACTTTAACGACCAAGAAAAAGGTGCGCAGATGAAGCAATACAAGCAACTCACCACCGGGCAAAGATACCAGATATACGGTTTAAAGCAATCGGGATTAAATCAGACCCAAGCGGTATACACTGTTGAATCTGGCTGTCGACTGGACTAAGCTCGCCGCATTTCATTCAATCCACTGAGCATAACAGAGTCCGTCTATGCCCGCAGAACGCGGCACCACCCTTTTATCCTTTCTCCACAGTGCGTGTGCATGTCAGTGGTGAAAATTCCCCTGGAGACACTGCAGACGATCCGTCTCTTTAACGGCCTCTCCCCGGATGAGTTGCACCACATAGCAACCCGCCTGGGAAAATGCCTGTTTTTGCCGGGGACGGTTATTCTGGCCAAAGATGCGCCGGTCGAAGAGCTCTACGTTATCCTGGCCGGAACGGTCAGGGTCGAACTTCAGGACGGCTCCGGCCAGACCCTTAATCTCACCGAACTAGGTGCCGGAGACGTCATCGGTGAACGCGCCATTCTCACTGATGAACCGCGCACCGCCACTATCAGAGCGATCAGCACGGTCCAGGCCGGCAGGTTTTCGCGCCGTGATTTTGAAGAACTGCTCCATGAAACCCCGCAGCTGTATGCGAATCTGTGCAGCATCCTTTCCCGTCAACTCGGCAGCTGGGCACAGCGTCATCAACGGGAGGAGCGGGAGCATCGCGAGGTAATCAACAACGTCATCGGCTGGCAGCTTCTGCCTGAATTTGGTGAGTTCCCCGGCAGTTCTCCCTGGGTACGCGCCCTGAATGAACGTCTTGAACGTCTTGGCAGAACAAACCGGCATGTCCTGATTCTGGGTGAACCGGGAACCTGGAAAGACCTCGCCGCCCGACTGATACATTTCCACAGCGACACATCCTGTCCGGTCCTGTTTCTCGACTGTTCCTCACCTCCGCCCATTATCGGCACCGGAAACATAGATACCACCATGGCACGTGACGGCGTGCTGCTGGAAATCGCCCAGGAAGCGGCACTGTTCGGCCATGCACCGGACGGTGCCGTCTATGCCCGGCGGGTTCGCCGCGGTATGCTGGAACTTGCGGCTGGCGGTGATATCATTCTGCGCAATATTGATTGTCTGGCAGCGACAGTTCAGGAGCAGCTGGTCAATTTCATGGAAAGCGGCTTGTTCACCAGGCGGGGAGAAACGAGACAGCGGAGTGCCCGGGTCAGAATCATCGCAACCAGCAGTGAAGCATTGGAGCCGCTGGTCGCATGCGGAACATTTAACGCACGTCTCTACGGGAAGCTGAAAGACGAAACAGTGGTTATGGCCCCGTTGAGGGAGCGTAAAAAGGATGTTCCGGTTATAGCCCGCAGCCTGTTGAAGAACCTCAATGCCAAACATCACAAACAGGTACGGCGCATTTCACAGGACGCCCTCAACCTTCTGGTCGGCCACGATTGGCCGCTTAACGGCAGCGAGCTGTATCAGGTTATCAGTCGAGCTGTTGTGGTCTGCAATGACGAGGAGATCCTTCCCGAGCACGTTTTCCTTCAAGGGCAGCCGTTTGGGGACGGGCGTTTCAATCTGCTGACAATCCCGCTGATCGAAAAGCTTGCCCGGCACCCGGATTTTCCCCGCATACTGCGCTGGAGTACCGTACCGCTGTTTCTGCTGATAATGCTCTACACCCTGGTGGGGCCATCTGTTGACAATCCTGCCAACCTGGCGGTCTGGACACTGTGGTGGCCGGCATTGCTGTTGACGGCATTCCTGATTGCGCGGGGGTGGTGCAGTTATTGTCCGCTGGAAGCTATTGGTGAGTTTGTCGGTGCCAAAAGCCGGGTGACCCACGAACCGATGAAATGGCTGCGGCGCGGGGGACCGGCCATCAGTCTCACCGGTCTGATCTTCATCCTGCTGATTGAACAGGCCACCGGAATGTTCTCCCGGGCGTTTGCCACCGGGCTTTTATTGGCCGGCCTGCTCGCAGCCACTGTTTCTGCCGATGTGGTCATCGGTCGGCGTGGCTGGTGCAAATTCCTCTGCCCTCTCGGCAGGATTGTCAGTCTCGTTTCGCGGATTTCGCTGCTTGAAATGCACAGCAATCACAACGTATGCGTAAGCAGATGCAGGGTTGACGACTGTGTCAAAGAAAAAGGGTGTCCGATGGGGCTTCACCCCACCGGCATCGACAATTCGGACCACTGTGTACTGTGCCTCAACTGCGTGCGCAACTGCCCGCACCACTCCATGCAGCTCGACCTGCGCAATCCGGCGTGGGGATTATTCAACAAGGCACGTCGGGGATTTTACGAGGCGCTCTTCAGCGTAACTCTGACAGGGGTCATCATCGCCGCCAAGGGGACCCCACTGCTGGCAGGACGTACCATGGAGGTGTTTCCGCACACTCTGTGGAACTGGAACGAGTCTGTGCTGGCGCTCTGCATCGTGGCAGCATTTACCGGTGCCGCACTGCTCGCATCAACATCAACCCGTGGTGCCGGCTGGAAACCCGTGTTTACCATCTGCGGGCTTGCCTATCTTCCGCTGGCAATTTCCGGGCTTTTCATGATTTATTTCAGAGCGTTGGTCGAAGGGGGAGCACAGCTTGTCCCGCTGGTTATTTCGGTGACAGGGCTGGACAGCTGGCTCGATGCGGCACAGTTGACGCCGGAACTGGGGACACTCCGCCTGCTCATTTATCCACTTCTTATTCTGGGTGGGCTGTTTTCGTGGGTCGTGCTCGGCAGACTGCAGCATCAGCACAAACTCGGCGCTTCCGTCCTTATCGGACATCGACTGCTTGTTTTCCTGGCCGTTGCAGCCTTCTTACGTATTTTGTAATTTCCCAAACGGATGTCGGCAGCGGTCGGGTGACTAATGGGTTGATATCTTTCAAAGCCACGGTTTTATTTCTGCGGCTGAATGTTTTCCTTGAGAAAAAGGGTAACAGCCTCACGCGCCGCGCGCTGCTCATACACATTGTGACCGTTTCCCGGAAACAGGACCTGATGTGCTTTCTTTCGCTCACCAAACTTATTAGTGCACGACCCCTTGTTAGTATCGTTCTGCCAATCATCACGATTCCATTCCAGTGTCAAAACCGGGGTTTCAATTGGTGCAAAGATACCGTCGAAACCGGCGTTTTTCGTGTTGGTGCATCTCCACCCGGAAATTATGATGCCGCTGAAACCCTCCAGTCTGGTTCGAGCCGCTGCAATGCCCCCCTCGCTGTGTCCCATGAGAAACACATTTTGAGCGTCCGCCCACGGACTGTTTTTGACCTGTTCAAAGGCATAGCTAATCTCTTCCAGACGCATTGCATGTGCCTTCGGGAAAGTCCCGCCTTTCTTTGTCTTAGGGTCACAATTTGATTCACTGCGGCGGGCAAAACTGTCAGGAAGCACCGCAATATAACCAAGATCTTTGATGTAATCACCCCAGGAAAAGCTTTCACTCGTAAAACCGGTACAGCCATGGATGTAGATAACCACCGGCAAAGGCTTCTCAACAACAACCTTATCCGGTGTTGTATATTTTTTATTTCCCGGCAGATAAACCCTGGCAGCGTCCCAACTCTTTCTTACATCCGAATTGCTGTCGCCATCGGCAAAGGAAGGAGAAGAAGAAAATAAAACCATGGTAATCAGCAACAAAATGACTTCAGCCAAAAATGTAAGTGCTTTCATTTTGTTCTCCTTTCGACAGGTATTTCAAGATACTTCACGAAAACAGTATAGAATCTTTGTCTATGAAATCGCAAGCATGCAATCATCACCTTCTGCACTATGGGGGGAATGCAGGCGGTGGCCAGCGGATTACAAAATTTGTTCAATGGCTGTGAAATCAATTACCTGTTCCGCTTGGCTCGTTATCAAAGAAATTTTCTCCGTATCCTCAGCTGATATTTTGGAGACGTGCCCGGTCAGGGTTTTAAAAACGTCGGCAGTGGCCTGTTCGACACGAATATGGGGGATGCCGCTATCGTCAATAATACGTTGTGTAATGGCCGAAACCGGCGCATGACCGGGAATGACAATCCCGGCAATCTGGCGGTGGAATGCCGGGATGTTGTAGAGCGAGGAAAGCGTGACCAGCAGTTCATCCCGTGAACTGTTGGTAATCAGCAGAGAAGACTCTCTCAGGTTGTCGACAACCTTCTGGGAAGCCGCAGCGCCTAGCTGAACATTGTGAACAATGCGCTGGCGCTCGCCCACATCACCATGCAGCGGATAATCGAGAAGTTTGGCAATATTTTGCAGAGTCGGGTTAGCCAGTACCGGCGAATAATCAAAGGCACCGCCAACAATGATCCCTTTCGGGCCGAAATACTTCTCCAGATATCCAAGCGAGTCATCCCGTTTTTCAGGAATCAGCTTGTTGACCAGCACCATGCGCAGATCAACATCTTCCTGCCGGTAGAGCGCCATATTCAACCGTACCGAATCGATAACGTTGCCGATACCTCCTCCAGCCACCATCATAACCGGAGCGTTGAGCAACCTGGCCATATCGGCATTGTTCAGCCCTATGACCGAGCCGACTCCGCCATGTCCGGCCCCTTCGATCAACAGAAGATCGCACTGCGACTCAAGCTCGGAGCAGGCAGTCTTGATTTTTTCCGCCGCCCATTCCCGGCAGAGCGTCCCATCCAGAAAGCTTCGGGTCGCCCCTTTCCCCAGCACCAGAGGGGACATCAGCGCAATACGTTCTTCCTGACCGAAAACCCGGGCCATCAGGACGGCGTCTTTGTCGGCCACAATACCTTTGAATTCCTGGCATTTCGGACCGAGAGGCTTGATGTAGGCAACCCTGTTGTAGCGCTGCAGAGCCAGGTGCATCAGAGAAAGGCTGATAGTGGTTTTTCCGCAGTGTTGTCCTGTCGCAGCGATAAAAAGTTTTTTGCACATAGAATCAAGCCCCCCTGATACCAGGTAAAATCATTGGGCGAGTATAATGCGCTCTTGATTCACAGCCAATACTGTATACCGGAAAATCTGTATACAGTATCTAATTCAAATTTCAAATCAAAGATGCCATCAAGGCGGCAAGGATTGAGTCAACGAAGGCATACATCAGTATGCTGAGGAGACGAAGACGAGCCAACGAAGATGGGG
>JAYTVV010000104.1:0-2618 GCA_043743795.1 Geobacteraceae bacterium
AAACTTCTGCAATGATACAGCGAATGGAATTGCTACCAATATCTATTGCGGCGATGCGCTTTTTTTTCATGTGCCCTCTTGCATCAGGAATGTATAAACAAGCGGTTTCCGTTCGATAAGCTTCGTAAAATTCTCCAGCAAGATGGCATCCTCTGCCAAAAGGATCGACTTGACATATTTCCGCTCTTTAGGTGGTAGTTCCAGATTACTGATCAGGGTTTTGAACACCGTAATATCGTTCATTTGCCCCAGAACGGACTGATACTCCTTTAGCAGCTCCTGAATATGAGCGTAATCACGACCCAGCACCTGAGAAATTATTTCAAAGAAATAACGCCATTTCTTGATTGCTATGCGCAGAGCGTGACGTGACAAACGATTTTCAGGTGCAGTTGAGGCTGTCAGCAACCGGTGTATCCGCAGAAAATGCCTGATTGAAACATCAGAGAAATAGGCAAAGAGAGAGGTGCTGATTCGCTTTTCGATAGACTCCTCGTTCAATCCCGCAATTATTTTACGTACTACCCGGTTAAGATGACGATAGTCGAACGCCTTGAGCGCCTTATCAATACGCTTCAATTCTTTGGCACGAAGTTTGGAAAGATTGAAAAAAATATTTTTATCGGCTGAAACATCAGATCTTGCTCGAGACTGAAAGAAAATTAGAGCCTCGTCTATATTGCGTAAGCCACCCAATAATTGGGTAAGTTCACGGAAACTTTTTCTCAGCTCGGTTTTCGCGCTTTTTGGCGCAAATGGATAAACAGTTCCAAAACAGCCCTTAAACGACGCGAAGCGACTCTCAGGTCATGGATGCCATCCTGGTCGGAGGTTTTGATGGCAACACGCCTCAATCGAAGCAACTCTTCCCACTGAGCAAAGAATACTCCTCTGAACTGTTTCATAATTGTTGCCTGAGCAGTCCACAATAGTGCAGATTTTGGTATCATCTGTTCAGGCTACCGTTGGGAAAAGGCTTTTTTGAAAGATATAGTTCTCTTCTTGCCAGGGGCCAGACACCAAAGAAAATCGGCCAGCCTGTCTCTCTTTTCCGGATCGACTTTTAAAGCCACACAGGCCCCCTTTTTCAGAGAGGCCGTACCATCCTCACGGCCAAGCAAAGCAGCAATCAATGTACCAAGCTGTGGTTCGTGGCCAACCAGCATAACACACTTGGCATCCTTGCACCCTTTCAGACAATCAATTAGCTCGCTAATGTCAGCTCCCGGAAGAAGAAACCCGTTTGCAACAATCACATTTTTGCGGCATGTCTTTTCAGCGATTATTTCAGCCGTCTGTACCGCACGGGTCAAGGGACTGGAAATGACCAGCCGTGGTTTAGGACTGATCCTGGCTATTGATGCACTCATTCTTTTAGTAGTCACTCTCCCCTTTTCAGTCAAGTAGCGCCACTCGTCCTTCAAGTTGTCACTTCCCGCTACCGCTTCAGCGTGGCGAACAATATATAAAACCATTGCACCCTCCAGGTTGATTGTAATGAACAGTTAATTATAGACCTCATTAAACATTTTGCAATACATGCAGCAAACATTTATGTAACGCCTCAGTCGGAATTGGACTTTCAGGCCGCTTGATCTAAGGGTAAGTCAGCTTCCCCTGAAGGTCTGATTTCAGGGAAGGCTTGTTGTCGTTTTTGTTTTCTCAGTTCTCTGGCTTCTTCAAGCTTCCTGTCTCGCTCTTTGAATATTTCTTTGTCTCTGCCATTCAGCTTGTCTGTAGGTGTCACATAGCCAATGGCGCTGTGTAGCCTGACGTTGTTGTAGTGCTCAATGTACTTTTCAACTATCCGACGGGCATCGTCAAGAGAAAGCGGGACACTCGGACGGATGCATTCTGTCTTTATTGTCTTATGGAATCGCTCCAGCTTGCCGTTTGACTGCGGATAGAACGGCGACGTCCGTACATGGGTCATTCCGGAGATCCGGATGAATTCCTTGAAATCTCTGGATATGAACTGCGGACCGTTATCGGAAATGATCCGTGGTCGTGCAGCAGGGTATTTCTCTTTGGCACGCTCAAGGATGATTTCTATGTCCAGTTCGGTCATTTGCTCTCTGATCTCCCAATGGATGATGGAGCGGCTACATCCATCAAGAAAGCTGCACAGGTAGTAAAAAGTGCCGCGTATATTGAGGTAAGAAACATCTACATGCCAGTGTTCATGGGGCAACAGCGGTTGAACGAACCCGGTTCCTTTTAAAGATGGTTTCTGATTCCACTTCTGAAGCATTCCTGCTTTTGAAAGAACGCGCCAGGTACTGGAAGGACTGACGGCGACAATGTCCTGATCTAACATCATGAAGGTCAGCCGCCGGTACCCCTCAAGCGGGTTGTCCAGAGCAAACTTGATGATGGCTTCTCGCTCCCAGAAGGCAAGCCAGAAGTCGCGAGGGATGGGGGCGTTGTGTTCGTTAGCTTTGCCGTATCGCTCGACCCAGGTGTAAAATTTGCTCTTTGAGACAACCAGCCAGGATATGAAGAGCCTCAGCGGAATCTCTGCTTTGTCGCTCCATTCCTTGGTGTAATCGACAACGGCATCGCGAATGTCATGGGGAACCCAGCCGCCGGTTAAAGCTCCCCAAGTTCTTTTTTTAGCT
>JAYTVV010000105.1:0-10363 GCA_043743795.1 Geobacteraceae bacterium
CCTTCGGCCTCGATTTCGGCCCACGCTTGGTCCAGATGTGGGGCAAACCCGGATCGAAACCACACATCGTCCTCAAGGACGAGAACGTACTCATGGTTACTCGCCGCAACCTGTCGCCAGACGTCGATGTGTGAGCGAGCAACTGCAATCTCTGGTCGACTCATTCGGATCGGAGAATTGAGTTCTAGCCGGGTGGGTAGAGCTAGCGGTTGGGGCTCTACGAAGAGCTGATCTCCGAGTGTATAAATTGGATCAATGTCGGCATCTTTTAGCGGTTCCTGAATAAAGCGATTGGCATCGACGGCGGCATACCGCTCAGTTAGATTCCAAAGCTCATCTCCAGACCAATCCAGCACGTGTCTTAGCTCCTTTTCCATCTCGGCCAAACGAGCTGGTTGGCGATCGAGATTGATGACATAGATCCGCCCTATCTTAGGCCCTTCATCCGGAGTGGAAAAGCCGAATGTCTTGGAGATTTGCCTTGGCAGTAGCCTTCGACATCTCATAGCGATTCCATACAGAAGCTTCGAAGGTGCTAGTAAGGGTTTGCAGAGGTTCATGCCACTTCCTTGTCATTTTGTAGAATAGCTCGTCGATATTCCCTTCGGTCCGAGAGTCTCCAGTTCCTTTCGTCGTTCCTATAGCTGAGAGGCCATTTGCTGGTGGCAATGTTATCCCAATCGCAAAGAACAACTAAAATTTTCCTTGTCTCGCCGTTCTTTGTTGCAGCATCGAAAATTGTTTTCGTCAAATTTCCGGGCCCGGTTGTCGACTGGATGTCTGGCAACTCGTCCGCAATATCACTCTCAAGAGCTAAGGTGGCCCTTGCAAGTGCCCGTTCAATGAGTGGGTGTGCACAAACTGCAATAAGAGGGTTGTTATTAAAGTAAAATATCCAGTTAGAGTCGTTCGCCCCCGGTTTAGTGAATACTGATGGCGGCACCATTTCATTCGTTGACATGTCGTAGCATAGAGGCTGAATTTTTAGTCGCCCGTCGATGAAGAGATGTTGGATAGGATGGCCGTGATAAACATCATCAGCATCCACATAGCACCCACCCTCCACGAGGATATAGCAGAGCCGAAAAAAATCAGACTGCATTGCAGGATGATAGCATTTGTCGTACGCGTTCTTGTAACGTGGCCCCAGTTTTCGGTGAATAAATTCTCCTGCTTTGCGCTCGTCGAATAAGACTAATTCAAAGCCCTGCTCCTCAACCTTTCTCCATGATTCGAGACAATCTTTAACGTCTCCAGGCAAACGGTCCAGGTCGTTCCAAAACTGCACGATTCTCTTGGGAGGCTTTCTGGAAAATACGGATGACGCGATATCGGAATCAGGTGATTGCTGCACATATCCCCGAATAAAGTTGGAGCGTGCGCGGTGATCGTCCTCGGTGGAATCGTTCAATTGCATATCCTCTTCATAGTTACCCGTCATTTGATAACAGCAAGCTACATTGTCCGAGGACTTTTAGACGACTCGTTTCCTCGTCGCCATACCTCGTAGGGTACTGCCGATGGGACGGCAGGTCCGGCCAGATCGCTCTGCCGGGCAATCACACATGCGACTATCATGTCGCAACCATTCAAAAAAGCCGGAGGTGGGGATGATACAGCGGCGGTACTTGATGGCATGGCGGAAGGTGGGTTTCTCGGCCACAGTTTCGCTTCGGGCGTTGATCAGGTGGCTGCCGAAGCTCTGGTCTTTGGACCAATTCGGCACGAATCCCCACTTTAACACGTCAAACTGCTTGTGGTTTGAATCGTCACAGCAGCGGACCACACCAACATTCTGTGTAGGAGCGACGTTGTACCTTGGTTCGAGTTTTGGAGCCTCTATAAGGCCGAAAATATTTGCCAGTTCTTCTGGCGGTATGATTGTTACGAAGCGCCCACACACTATAGTTGCCTGTTCAGAGCCTGGAATATATTTCTGATATCATAGCGCATCCATCACTGGCCTTGTGCCGTTACACTTGGGATATGCGACACATCCCCAGAATTCGTTGCCTGCATTTGCACCTTGGCGTGCCACACGTTTTTTCATTTCTGAACTACACTTTGGACAAACAGGCAGTGTCGATGCTGGTTGTGGCGGCGCGGGCGTAAGAACTGGTGATGGTGCTGATACCGCAATCGTTTTGTTGGCAACATCTATCATCTCGCGTAGCTTGCGACCGTCAATGAGAGTGATATTGAGTCCATTGGCAAAAGTTTTCGCCTCGCCGGTGTAATCACCGGACGTCACAAAGTATCCACCTGCAACACCACGAGCTGTCATCACACCATAAAACTCCCGCACCGGTTGCACGCCAACTTTGTAGGCCTTCCACTGTTTGCATTGGACAAGATACGTTTCGCTTTTCTGCCGGAGAACCAGGTCAATGCCTCCATCAGGACCGTTGCCACCCTCACGTGTCACCTGAAATCCGTTGCGCCGGTAATATTCACTCACCAGACGTTCAAAGTCCCCCCAGCTCATCTCATTCAGAGAAGCAACACCAGGTCGATTCGCTACGTTATCGTAGAGTTTCTTTTGGCGTAGTGCTGAAATTCCGGAAAGCAGAGCCCCGAAGCCAAAGGCAATCGGCAGCACGAACTGGCCAAACATTGCAAGCGTAGTCGTGAGGCTTCTTACCGCAGCGTCTCCCATCTGTCCAGGTGTTGCGGATGTGGGTAGCATGGGGCGAGAGGCCATCGAGTGCAGCACCACGTAGGACACAAGGGCCAGGGCGACTCCTATCCACCACGGGAGCTTGCTTATGACAATGACAAGGTCTTCGACTGGGCTGGTTTTCTTTCGTGCCATAGCAAAACCTCTCTATGATTGAAGTAGGCGCTTCAGCTTTTGTGAAACATTATATATCTGCTGACGACTACCCATTTCTTGAATTATTTTTACGTAGCCATTTGATTCTAGCAAAAAGAAGACATGCTCCACCAAAGAAACCGGCTTTCCAAGTTTTGCGGAAATAGATGAAGCATCATCCATATCATTATTGACAACGCACGAAACGACTTGGGATTTCATTTCCTCATAATCTGCAATATACGCCTTAGCAAAGTTCTCCAACCCAAGTGGTGTTATTTTCATGTATGGCGGAGGTCCTCCCAAAACTCTTTGGAGCTCCACCAAACCGTCTTGATCCAGCACTTCGATAGATTCCCATGTTGTTTCTTCGGAGATGTCTATCTTCTGTGTTTCTTCGATTAAATATGGTGTGTCTACAGCAAACATAGAATCCTGTGCCAGCCCCTTCTCGCAGGCAAGCTTGAGGACAATGCTGTCTGTTTTGGTATGTCCCGGGACCAGACTTATCGTAGCCTTAGCAAACTCGGGCACTTCACCCAATGTGGGTTTTTCTCGATGTTCAAATATTGCGTTTATAACTCTGCTGAAGGGTTCGTCGTAGTTATCCAGATCCGTGACCTTCTGCCAAATAGTCGAGTGGAGGCATTCCGGTATCTCGCAGTCATCCAGAACGATAGGAATAAGTAAACTACCCTTATTGACTCGCTTTACCATTGCAGCATCGAGCTCTTCTCGTACCCATTTTTTGCTAACACTGTTGCTGGAGAGTACCACAATGACGGCCTTTGCGTTCTTGATTCCTTCCTCGAAGATTTTGTCTACAAGGCTGTCACCAGGCAGCATCTCCCATCGATCTAGCCAAGCATCCACTCCATTTTCTCGAAGCTTCTGAGAGAATCCAAGTACAAACCTCTCTTTATCTTCGCTTGCATGACTGATGAATACTTTTGGATTCATTGGTACTCCTTGTCGAACAGTGCTTGTTTATGCTTAGGCTGCGTAAGTGCCCGGGGCGACCTCGCGGGCCTGCCCTATGGCCGCAAGGGTGGCCAGCAATTCCCCAACCTTATCCGTCCGCGCACGCAAGAAGGTTCGGGCAACGGCCTCGGCGGTGACCGGCCTGGCTGCTGTCACCAGTGCGGTACGAACTGCCTGCACCTGTTCAGGCAAGGTTTTCGGCCATTGTGCCTTACTTTTGGGGGAGGTGACCAGATTTGCCACGTCCTCTTCTCCCAGCTCCATGCCGGTCTGAACGGCAGGCTGTTCCCCTTGGGGTTTCTGGTATTCGGGACGCAGCCACCGGACCAAACCTTGGGCTTCTTCCCGCACTCTCTCGGCATTTAAGGAAACGATTCGCTCCAGGATTTCCTCGTCAGTCAGATTGGCAGGCCAGTCGTAGGCATCAGCAACGGTGGCATCCAAATTGTCATGTAGTTGCCGCAGGACAGACACCAGTCCTTGCTCGTGGATTGTTTTCTCCTTGGCGGTCAGAGTTTCGCCGGTACGCAACTTGGTTAGCACGTTATACATATCGGTCAGTCCCAGACCAGAGTGCCGTTCCTGTTGCCGTTTGCGGTGGGAGTCCAGCTCTTCGGCGATGCTACGAATCCTTTGCTTTTTGTCATCGTTTACGGTTGGAAACGGAAACGTCTCGAAACAGCGAGTCTTAGCATAAACTGGATCATTGCCGACACCCAGCCATCCACCAGTTGCTAGCGCCCAGACAACATGCAGTCTGCTGGAGAGTATCCCCAACATAAAAGCATCATCACTCGCAATAGCTACAAGCTTGTTGTCCGGAAGGATGTTCTGATCGAGGAACACAAAAATACGATGTTTGGCCGTCTCCACTGTAGCTACAAAGCGAGGTAGTCCGTTTTGTGCAGATCTCAGGTCTTTACGTGGCTCACCAAAGACCCACCAGTTCTCCCGATATCCCGCTCGGTTGTTCTGGTCTCGTTCAGGCTTTACCCGCTCGGACACCCACTGGTAGACCTCTGGAAAACGGGTGCGAACCTCATCGACAGAGAGACCAAACATGTCTATCGCCAACACTCCGCGCGGGGTGGCTGTTAGGTCACGACCGTTACGATAGTGACGGATGTAATTCTCAAGTCCGGGTATGCGTCCTAACCCTAGATTGTCTGCCTCTTCTGGCGTCACGATGAAGCCGGACCCGATTAGTTGCATGCCTCTGTTTGCCAACCCTCCGTTTGCCAACAGTGGCACGGTACCGGCAACATTTGCCCCGACAGACAGATCAGCATGGAGTATACCTTTTCGCGTCAACAGCTCCACAGAAAGTCCTTCACCGGCGCCTTCTCGCTCTTCGACAACAGTGGCTTGCGTCCCTTCATCTCCTTCAATAGCGGGCTTACCCACAGTCATAGCAATCCTGACAGCAGCACCATCTGCTGAGTCCACCCAAGGGTGATCGGGAATGGCAAAAGCTAGCGACAGGGCTGGTTTGGCTGTCAACTGCTGTTGCAGAATTCGTCGATTGAACGCCTGACGCAAACTGTTCGTGGTTATGAAGCCAAAGCGTAGCAGCTTGCCTTTTCGAGTTAACTCAGCGGCATGTTGCCACCAGAACATGACGAAATCGGTCGAGTCAGGCACATCTTTCCAGGCTTTGCGCAGGGCGTCCACGTAGCCGTCACCCAAGGCGCGGCGCATAGTAGATGCACCAATGAACGGCGGGTTCCCCACCACATAATCGGCTTCCGGCCATGCTGCAATGCGAGGATTCAGGTAGCGTAGTTCCTGTACCTGAACGGCCTCGTCGGGCACCTGTTCTCCGGTAATCGGGTGGATTTTGAATGTGCGACCGTCCCAGTTGGTGACCGGTTTGCCGTCGGCATCACGGACTGGTTCTGTCCCATCATAAGCAAGCACAGCGTCCCGGCACTCTACGTTGCTGAACTTCTTGATGACCGGCTCAGGCGGCATGACTTCACCGCGAGTGCGGAAGTGCCATTGCAAGTAGCCAATCCATAACACCATATCGGTAATAGCCGCAGCACGGGGATTTACCTCGATCCCCAAAAGCTGATGAGGGTCAACCGTTAAGCCGGCCAACTCCAGGTCAGCCTGCTTGTCGCCAAAGCCTTCCAGAGCGTTCAACACCTCACCCTCCAGGCGCTTGAGGTGTTCAAAAGTAACGTAGAGGAAGTTACCACTGCCACAGGCCGGGTCCAAAATTCTAAGTTGACACAGTTTGCGATGGAATCCCTTGACCAGGGCGATGGCTCCGGGATTGTCGCCTTGAGTGTTCAGAGTAACTGCGGCGGCCAAAATGGAATCCCACTCGGCACGCAACGGTTCGATCACGGTGGGGAGTACCAGGCGTTCGACGTACTCGCGGGGGGTGTAGTGCGCTCCCAAGTTGTGGCGTTCGTGAGGATCAAGGGCTCGTTCCAGCAGCGTGCCGAAGATGGCCGGTTCAACATCACGCCAATCGGCTTTGCTGGCAGCAATCAGTAATGCAAGTTGTTCCTCTCCAACGGGTAATGCTTCGGCATCCTCGAACAGGCCGCCGTTGAAGCGCAACAGTTTTTCACGCAGAACCGGCGAGAAACCGCCTGTTTTCATGGTGCTCCAGAGCGACTCTGCCATGGGGGCAAAGGTCTCGGCCTTGCCGCGCAGGCTCTCCAGCAGTTCGGTAAAGCTCTTGTGAGAAATTAGTCCAACGTCCTCGGCAAACATGGTGAACAGACAGCGCTTGAGGAAGTTACCGACCTTCTCTGCGGAATGCCCGGACTGCTCAAAAGACTTGGCCAGAAGTGCAAGTCGGTCGGCTACCTGCCGTGTGACCTTGGCGCTGTGCTTGGCTGGGTCAAGTGCGTGCGGATCATTCCAGACCAGGCGTAATCGCTCGCGTATTTCGGGGATTTCCAGGTCTGCCAGCAGAATGCGGTGTGAACGGGGATCAGGAAACGGCAGGTAGGGCTTGCCGGTACAGGAAAATTCACTGTAGATTTCGATAGCGTGACCAACGTCAACTATAACAAGAAAGGGGGGCCAGCCTTCATTCAACGGCAGGGCGCGGGCATACTGTTCGGCCTGTCCCTTGGCCTTGACCATGGCCAGATCCCATCCCTTGGTGCCACGTACGGCGGTGCCTCGCTTGGCGGTTTGCCATCGCACACCCTCCTCGTTGACAGCCAAAGGCGACTTCTCGCCGGGTTGATCACTTCCCTGCTTTGCCTCGCAGACAAAATGCCCCTGCTTATAGAGGTCAATCCGGCCATTGCTGGTGCTGCCATCGCCATGGCGGAAGGTGACACTACGCTCGAAGACATAGGTATTATCCCGGTCGTCCGGACGTGTCGGTTCAGGTCGCGTGACATTAAGGAGTTCGCATAGCTCTGAGAGGAACAGCTGGTAATTAGCACGTTCGGCGGCGCCGGAGGCTTCCCATCGTTGAATAAATGATTGAATGACGTCGGAAGGTTGCATGAACCGGACAATACAACAAACTTGCTATTATGTCGAGAAGCTCACGTATCGTACTTATAGGTTCCAGTCTTCTATTCACCGTCAGAAAACGAGACAAGATCATACACTCAGTCCACTTAGAACAGAATGCTGCAACACACTGATATGATGGCTTTTTGTTTGTAAAATAGAGTTGACAATCAAATTAAAGCTGTTCAAACTAACCTTGAATTCCAATTGAAGGTAGACCGTCAAAGAAAGGGGAGAACAATTGTGGAACGAAAGATAGTGGCGATCGGTAAATCGGTTTTCTGGACTGTTCTTCCCTGTGCTCTTACCGGAGGAATTGTCGGTGCTATTTTCTTAACTGCATTTTGGTACTGTTTGACAGTAATTGCCATATTGGCATTTTTGTATTGTTGTCTTGACCGTATCCCGGTTCGTCTGTTTGCAGGGACAATGAGAGGGCTATCGCTTTGGCCACTTCTGAAATACGGATATACGAGCACTGAAAAAAGATCAAGCCACTACAATAGTGACGAGGAGTGGCGCTACTGGTTTCTTTACAATAGTGATCATCATAAACGCTGATTATATTCCAAAGCACCTTTCAGCTTTAATATTTCGTCCCTATCAAGGGAAATGCAGCCTTGATATTCGGCTATCAGATCATATGGTGACGACACATAGAAGTAGATGTTCGCTCCATCTGTCTTTTCCAAGTGAGATAACACATCAGACGGCAAACAAAATTGATACCCTTCCAATGTCAAGATTGCTCCAAAATCAGCAAGAGCAAGCTCAATTTCAGAATTGCCGTTTTTTTCGCGATTACAAAAATCTTCGCTGACAAGTGTGATGATCCCATCATTGACCAGTAAAATTTTCTTTCCCATCATTGCCTATTTTCCTCTTCTGAGCGGTGCTGGCCCAGGGCCTTTTGGTAGATTCGATGTTTTGCTCTGTTGCTGAAGAATTTTCCCTGTTCTCTGAGTTTGCTGTTGAACCCGATTTTCCATAACTCTCGCAGATTCGCGAACTGTGACTTCTTCAGCTTTTATTGCCGCTGCTTCTTTTGCTTCCCTATTTTTGATCATGGCACGATTGGGAGCTGTCACAGTGGTTACATCCCCAACTATTCCCGCAGTCTCATGCAACGCACCCTGACCAACTGCAATTGTTGTAGCCGCCGTCCCGGCGTCAATTGACCTGCCATCCCTGAAATCCTGCGACGCCGCACTGCCAGCCAGATTCTGCCGTGACTCAACCCTCGTGCCGACCACTTGAGAGCTCGAATAATCCGCCTTGACCCCGCCATCAGCTCGAACACTCCCGGTAATCCCGCCACCTGATCTCGTACTGACAACCGCCGCCCCCTGCTGCGATGACTGAACAAACTGGTCTTCAGTAATTTCAGACCGCTGACCCGCAACAAGATTCCCGCTCTTATCCATCTTCCCCTGAACCTGGGAGTAATGCAGATTGCCATCCTTATCCTTGGCGTACATCAGCACATTGCCGTCCATGCCGTTGGAGAACGATCCGCCGACCACCTCCATATTGCCGGTTTTTTCATTCTTACCGTAATACCAGTCGCCATTGACCATCATCTGCTTGCCACCGGCCTGGATCATGTAGCTTCCGGACTTCCGCGAGACATTGAGCGACTGGTTCTCGTAACCCGTCTTGATGAAATCTCCGACCGTCTTGCGCACCCCCTTGTCAGTGGTTGAAACGTTCCGATCCATACGTTCGATATCAGTCCCGGATTTACTCTGACCGAGATCAAATTTTTGCACCCGGCCACCCTGGTCAACGGAAAACGATGCAAGATTGCCATTTCGGTCGTAATCAGCCTTGTAATCGAACGCCTGGCCGGACAGCTTGGAGACATGGGCTGCAGCACTCTGGAAACCGGCAGCCCTGAGCTGCTTTTGAAGTTCAAGTGCCTGCCCCCTGTCACCTTTTGCCACGGTACCGGAATCGGATGAGTTGACAATGCCGCCATCCATGCCGACATTGACGGCACTCTTTCCGTCGGCAGTCGTAAAGTTGATGTTCTGCCCCTCCATCGCCTTCTGCATCTCGGCGAAGCCGCGTTCCGTCAGGTGACCGTTCTGATACATCTCCGGATTACTCTTGAGCTGCGGTGCAATCCTGCCAACCATCTGATCTGCTGCCGCGTGAACCAAGTCATTACGGGCGATCCGTCCCGATACGTCATTGCTGGCAAGACGCTGGTAATTTTCGTAACCGCCTCCCGCATAGATTCCCTGGATCTTGCCGCCGGTTTCCGTTGCCACGACACGACCAGCTTCCATACCGGCAGCTACCGGTCCACCCATTTGATTCGAGAGTCCTGCAGCCTCTGAAGCGTGCTTACCCTGCTGGAACTGGGCATTCATCTGCATAAGCTGTCCAGACGATATCCCGTAGGTATCGGCAATCCTGTTCACTGCATCGGCATTGGCAAAGTCTCCAAGGGCGGTAACTTCCGAGCGCATGGCGTTGAACTCACGCCAGTTCCCATTAAAACCGAGCGACTTGGCTGATGCAAAGGCCCCCATTTCCCCCTGCAGTTGACCGACACTCTTGTCCATGTTGGCGGTCAGGAACCCTGCATAGTTTTCGCCGGAGCCAAAGACATTGGCCAGTGCCCGGTCATTGGCAACACCCATCTTCGCAAAGGACTGCGTGTCACCACCGTAGCTGTCGGAGACCACATCCTTTACCGCTGCCGACTTGTCGAGTCCCAAGCGACCATCGAATGATTTCAGGTCATAGGCCGACGACAGACCACCTTCCCGCATGGCCCTGCCGGTGCCGCCGAAACCGATAGACCTTCCCAACTCACTATCAGCATTCATACGACTGGAGAAATCCATCCCGAAATCCCGGATCATGTCGCTCGATGCCGTGGTTTTGCCTGACATCCCTACCAACGACTGCGCCTGTCTGGCCTGGAAGCTGTGTTCGTTGCTCCAAGCCTGGGTCGGCATTGCCGTGACATTGCGCTGCATGGCCGAAGCCCTGCCGGCAGGATCTTCCACGTCATGCGCGGCCCGGTTACCAGCTGCCTGCACCTGGCTGACCATACCGCCGGCCATCATT
>JAYTVV010000106.1:0-4272 GCA_043743795.1 Geobacteraceae bacterium
CGGATTTCCCCTTGCATATACCAGTCTGGTTTAATCCAACGATTAACGCTTGGAGAACTGGAAGCGGGCGCGGGCTGCTTTCCTGCCGTACTTTTTACGTTCTTTTATGCGTGAGTCGCGAGTGATGAAACCGGCTTTTTTGAGGACGCCGCGCAGTTCCGGCTCATGCAGCAGCAGAGCTTTGGTGATGCCGTGCTTGATGGCACCGGCCTGACCGGTATCGCCGCCGCCAGAGACAGTTACGTACACATCAAAAATGCCGACTTTTTCAACAAGTTCAAACGGCTGACGAACAACCATCTTGGAAGTTTCACGACCGAAGTATTCATCAAGAGTCTTGTGATTGACGGTAAAAGTACCTACACCAGGCTTAAGCCAAACACGAGCTATTGAAGTTTTGCGCTTGCCTGTTCCATAAAAACTAACTGCTGCCATATCGTTTTCTCCTTAGTGAATATTAAAGTGCCAGATTCTTAGGCAACTGTGCTGCATGTGGATGGCTTGGTCCCGCATAAATTTTCAGCTTGCTGAGCATGGCCCGTGCGAGCTTATTCTTGGGGAGCATCCCTTTAACAGCTTTTTTGATGAGATCTTCTGGCTTCTTTTCAAGCAGTTTGCCGGCTGAAATTTCTTTCAAGCCACCAACATATCCTGAATGGCTGTAATAGATTTTGTCGGCTAACTTGCGGCCAGTCAGGGCAATCTTCTCGGCGTTTACGACGATTACAAAATCACCGGTATCAACGCTGGGTGTGTAGAGAGCCTTGTTTTTACCGCGCAGAACATTTGCTATCTGAGTTGAAAGGCGACCCAAAACAGCATCCTGTGCATCAACAATGTACCAGTCACGTTTTACATTTTCAGCTTTAGCTACTTCTGTTTTCATAAATTCCCCGCCCACGGTTACAACCTGTAGAGACTACAGGCCATGATTTTTTTGAAGAGGTGTAACTTACTGAAAGTGTGTGATCGTGTCAAGCGAAAAATTATCCGGACAATAAATTGAACTGATCAATGTTGTAACGGAACGGATTTCATGTTAGAACCACGCGACAATTATCATTTTTTTCGGAGTTGGCACTATGAAGATGACGGTAGCAAATGTCGAGCACGTAGCACGTCTGGCCCGATTGGAACTCACCTGCGATGAAAAAGAGCTGTTTGCCGGACAGATGGGTGCGATCCTCGGATATGTAGAAAAGCTGAATGAGTTGAATACAGAAGGGATCGTACCGACATCCCATGCGGTACCAATGGAAAATGCGTTCCGTGATGATGAGGTACGGGCTTCCATCGGCCTGGATAACGCGTTAGCCAATGCGCCCGATCGTGCCGGCTCTTTTTTTGCTGTACCCAAAGTTATCGAATAAAAGCAGGGGATATACTTAACCATGAATATTTTTGATATGACCATCCATGATCTGCACTCCGCCCTGAAGACAAAGCAGATATCTTCTGTGGAAGCCACCAGCGCCATGCTGAAACGGATCGAATCCGTTGAGTCACAGGTCGGCTCATTTATCACAGTAACGCCTGATCAGGCACTGAGCGCGGCTAAAGCCGCAGACCGGCGGATTGCATCAGGAGAGTGCCAGCTTCTTACCGGCATACCGCTGGCGATCAAGGATATTTTTCTAACCGAAGGTATCCGAACCACCTGCGGTTCCCGCATTTTGAACAATTTCATTCCACCCTACACCGCTACATCCTGGGAAAAGCTGCAGGACCGCGGTGCGGTACTGCTCGGAAAGCTGAACCAGGACGAGTTTGCCATGGGCTCCTCGAATGAATCGAGTGCCTACGGCACGACTCGCAATCCGTGGGATACCACCTGTATTCCCGGAGGATCATCAGGCGGTTCGGCGGCGGCGGTTGCCGCAGGAGAAGCAATTGCGACACTGGGTACAGACACCGGCGGGTCGATCCGGCAACCGGCTTCGCACTGCGGCTGTGTCGGCCTGAAACCGACATACGGTCGGGTTTCCCGTTACGGCGTTATCGCCTATGCCTCTTCTCTGGATCAGGTTGGACCGTTAACCCGAAATGTATCTGACTGCGCAGTCATGTTGGAGGCTCTTGCCGGCTACGACCCTAAAGATTCCACCAGCGTCAACACACCGGTTCCGGACTACACCGCTGCTTTGACAGATGGCGTAAAGGGACTGAAAATCGGCCTCCCGAAAGAGTATTTCATCGCCGGCCTCGATCCAGATGTGCAGCGTGCCATGGACGCCGCCATAGAAACCTACCGGCGCCTCGGTGCGGAATTTGTTGATATTTCGCTGCCGCATACGGACTATGCCGTGGCGACGTATTATCTGATTGCCACGGCTGAAGCCAGCTCCAATCTGGCTCGCTACGACGGGGTCCGCTTTGGCCACCGCGCCGAAGCCGACGGACTGCTTGACATGTACACCAAAAGCCGCAGTGAAGGCTTCGGCACCGAAGTCAAACGACGCATCATGCTCGGCACCTACGCACTGTCATCCGGCTACTATGACGCCTATTACGTCAAGGCGCAAAAGGTGCGGACACTTATTATGAATGACTTCACCAAGGCGTTTGCCGACGTGGATGTCATGCTGACACCGGTTGCGCCGACACCGGCATTCAGGATCGGCGAAAAAATTAACGATCCGCTGCAGATGTATCTATCCGATATTTTTACCATTCCGGTCAATCTGGCCGGCACGTGTGCCATGTCGCTCCCGGCCGGCTTTTCGTCGACCGGTCTCCCGATCGGCCTGCAATTAATCGGCAAACCGTTCAGCGAGGAAACCATTTTACGAGCAGGGCATGCCTTTGAACAAGCAACCGAGTGGCATTTGCGCAAAGCTCACATTTGAAAAGGGAGCAAGCATAGATGAAAATTAAACGCTTGGACATAGAGGGATTTAGATCGCTCAGAAATGTAAGTTGGCTTCCTGGCGATCTTAATGTGGTTATCGGACCTAACGGAACAGGCAAGTCCATCCCCAGCGCCCGTCATTGCCATTGACGAGTCAGAGACAGGACTTCATCCTTCAATGCTGCCATTGGTTGCAGAGTATGCTGTTGATGCAGCAACTTGCTCCCAGGTTATTCTTACAACTCATTCCCCCCAGTTACTGGACGCTTTTAGAACAACCAAGCCAACAACAACTATTGCAAAATGGGAAAATGGTGAAACCAAGCTGCAAATATTGCGCGGAGAAGAGCTTGACTACTGGTTGAAAGAATTTTCTCTTGGGGCACTTTTCAAGTCTGGTGAGTTGGAGCCTTTATCCACTTAGAGCGGTCATACAAGAAAGTGGTTAATGGAAAAGAGTTGTTTGGCAAACTTAATCCTAACGTTGCGTATGAAAAATGCCCGAGGCTTAAAGAATTATTGGATAAAATGTTGGAGCTGGCTAAGGATGAAGGCTTGTAATGCAACGTATAGTGTAAGGGAGGACCATTGCTTTAGTTTGACGGCCAACCACACCATTCAGGGTAGTTGGCCGGTTCACGCGTGCGCGCGCAGGTGGCTGGTCAATCATATATTGAATGAGCAGTAACGGTTGCCATAAGGTATAAATAAGGTATATAAATAAGCCATGAAATTTGAATTCGATCCTGAAAAATCAGTTATCAATCAAGAGAAGCACGGCATTAATTTTCATCAGGCACAGATACTGTGGGACGATCCCGATTATATTGAAATCCTGCTCAAGACGAGTGATGAAGCACGGTTTCTGGTGATCGGACAAATTGAGAGAAAAATATGGTCGGGAATCATAACGTACCGGGGTGAGTCGATCCGCATTATCTCTGTGCGGCGTTCCAGGAAAGAGGAGATTGCACAGTATGAAGGCTAAAGAACTGGATAACAAGTTTGATGATGGCGAAGATATTTCCCAATTCATGGATATTTCCAAAGCCCGCAGACCGCAGCAGGATCAAAAACGGGTGAACGTGGATTTCCCAGTCTGGATGATCCAACAGCTGGATAAGGAGGCACACCGGCTTGGAGTCCCAAGGCAGTCTATCATTAAGGTGTGGGTGGCGGAGCGGTTGCAGAAGGCTGCGTAGCTCGACGACAGGTCACTGGATAAATGTTCCATTTGGGTGGATGGAGAATTGGAGGAATAATATGCTTGATCAACGTGATAGAGCGATAGAGTTCATGCAAGATCAAAAGTTCACGGAAGCAATACCGATATTCTTACAGTTATTGGAATACAACTCGGATGACTGGACGCTATATTATATGACTGGGCAATGCTTCAGATTCTCGGGTAAAATTTCTGATGC
>JAYTVV010000107.1:0-2639 GCA_043743795.1 Geobacteraceae bacterium
GCGCGCGGGTCAGCCATCAGTCCATCCGAGAGGAGCGCATGCAGATTGAGTATGGTGGTCCTGTCAAAGCCGACCTGTCCAGCCTCGCTGACCAGAAGCTCTATGGCTGCTTTGTGGTTGAGGATCATCTGGGTTTCGACCGCATCCTTCCCCTCGGCAGCCTGGCCGTATTCTATCAGCTGCTCGGTGTCGAGGCGGCTGTAGGTGTTTCCTTCCAGCTGAGACGAAGCCCAGGAGAGATCGATCAACAGCCTGTTCAGGATATCGCGGGCAAAGGTCCCGGCAGGACGCTCCACCTCTTCGGGGGTGCCGATCTTGCGCAGCTGACTGCGTAAATCGTCAGGGAGATAAAATGTTTGGTTTGGATGATACGCTGCCAGGAATTCGGGGTTGTATCCTACCGGCACCCGCATCTGTCGGGGGTTTCGGACATGATCCCGAATCTCTGCCCCTTCCGGTGAAAGCCGGACATATGATTCCATGGAGACTTCAATTTTGGCGGGAGACACGACCAGATGTGCAGAAAAGGGAGCGGCCTTGTAACGTAACGTTCGTCCTGCACCTTCGGTTATCAAGCGTCCCGACGCAACAAGCTGCGCCAGACGTCGCTGTAAGGTACGGTGACTTAAGCCAATACCCGACTGCGTCAATAGACCTTCAATCCCGGTGCCAATTGAGTGAAGGCTTATGGCGTGTATGATTGTGTCAAACTCTTCGGGTTGAATCTGTTTTGGCATGAAACCCTCTACTTAAAACGACTATTCTTGTTGATCTACAGTGGATCGCGCCATTTTATGTGGCATGAATTCCATTATCGCGCCACTTTAAATGGCGCGCAAGTGTTTTTTAATTGATCAGTCCAGTTACAGCTTATTATTTCTATGTATTGAATTTGTCGTATTCATACGAGCGATTTATATTAAATTTCCTGATTAGAACTGATCTCCCGCTTTTCGGAAAACTATTCCCTCTCCCTGAGGGAGAGGGTTAGGGTTAGGGGGAAATGCTGGATATTGTTGCACTCCTGCCCCCTCATCCGGCCTTCGGCCACCTTCTCCCTCAGGGAGAAGGATTTGGCGGGAGATTGATGCTAATCATATTAAATTTTCGGTTTGGCCACTGAATTTATTAAACTGCGCTGACTATTTCACCCCATCCAACGTCAGATTCAACACAAGCACATTAACCCTCGTCGCCCCCATAAAACCAAACTGCCGTTCTTCAATATGTTTGCCGACAACTGTGCGCAGCTGGTCTTCACTGATGCCACGCGCCTTGGCGATTCGCGGAACCTGCAACAGAGCCGACTCCGGTGTGACGTGCGGATCGAGTCCGCTGGCCGAAGCCTGCACCAGATCAGCCGGAACAGTGCCGGTTACACCGCTGTCGCGGAGCGCCTTGACACGGTCACCCACGGTCTTCAGGTAATCCGGGTTGGTGGGGCCTGAGTTGGAACCGCCGGATCCCATAGCGTTGTAGCCGAAGTCACTGGCAGAAGAGGGACGTGGCCAGAAGTATTTCGGGTCGGAGAAAGGCTGGCCGATCAGGGTGGAGCCGATTTCTTTGCCGCTTTTGTCGCTGATGAAGCTTCCCGCGGACTGCTTGGGGAAGAGGGCGTGGGCAACGCCGGTGACAATGGCTGGATAAATGCCGCCGCAGATGATGGTGAAAATTATGAAGAGCAACAGTGCTGATTTTATGTCTTTCATTTGTTTTCCTTTCGTAGGGGCGGCCCCATGTGGCCGTCCAACACCGGGGCAACCACATGGGGTTGCCCCTACATATTGATTATTAATCACACCATCATCCCAATCACCATATCAATGATCTTGATCCCGACAAACGGGGCAATAATGCCACCTACCCCGTAAATCAGCAGGTTGTGAATCAGCAGTTTCTCCGCCGGCATGGCGCGGAACTTGGTTCCCTTCAGGGCCAGCGGCACCAGCATCGGAATGATGATGGCGTTGAAGATAACCGCCGAGAGGATGGCGGTAAAGGGGTTGGCCAGATGCATTACGTTGAGCACACCCAACTGCGGGTAGATCGATAGCAACGCTGCCGGAATGATGGCAAAATACTTGGCAATGTCGTTGGAGATGCTGAAAGTGGTCAGGTTGCCACGGGTCATCAGGATCTGTTTGCCGACCTCGACGATATCCAGCAGTTTGGTCGGATTACTGTCCAGGTCGATAATGTTGGCCGCCTCTCTGGCCGGCTGGGTGCCGGTGTTCATGGCCACGGCCACATCGGCCTGGGCCAGAGCCGGAGCGTCGTTGGTGCCGTCGCCGGTCATAGCCACCATGTAGCCTGCTTCCTGATATTCGCGTATCAGGCGCAGTTTCTCCTCCGGTTTGGCCTGGGCGAGAAAATCATCAACCTGGGCTTCGGCGGCGATGGCCGCAGCGGTCAGCGGGTTGTCGCCGGTGATCATCACGGTTTTGATGCCCATGCTGCGCAGCTGGAGGAAACGCTCCTGGATACCGGTTTTGACGATGTCTTTCAGGTTGATGGCCCCGAGAATATTGCCATCTTTGCAGACCACCAGCGGCGTGGCGCCGCCACGGGCTATCTTGTCAACCACATCGGCGAGATCAGCGGGAATGTTGGTTGCGCCGTTCTTTTTAACAAATGCCACC
>JAYTVV010000108.1:0-5992 GCA_043743795.1 Geobacteraceae bacterium
ATACCAATTTCAAATCAAAGATGGATTCAAGGCGGTGAGGATCGAAGCGACGAAAGCATACCCGTCAGTATGTTGAGGAGCTGAGGACGAGCCAACGAAGAAGACGCTTTGATTTGGAATTGGAATTAATTGTAGTTATAAAAGTTGTGAATTATGAACAACTCTTTCTTCATCCCTCAAACACCACTCCACTCATACCCCACCTTCAAAGACTTGTTGAACACCGTACCCCAGCGCAGCCGTCCCTCCTTCTGCAACCTTCCGACAACAATCCCCGGCGCGATTTCCAGCTTTGCGGCACATTCCCTGATTGCCGCATCGGTAACTTTTGGCAATCCCAGCAACGCCCTGGCTGCCTGCGGTGGAATCAGCCAATCACGGGCGAAAACATCGGCCTCATTTTCATGCTCATCGCCAAGAGCCTTCTCCATTTCAATAAAGCGGAGCCGCTTGCCATGCAGCAGCAGATGCCCGGCTTCATGAAAAAACGAAAACCAGAAATGATCATTGGTTTTGTGCCGCAGACTCAGCATCAGCAGCGCCTTGTCCTGCCCGAGCCAGAACGTGGCGCCGCTGACGGGACACCCTTTCGGCGCGGGCTCTACAACCACGGCAACCCCGACTTTGCAGCACTCTTCCACCAACTGCGGCAAAAATTTTTCCGGGTCTGCTTCCTGTGTAAGAGTACGCAGATTCACCAGAGCTTCCTTGAACCCGGCACGGTCAAAGGGTTCCGTCTTGATCGTAGCCGCACGGCGCTCCCCCTGACGCAGCCAGGCTGCCACCGCACCGGTGTGTTTGCTGAATTTAGGCGATGCGCGAAACGCTGCCAAAGGTTCGGCATACTCCTGATGCCAGACATCAACCGAAGCCACGCCAAAAAAGCGCAGACACTCGGCCACCTGCTCGCCTTTATCCACACAGGCACGCAGCCAGCCAAAGCCAATCATATCCTTAAGCGGAATTGCTTTCAGCCACTCCGCAAAAATCTTCAAGTCAGTTCGTTCGGCGATGCGCATGATCCCTTCCCGATACTGGGCTTCACGGGCAAGCCAGAATTGGGCGGTGCTGCCAAGCACCCGTTCCAGCTTGATGGCGGTTTCCTCAGTAAGAGGCGCTTTGCCATTGATCAACAGACTGATGTGCTTGGTGGTGTAACCGGTGCGTTTGGCCAGTTCGGTCTGCTTCCAGCCAAATTCCTCAAGCAGGTCAAGGATGGAGTCGCCCGGAGGCGAAACCCAATCAAGCGAAAATGTTGCAACGTTTCTAGTCATGATAATCACCTATGAATGCATATTACCGACACACAACCACCCCACCCTCATCCTTCGCCCGGCCACTCCACACCAAAACCTCAATCCCGCTTCTGATCGCCTTATCCACATTCTGCCCGATCCGCTGATAGCCAAACAGCCGCGCCGTTTCCTTCACCAGATCCGCCACCGGCAGACGTACATGCTGCTCCAGCAGATAATGCACTCCGTTGGCCACTTCAATAGGACACAAATCCTCGGCATCCCGCTTTGACAGGTCATCCGCGGTAACTTTGATATTTGCTCTGCGAACCAGCTCGTCAACACGTTTTACAACTCGCGCCGTAACCCGTGAAATCCCCCAATGCTCGGCCACTCTGCGGGCAAGCAGACCAATACTAATCGGCCCTTCCTTGCTCACCACCGCTTCCACAAGCGCACAGATTTCAGCGTCGACAACTGGTAAATGAAAATCCTCCGGCGTTCCTTTGATTCCTTTGAAGGCAAACGGCTCATAAACCGGCAAAGTTGGTTCATGCGGAACAGTGGTGACAGGCACATCGTGCGGACAAGTCGCTGTCACACTCTATACCAAGCAGATAGCGCCCAGGTTTGTCGGGGTCGATAATCCCCAAATCTATGCGATATCCTGAACAACCGACCTGGGGAGGCACAACATGTCCCTTCCGGCGCAAAGCGTCATCTACATTTCCTCTCTCAATAGTAATTATTCAAATGAATCTTCCAGTAATTCTTCTGCCTTGATCGGCACAATTGCCGTCGGCACTACCTGTGAGGCTGGGGCACAATGAACATCCTGATCATCAAAGAAAATATCTGCCCCGAAAGCTGCTAGCACTTCATATTTGCTAACTCCACCAAGAAAATGAGCCTCGTCAATACGCACATTCCATTCGTGCAAGGTTCTTATTACCCGCTCATGTGCCGGGCTGTTTCGGGCGGTTATCAATGCTGTTCGGATCGGCGCTTCATCAACCGGTACACCAAACTGGGCTTTTGATATGGCACGAAGTAACGGTGCAAACGGGCCGTCAGGTAGTGGCTTCATGGCATTTTCTTTCTCGTGCTTCAAAAACGCTTCAAGCCCTTGGCTCTGGTAAATCTTTTCTGATTCCGGCGAAAAAAGGACAGCATCGCCATCAAAGGCAATCTTGATTTTCTTCTTGTCGTGGCGTGTTGTAGAGGCGTTTTTAGGGGATTTATAGATACGGGCGGCGGCAAACCCTGCATTGATGGCACGTTGCACATCCTTGTGATGGGCTGACAAAAACAGATCGACCTTGTATGCGCCAAGATAACGAACCAGAGATTCTCCACCTGTCCAAGCAGATCTGGTTATATCAAGGTTGTGGTTCTGAATCGCCTTGGTAATACGAAGACTTGTTACCGGATTATTTCTGGAAAGCACTATCACCTCAACTTTGCGCTCTGCACCTTCTTCGTTAAGTGACAGGATATTCTTGACCAGACGAAAACCGGTTCCCGGCCTAGGGGTATCGTTAATCTTTTCTATTTGGTATGCGGTGTAGACATCAAGACCTTGCTGATCAAAAAGCTCGTTCTCTTTTTCAAGATCAAACAGAGCCCTTGATGAAATTCCGACAACCAGTACATCGGATAAATCGTATGGCATATATTCTCCAAAATGCTTTTTCTTGACTTATTTGGATATTCAGATTTGATAATTCCGGTGACACCACACCTATTTCCCGATCAAGCACATCATCCTCAACCCCCAACCAACCGCTTCGCATCCCTCTCCTCCAACTTGAAAAAAATTATGAAACGTCACAAACTCCCAACTCCAAGAACTCCAAGAACTCCACAAACGCCACAAACTCAAACAAACCCATAAACCCGCGCATTATCCATAATTTGCTTCACAATATCCGCCGCTTCCGGATACCCCAGCTTTTGCGTTTGAACCAAATGATGGTAAATGTGGTTGTACTCATTGTAGATATTAGTGCTGAATATCCCGGCGTCATCGGTGCCGACAACCACCGGCGGGAAGCTGGTGAACTCCCTTTTGTCTTTGGTCAAACCAAGCCAGCGCCACAGGTGATGCTCTGCATGATTTTTGTAGAAACTGATGCGGACATTACTGGTGGGAAGCGTTTCCAGGACGATCTCGCGGCGGTGCAGCTCAGACAGCACCAACTCTTGCAGCGTTATCATGTCATCACTGGTAAAATACTTTGTTGTTTCCACTCTAATCTTCTTGTGATAGCGCTGCCTGCAATCCACCCGGTGATAGTGATGCAGCAGTTCCAGCGCCTCATTATCCGAGCGCGATTCTTCACAGTGCCGCCACTCATCAGGCGACCAGAGCGTCTGGCGCATGGCTTCGTCAAGCTCGTACATCAGGTGAAACGGGCAGTGGCGGCGCATCAGCCATGCTTGAATGTGCGAATGCACCGAATAATGTTTGCCATAGATTTGTTGACAAAGTGACATGGCTTCGGCACGGACAGAGGCCAGCTTTGAGACGCACAGGGCACTTCCCGGACGCTGTTCCAGCAGATAAATGACAAACAGCAGATCATCCAGCCATTCCCCCTGGCTCATGGTGAGGCTGTCTCCAACGTGCTTCAGCCACAACGCCGGATCAATCCCCGCTGCCGTGCCATGGCCGATCCGGTCGCCCCGGCGCAGTTCCAGAAACTCCACCGCCTCGAACATGGCGCGCAAACCGCCGATGATGTGGTGGAAATCCTCCCCGGCGTGATAGGTGAAATGGGTAAAACCTTTACGCCGCAGGTAACGATAGAGCGGCGCAAACACCTCCGGCGGCGCTTCCAGTTCGTTGGATGCCGCATCCACCCCGGTGACATACTCTTTCAAATCCGGATAGCTCTCCCGCGCCGTTACCAGCGCCTGTGCCTTGCGCAGGTTGGCGATGCGCAGAGTGCGGTGGCGGATGGCCGTCCGTTGCGCCAGGATCGGGGTATCTTCAGAAAGTTTTTCCTTATCAACTTCTTTGATGAAATGGCAGACAAGCCGCAGCTTGGGCAGACGATTGCGATTACGCCGACATGATTTTCTGAATTGATCCCACCCCTTGATAATCTGATCGAGCAGCTTGATCGTCTCCAGCACCGAAGCTTTCGGCGCAAAGCGTCCCTCCAGCAAAGCCAGATTAAGACCGTCATTGCCGTGCAGTTGAGAGAAACGCCGGGCATAGGTTTTTTCCGGTCTATTGCGGAAATCATTAAGGGTGATTTTCTGAAACTGGTCAAAGCCGTTTTGGTGAACCTGCTGCACCAGGAAGCGGTTGATAAAGCCGAGAATCAGCAGGTAATAGTGAAAACAGGCGGCAAGGTTCTTGTCGTTGGTCCGGTCAAGCTGATCCATAATCAACAGATACATCAACCCTTCCAGCGCCTGATCCGACCAGTTGGAATTATCATCCGGCCCGGTACGGAACACGCGCCGCATCGGGTGAACAAGGCTTGGCGGGATCATCTGTCCGGCAATGTTGCGCAGATGCAGCATCCCGGCGGTACTGACGACATTTGCAACATCTTCAAATTCCGGCGTGTACGTCCCCTTGAACAACAGATGCACAAAACCGCGCCGCAGTATCTGCGCCGAACTGAGCCACTGATAAAAGAGCAGCGACGTTTCAAAGCCAGGCACTTCCTGCTCCAGTTGCTCGCGCACCTTTGGCTCACGTTCCTTCTTTTTGACCTCGGAATAAAAGCCAAAGGGATTTTGCAGATAGCTTTGCCAGGCGATATCGGTCTCGGTGGCGCCGGTCAGATGCATATGCAGATCAGATAAGCCGCAGTCGCGCAGCAGTTTGTGCATTTGGGGGAAATGGGGAGATGGCAGGCAGGTATAACGGGTATTCGGCTCGATCCATTGGCGCATGAAATCGGCCAGTTCAACCGGATTGCGTGTGCCGGGGCGGAACTGCTCGCGCCAAAGCAGCCCGCAGATGACCGGCAATGGCGGACAAAAGGTGACCAGCTCCTGCCAGTCGGGCCAAGCGTCACTTGATACATGAACTTTGTTACCAACTAGCTCAAGATGCGTCTTGCCCAGCAGGTACAGCCCCTTGGTGAGAATCGCTGGAAGAGAGTCGATTTCATTCGGTGTCGCTACCAGTAACGACGCATCCATGCCCCGCTTGTAGTAATGATCAGGCAAGCGGGTATCAAGGGAGCGTTCGGACAGGAACAGGCGGCGTTTGACATCGTCGAAGGTCGGCAACCGGCCTTTTCCATACTCCCGTAGAGATTCTTTGTCGGAGAAGATTTGTCGGAGGGATGGGGCGGTTACCATGTGAGTGTTCCGTCAAACATTCTATTGCTAATTGATTTCGCAGTAAGTTGAGTAATATAATTTTTATTGAATTTATCAGAGAGACTGTTTTTCAATATTCTAGTTAAATCAGCTAGCTCCAGCTTTAAAAGATCATCTAGCTTATTTAATTTAACTCTAAATACATCACGCAGGTAGTCTAAATGCTGTGGATTGTTTACAGAAAAGTTTGGTAGTGCCGACTCGTTTTTCTTACGAGGCATTTTTCCTTTTTTTGCAGGTGTAGCTGTAGAATCGACACTCCGTACTCTTATTTGATCTAGGCACTTATATAAACCGCGCCAGTCAGAATTATTGATAACGTATAATATTTTTCGCTTTTTAAAATGAGTCACGGCAGTGCTTCAAATCGGTTAGAATTGTGTCGCCAAACGCAAATCCCACCTGAAAGG
>JAYTVV010000109.1:0-3929 GCA_043743795.1 Geobacteraceae bacterium
CACGAGGAGATGGAGTCGATCGTCAAACACATCCCGACCATCAAGAAGGCCCAGTTCTGGATGACCTTCTCCGACAACTACCTCAAGCACCTGGAGGTACTGCAGAATGTTGGTATGACCCGCATCGACGAGGTGGAGTTCAACGGTCAGAAGATCGTACCGATCCAGTTCCTCAAGGCCCTGCTCCCCGACCCGGGCAGCCTGGGTCCGCTGACCAAGGGCAAGACCTGCATCGGCGTCATCGCCAGAGGCCAAAAGGATGGCAAACCGCGACAGGTCTATATTTACAACATCTGCGACCATGAAGCCTGCTACAAGGAAGTGCAATCCCAGGCCATCAGCTACACCACCGGCGTACCAGCCGTGGTCGGGGCCATTATGATGCTGACCGGCACATGGCACACGGCCGGTGTCTGGAACATGGAGCAATTCGACCCGGAGCAGTTCCTGGATGTGCTGGGACCGATGGGACTACCAACGGTGGTTGTCGACGGCGGTGAATGGCCGGAGTTGTAGACAGTCGAGGATATTCTTTCCTGACAGCAAAAGGAAAAGCAAATGAAAATTAAAACCAGACTATACGTCAGTTCCACCATAAGTATTCTTGGCATTATCAGCATTGCAGTCTTCAGCCTGATGACAATCCTGATGGTCAAAGAGAAAATTACGTTATTGACTTCTCAGTCAACGCCGCTCCAGGTCAAAACTGTCCAGTTTCAACAGGCGGTGGAAAAGTTATCTGCTGATCTTCTGCAACTCGGCCTTGCACATGACACCCAGGATGTAAAACAGATTTCATCATCTATTGCCCACAGTAGAGCGAATCTCGAACGAATCAATAAAGAGATCAACTCTCTTAAAAATGGAACCATGGACATCGGAATATTTTCGGAATTGCATGATCAGGTACTGAGAGCTACCGATGAAAAATTTAAAAGCATGGCTATTTTCAAGGACGAGGCCTCCAAAGTAAACGGAGCGATGTTACGAGTCGACAAATCGTTGGTTGGGTTAAAGGAGATTATATCCGGGTTGGTCATAAGCGCATCCCGCAGGGCGTCGACCGCAACAAAAACCCTCAATGAAACGATCAGCGACAAGAGCACTGTCCCTGACTTGCTGGCAAATGTTCAGGACTTCAGGAATGAGGTTGATAATGATATCCAGCTCAATAAGAAGATCAATACAATCAATGAGTATGTCTATGCTATCGGTGTTGATGCCAAGCTTCTGGATGCAAAAGCCCGTATGATCATGCTCAGCGAATCGCCGGTCGAGCTGGATAAAGCAACTACTGAAGTACAGGTGATTCAGTCTCGCATTGCCCGCAACGTGGTCCAGGCTGGCAAGGGTATCAAGGAGATCAAAAGCTCCGGTTTTGTAGACGACGCAGTTTCAGCAATAAACAGTGCTGTAGCCAGTGCCGGCATGTCTCTACGGACAATCAGTGCATCGCAGAGAAATGTACTTGCTAACATGGCACAGGTTGATAACTCTGTGAATAAAATCAAGTCGGTGGCTCTGGAGCAGAGTCAAAAAAACGAGGCAAATGTTCAATCAACTGCTTTGGAACAACAGAAATTTGTGACGGTTGTCACCCAGAGGATAGACCTGTTTAAAAAGTTACTGATCGTTATTTCTCTGGTCGTCATAGTTCTTGTATTGCTCCTTACGATCACCACAACAGTCTGCATCGTTCGCTCACTCGCGCGACTGAACGGTTCCCTCGTTTCCATAGCTGAAACAGGTGATTTCACCAAAACGGCTGAAATCAAGAATAATGATGAATTTGCAATTACCATCAATGCCTTTAATACATTACTCAACTCTTTTTCGAGAATTCTGGCCAAGGTATCTGATTCATCAGTTAAACTTACGGGCACTTCACAGGAGTTGACCCATACCGCTCAGGCGATTCATTCAACGACTCAGGAGCAATCTGCCAGCGTTGGGCAGGTCGCTGCGGCGGCGGTGGAGATGTCTCAGACTATCGCAATGATATCCCAAAATACATCCATGATTGCCCAATCAGCTGCTGATGCCCGTGAATTAGCGTCCAACGGAGCCAATGTAGTTGGCCAGACCGGGTTAGAAGTGCAGGAGATCGCACGGGCAGTTCAAGAATCTACTCAAATTATGCACAACCTGAATGAACGTTCTCAACAAGTCGGAGAGATCGTTGACGTGATTGTCGAAATCACAGACCAGACAAATCTTCTGGCCCTTAACGCAGCTATTGAAGCTGCACGAGCGGGAGACCATGGTCGCGGATTTGCTGTGGTGGCCGATGAAGTGAGAAAGCTGGCAAACAGTACTGCAGAGGCTACAGTAGGTATTACAGAACGAGTCAAAACAATCCAGGCTGACGCAAGTCAAGCGGTCACAGCCATGAACAGAAGCCTGGAACGTGTCAAACTGGGGGTTGAACATGCAGGGCAGGCAGGCGAGTCATTGAAACAGATTGTGGAGAGTGTTACTTCTCTGCAGGGAATGGCAAATGAAATTGCATCTGCTACTGTTGAACTCTCCGCAACAGCTGAGCAGATCAGCACAGATATTGTTGATATCGAACATGTCTCAGAAGAAACAGTTAAGGCTGCTGCTGATATTGCTGTTGAGTCAGATGCACTGGCTGGACTTTCGGTAGAACTTAAAAATGAGATAAGTAGATTCAACCATACTACTCCGCCTGACAAGTCAAACATTAGAATTGCAACGGCGAACAACAACGAAATAGACAGGTTAACCTAGCTGAAACCAAGTCTCAATCATGCAGCTTAACTGCAAAAATTATGTTGTGCAGCATCTTGAAACCGACACTGTTTGTGATACGCTTTACACGGAGGTTTGAAGTGATGGCAAATAAAAATAACACTGCATATGCTGAAATTGGAAAAAGAATGAGGGAAATCCCGATCGACCAGCATATTTCAAGCTATGAGTGGGAAGAACTTGTGCACAAACTGTGCTCTTCAGATGATGATCACCTGCGTGACATTGGTGCAAAAGAGCTTTATGAATTGCTGCACAAGCGTCCGATAAATGGGATGTAGTAGATGGAATTATTTACTTTTAAAGCCTTTGCCTTCGGTGGTGAGCTGGATTTGAACCGCTTGGCTTTCAAGCTTGGCATCACCCGCAAGTACCGTTGGGAAGAACCGATGAAGCTCAACCCGTTGACCTTTGCACTGGCAACCGGCAACGATACAGAGCGTGTTTATCTGTATTACTTCGGTGGTGTTGTTTTCCTCAACTGTTCGGGCGATCTCATCGCCCGATTCCTCGACTGCATCCCCCAATACGCCGAGTCCCTGAAAGGACAGATTCAACTACCTTATCGTGAGGAATACCGGCTGGAGATTGATGCGGAGCGCGAACCGGCAATCGCCAACGATTGCGCAGTCATGCCCCGATATAATCTGGCCTTTCTGGATATTATCTGTTTTGTGATTGCCAAATCAGTGGCACTGGAAAGAATTGAAGAGAAGATAGATGTGGTTTTTGACGAAGTGGAAGGATTGATCGCCAATCTGGGCAAGGGCAGATTGGAATTGCCGGACCGCGATATGGCCCGGTTGGCCTCATCCATCCTGGGCTTCAAATTCACCTCCATCGCCCACATCATGGTTCTGGATAAACCGGACATCACCTGGGACAACCCTGAGGCGGACCGCCTCTACCTGACCATGGCCAGTCTGTTTGAATTGAATCAACGTTATCAAGAGATTAAACATAAGTCGGAGACATTGCTCGACATGACCGATGTCTTTTCCAGCCTGTCCCATGCACGCCGTTCCGCCCGCCTTGAATGGATAATCATAATTCTGATTGCCATCGAGATCGTAATTTACCTCATGCAGTTGTATAAAGGGCATTGAGTCGCTCTCTTTGAAAACCGCTGATTACTTATTGATTCCGTATCCCTCCAC
>JAYTVV010000110.1:0-12078 GCA_043743795.1 Geobacteraceae bacterium
CAAAAAAAAATGCGGCTGCGGTGGCACTCTCAAAGACGGTGTTATTGAGATTCAAGGGGATCACCGGGATTCAATTTCATCAGAACTACAGGCCCGCGGCTTCAAGGTAAAGCTGGCCGGAGGATAGATCAACGGGGCGTATACCATGCGTAACTCAATAATTTCTTGACCTGTCCGCATTTTTCGCCTATCTTTATAAATCTTTTCACCCCGGTAGATAGCAACCATGATCGATCGTTTCATGGTTCACGACAGATGCGAGAGTGGCGGAATTGGCAGACGCACCAGACTTAGGATCTGGCACCTCACGGTATAGGAGTTCAAGTCTCCTCTCTCGCACCATCCACGTTTTCCCGATGTTTGTTCCGATGCCCTTCATACACAAACATTACATTTCACGATAGAAGAGGATACTCATCATGCAGGTTCACGTCGAAGACATCAGCTCGGTTCAGAAAAAGATTACCATCGAAATTCCTGTTGAACGCGTTAATGAAGAGATTGACAAAGCGTACTCAGCTATTCAGAAAAAAGCCAAGCTTCAGGGCTTTCGTCCTGGTAAAGCACCTATGCAGCTCATCAAACGCACCTACAGTGATGCGATGCGTGATGATGTTATGCGCCGTTTATATCAGGAGACTTTGTACAAGGCGATGGACGAACACAAGGTTGAGCCGCTTGATTCTCCTGTTATCGAGAGCGATATACTTGAGGCGGGAGTCCCGTTTAAATACAGCGCCGTTTTTGATGTCATGCCGCAGATATTGTTAAACGAATATACCGGCCTTGTTGTAAATAAAGAAATTTATGTTGCCAAGCCTGAAAGTGTTGATGCTGAACTTACGCGTATGCAGGAAAACATGGCACAATTGATTCCTCTTGATGAAGCCGCCGTTGTTGAGAATGGCCACACCGTCTCTGTTGATTATTCAATTACGGTAGAAGGAACACCAGAAGAGAACAGCGGCGCTCAAACCGCTGAGGTTGAAGTCGGAGCCAATAAGCTTGTTCCCGGTTTTGAAGAGCAGTTGATCGGTTTGAAAGCCGGAGAATCAAAGGAGTTTGCTCTTGATCTTCCTGCTGGTGATGACGAGGCTGACTCCATCGGGAAAAAGGCATTGTTCTCCGTAACCGTGAAAGAGATCAAACGCAAAGAACTTCCTGAGCTTGATGATGAGTTTGCGCAGCAGTTTGGCGAATATGACACTATGGAGGCGTTGCGCGCCAAGATGGTTGAATATCACGAAAAGCATGAAACAGACCGTATTGACAACGAGTTTAAAGAGCGGGTGATCCAGGCTCTCATTCAAAAGAACCCTCTGGATGTTCCGGAGTCGATGGTTAAGCGACAGCTCGATCATATGTTTGAAAATCTCAAAAACCGTCTTAAGAGCCAGCAGATGTCGCTTGAAATGATGGGGCTTGATGCTGAAAGCTTTCGTGCACGCTTCCGTGACGATGCCATTGACAAAGTCAAAGGTGGTTTGCTGTTGATGGCGCTGGTAGAAAAAGAAAATGTATCTGTAGTTGATGAAGACCTTGCTTCGCACTACGAAAAAATCGCAGCAGGAAATCCTGAGATGCTCGATCGCATTAAAGAGTATTACGCGTCCAACCCGAACGCCAAGAGTTCGATTATTTCTGAAATCAAAGAAGACAAAGCTATTTCGCTTTTGATTAGCCAGGCTGTTGTCACTGAAGTCGACGCAGAACAGCTTAAAGCAGCCTAAGGAGAAGAAAGCGCCATGTATATCCCAATGGTTGTAGAGCAGAGCGGAAGAGGTGAACGAGCATACGATATATATTCACGCCTTCTGAAGGAACGGATTATTTTTCTTGGTGGGCCAATTGATGATACGGTTGCCAACCTCATTATTGCTCAGCTGCTGTTTCTTGAAGCAGAAGATCCCGATAAAGATATCCATTTGTATATCAATTCACCGGGAGGCGTTGTTACCGCTGGTATGGCTATTTTTGATACGATGCGTTATATCAAGGCTCCCGTATCCACTATTTGTGTTGGACAAGCGGCATCAATGGGAGCGATTCTGTTAACAGCCGGCGAAAAAGGGAAGCGCTTCAGTCTCAGTCATTCAAGAATCATGATTCACCAACCGCTGGGGGGCTTCCAGGGGCAGGCTACGGATATAAGTATCCACGCCAAGGAAATCCTGCGTATGAAAGACGAATTAAACGGCATCCTGGCGGAACTATCGGGGCAGCAGAAAGAAAAAGTTGAAGCGGATACCGAGCGTGACTTTTTTATGTCCGGTGAAGATGCAAAAGAGTATGGTTTAATAGATGCTATTTTCACGCGTAAACAGCTCACTGGAGACACGCTATGAGTCGTCATGACACTACACAGGAACATCTGACCTGTTCTTTTTGCGGGAAAAGTCAGGATGATGTAAAAAAACTCATTGCAGGACCTGCTGTTTTTATCTGTGATGAGTGCATTGAGCTTTGTAATGACATCATTACAGAAGAGATGAAGCTGGAAGAAACTACGGGGCCGGACTTGAAAAAACTGCCGAAGCCACGTGAAATAAAAGATATTTTAGATGAATATGTTATCGGTCAGGAAATGGCTAAAAAAGTTCTCTCTGTAGCGGTTTACAATCACTACAAGCGAATTGAATCCGGTGGAAAGCCGGGTGACGTAGAAATGCAGAAAAGTAACATACTGTTGCTTGGTCCGACCGGATCCGGCAAAACTTTGCTTGCTCAAACATTGGCCAGAATCCTTAAAGTACCGTTTGCAATGGCAGATGCAACAAATCTTACCGAAGCCGGTTATGTCGGTGAAGATGTTGAAAATATTATTCTGACACTGCTGCAGGCAGCTGATTATGATGTGGAGCGTGCCCAGAAGGGCATCGTCTATATTGATGAAATAGATAAAATTGCTCGCAAGTCTGACTCTCCTTCAATTACTCGTGATGTCTCCGGTGAAGGCGTTCAGCAAGCACTGCTGAAAATTATCGAGGGTACTATAGCCAGCATTCCACCAAAAGGTGGCAGAAAACACCCGCAGCAGGAATTCATGAAAGTAGATACCACGAATATACTTTTTATTTGTGGTGGTGCCTTTGCGGGGTTGGAAACTGTTATTCAGCAGCGAATCGGCAAAAAAACGCTTGGTTTTGGTGCTGATATCAAGAAGCGAGAAGAGAAGAAACTCGGCGAGCTGTTAAAAAGTCTGACGCCAGAAGACCTTCTTAAATATGGCTACATCCCTGAGTTTATTGGTCGTCTGCCAATGCTCGCCACTTTGACTGAACTTGATGAAGATGCCCTGGTTCAGATTTTAAAAGAGCCAAAAAATTCTCTGGTAAAGCAGTACCAAAAGCTTTTTGACCTTGAAAATGTGCGTTTACGCTTTACTGACGGCTCGTTGATTGCGATTGCTAAGGAAGCACTGAAGCGCAACACGGGTGCACGTGGTTTGCGGGCTATTCTGGAAAGCTCGATGCTTGATATTATGTACGAGGTCCCATCTCAACCAAACGTACAGGAAGTTGTTATCAATGAGGATGTGATTTATCACAAAGAAAAGCCGATTATCGCTTATGAGCAGGAATTAAAAGAGGCGGCATAATTTTGCTTATTATCCGGTGTGTTAGAAGAATTATTTTATCTGGCTGAAGAATATATTTCTCTTTATTTCTTTAATAGTGTACAAAAGCCCAAAATAAGCACGTTTACGCGAAAAAATACTTGACACTGCTTATTAATTTCTGGTAAACAGTTGTTCGCTTTGTTTTCAATAATATTTTTTGGGGGTGTGACGTGACAAAAGCAGAATTAATCAGTTCAGTAGCAGAGCAGGCTGGCCTTAAGAAAGTAGACGCTGAAAAAGCTGTTGCTGCCTTTATTGCCAGTGTGACGACCGCACTGAAAAGTGGTGATAAACTCAGCCTTGTCGGTTTCGGTACATTCTCTACAGCAAAACGCGCAGCTCGCAAGGGGCAGAATCCTCAGACAGGCAAGAAAATTGATATTCCTGCGGCGACAGTCCCAAAATTTAAGCCAGGTAAAACCCTGAAAGAAGCAGTAAACGTAGTGCCTGCCAAGAAGAAAAAGTAATCTTTGTTTTCTGAGGGGTTGTAGCTCAGTTGGTTAGAGTGCCAGCCTGTCACGCTGGAAGTCGCGGGTTCGAGCCCCGTCAACCCCGCCATAAAATAAGGGCGAATAGCTCAGCTGGGAGAGCGCCAGCCTTACAAGCTGGATGTCACAGGTTCGATCCCTGTTTCGCCCACCAAAAAAATCAAGCACTTACGGTAAAACGTAGGTGCTTTTTTTTGTTTATTTTTGCATGTGTAACCCCTGGTGTAACCTCTGTCACTCTTGCTAGGGGTGAACTATAGTGAATCTCTCCTTCCGCTCACAATTCAATTGTTCATTAGGAACCCGCCCTGTATAGCTACCCTTACGATTTATTATCTGTCGAACAAATTGGGGGATTTATGAAACAAGTTATCGCAGTGGTTCTATTACTATTGATTCCGATTATTTCCAGTGCTCGCGTTCCTCTGGAAAAATACGAAAACACGCCAGGTGTCGAGGACATGATGACGTATTATATACAAGGCGTTGGCCAGGGTTTTGCGTATGCAAATGATTTTTTAGAAGCAAACAAAAAAAAGAGATTATTCTGCCAACCAGCTTCATCTGGAATAAAATACAAGGAAATTCTTGATATGGGTATCCGTGACCGTAACTACATTGATGAAATGAAGAAAATAATATCTATCGAGTTTATCTTGTTCGAAACACTTAGAAACTTTTACCCCTGCCCAGACGATTCAATAAAACCTAAAAAGAAAAAATGACCTCGCATAAAAGCCGCCTCGGTAATCTGGGACGGCCTTGCGGTTATTGCGTGTCAGGTTTTAAAATTGAAGTTGATTCACTTCTATAGACTGCCTTTCTGTACCCGCTTTATGGCTTCCACGGGAAAGATACCCTCTTGTTTTTTGTTCCCGTCAAACCATGCTGTGTGGACTCGATCCGTTTTGTCCATTGCTAGTATTGGGTTGTTTCCGTCAACAACGAGTGTAACAGTCATATCCGGGCCGCCTGATTTCAGTTCAACTACATCTCCAATCTTAAAGTTTTCCATGACTTTCTCCTTTTTTCCCTTCAAAATTTGACTACACTACTTACAGAAGCCAGCCCGCCAGAATGATGATGTTTATGCTGTAACGCCTCCCCGATCAAACCTATCCGCAAGGCCGTCAATCTTCCGTACGCCCTCTGACGCCAACACCGCGAGGCTGTGATAGTCCCTAATTCCGGCGTTATTCTCAAGCTGGTAGTCAAGGCTCTCAAACAATGACCGGCATACGTCCAGGTCGCGCAAAATCTCTGCATATACATTCCGATCAATTACCACTGCTGTCTCCGTTGCTGTTGTTCCCATAGTCATACCTTCCCTTTCGTTTTGGTCTTTGATTTCCTGCGGCCATAGATGCCGCCTATCTGCATTGCTTCCAATGCTACCTTAACTGCTGCCGGAACGTACTTGTGAGGCTTGCCGGGGATGTATGGCAGTTTCCCGCTTGTACATAAGCTGCTGATATACGTACGCCCCCAGCCGGTGACTCTCATTACATCGTCGGTGTCATACAACAGATTGTCGTCGTCGAGAAATGCCTTGAGACGATCCGCGCCGTCGTGGTGCTTGGCCAGGTATGCCGCAACCAGTCCTACGATCTGACAGAATTCGGCGTTCATGCTGCTAACCGATTTGCATAGTCGGCAATATCAAAATGTGACCGGTAATACTGAGCTCGTTGCTTCAGGTAGCGGATTGCGGCGGTCTTGCTGGTTCTCTTGATCGTAATCATCATTTTGCAGCCTTCGACTTCTCCGGACAGGTAACGCTTGAATTCCCTTATGTCTGTATCTGTGGCTGTGGATGCTGTCGCACGCAACGCCGTCAACTGAGCGACAATGTATTCGGAATTGAGTTCTTGGAATTCAAAGTCTTCGCTGTGCGGTACGATCCTGTTCTGACTTGCCAAGTAACGAACAGTACGCCGGCGCATTTCCAAAAGAGCCCGAGCTTGCAGGATCTGTGTTTCAGTCATGCCAAGGCGCTCTACAGTGAGTTGTTGACGGCGGATACTTTCGGTCGCAAGAACAGACATGCCGCAACCACCGTGACCTTTTTCATATACAGGTGTCCGCAATTTTGCGGGTATGTATTCCTCGTTGATTTCGTGAGGCGGGATTGCATGAACCGGCGGAGTGATCCTCGTAGCGGTACGGCAACCTCGAACAGTCCACCCGGTTTCATTCCCGCCGATGATCGTACCCTTGAGCATCCGCTTGTCACCTTGTCGCTTGAAGTAAATCTGTTGTCCGATTACCAACATTGCCGCCTCCTGGAGAATCAAAATATAGTGTAAATCTGAGGTCAGCATGGTGAATAAAAGACAGTCTGTCAACACAAAAACAGTAATAATATCAAATGCATACATATTAATGCGGCGGACATGAATATTGATGTTGGGGACATTAATTTCTGCAACTTTTGTCATTCGTTTGTCAGTTTGTCAGGATGTTTTGCGGATGCCGATAAATAGGGCGTTTGCGGTGTTCATGCGAGGGTACAGTACCCTAAAGCCGATAAAGGGTGCCACCGCTGGAATATATTCAACCAGCACAAAGTTGCGCCGGTTATTCGCTATAGCGTGCGGGAACAAAACATATATAAATCAGCTAGTTGCAAGTTTGTATTTACCATAAAAATTCACGGCTGTTCAGGATTGTTTGTATAGACAAAGCGCCTATTTATGGGTGTTTGCAGAGGTTTGCATGACAAAAGTACCGCCTGTCTGCAATACCGTCTGTTGTTTCCTGTGGTCAACGGGTGAAGTGGCTTCACCCGTTATGGCGCATAAAAAGACCCTGTCCGTATCGAAAGGAGGTTGAACGATACTGAACAGGGTAATAGCAATTCTTCCTTGTGGTAAATGACTCCGGTCGGAAGTATATCAGTAGCGAAGGCCGGCCTTTTCTCGCATACAATCTGCGGCCTGCTTGGTGATCTCTGCGGCGGCTGCTTTCATTTGTTCAAATGACATCGTGTGGATACCAGGCGTTGATGGAGATAACCCGGCGCGCAGGGCCGCTCGCTGGTGACCATCGAAATTTTGAATGTTTATTTGTTGCGGCTTGACAGGTACAAGCGGCGGTGTTTGCTGTGTTGTTGCTTTATGTTGCACCACTGGTCGGTCATGTTTTCTGAGTGGAGCAACTACGAATTTTGCTGCTTCTTTGGCGGTGAATCCAAGAGCAACAAGAGCTTTCCCTTGTTCAACAAGTGGCCTTCGGGATTTTTGCAGATTGACTGAATCAGGCTTTACGCTATTTGCATCAGCGTTGCGGCGCTTCAATAAAAGTGCTTGTTGCTTCTTGAGTTCCTTCTTTTTAGCCGGTCGCTGGTCCTTTTTAGCGGCCTTCTCAACGGTGGTCGTAATGACGGCCTGCTGGTCGCTGGTCGGTATCTCTTGCCGTTTCTGTTGCTCTTTCTGCTGGTCGGCTTTTTTAAGATATTCTGCGGCTCCTAAAAATATGCGTCGAACTATTTTGTGAGCATGCTCAAACTGATACCCTGATTTTATAAGTTCCCACCGGTAATCTGTTTTCCATAGGGTGTATTTGTCTACTGCTTTATGCCCAGCAACGGCAGGGCGTGTGTATGCTGATCTGTAGATCGGCCAAAGGGCAGAACTTGCTTTCGGTTTCAGTTTTGATTCAGAAATACGCCGTTTGATGCTTTTTCCGAATCTCTCAATATTGGCTTTGCCCTCAAACATGACTTTATCTTCAAGCATGGCTTTGTAGTTAAGCATGATTTTGTCTCCTCTCTTCGATGGTGCGATACTTTAATGCGCTTCATCTTCTACATGTTTCTGAGTCCAGAGGTAATGCTTTTAAGTTTGGGCCTGTAATGTTTATATTTAGCGCCTTCAATTCTTTCACTAAGTCCGTTATTGCTGAAAGAATAGTCTGTGGCTGGATAATTGGGATACCCGTCGATGGGAACTCGTTGGGATCTTTATTAAGTGGATTTGTGATATGTATTTCTTTTATTATCTTTCTTGCCCCACCTATTACTTTTCCTGGTAATCCGCTGTCTACAACATCCTTGGCTGTGGTTGCTGCTATGTTTTCCATGTCTTCAAATAATGGATTTACGACACCTCCCACTGCGATATCTGAATTCATGATTTTAGCGCGGTGGTCCCTCATATGAGTGTTTGCAGTTCCGGTTGTCGGATTGAAATTATTGCCTTTAGCATCCTTCATATACTCAATAGCTTTTTGTGGGCCCATTTTCATAATTAACGGGACCATATTTTCGGCGGCTTCGGTGCTTCCGAACAGATTGGCTGACATCATTATTTTTCTTGCATATGACTTTGGATCGTTTTTTATAAAATCCTGAAAATTAGTCATAGTTTCTAAATCGGTGAGTCCTGCTTCTTTCTTCTTGTTGTATTGCAAAAGGCCTTCGTCAGTCAGCGTATCTTTGTCATAGAGCCCCATCCATTTTGCCTGATAGATATCGGTTGCGGGATCTCCTGTTGGTTTCATAGCATTCTTCAACAGTCCGTATGATTCTGCGGCTCTGCCTTGCGGACCAGACTCTTGCATCAAGCGGGTAAGGGCATACACTTTCGAGACTTCGTCAGAGTTTAATGTGCCTCCGTGGGCTTTTGCCATCATGTCAAGGTTGCTACCAACGGCCTTGCCTACACGTTCCGGAGTCTCCCCTGTCTTTTTAGCGATATCCTGTAGTACTCCAAGGGCTTTTTTACCTGACTGTTCGTCGCCTCCGATGTTCTTCATCCGTTCCATTATTCCGATACCGACACTTGCATCGGTGTCTGTGCCGGTAGCGAATCTGGATAGTGCGTCCCGTGAGCCACCGGACATCCATCCGGTTCTCGCATGGAGTGATCGTGCCTGTTCTTGACGCTCCATACGGTTGAATCCGTATCCGCTTCCTACTCCGCTTATGCCTCGCGCCTGGAGGCTTTCTGCGCCGGTTTCTGCTTCCACGTATGTGTGTCTGGTACGCGAGAGATATGCGAGTGCGGTCCCGATCGTGAGGGCTCCAGCGGCCATGGCTCCCATCCTGCCGACAAATCCGTTCTTGCTGCCGCCTTGTCCCTCTTCTGGTGCAGTTTTGGCGCCTTTCAAGTCTTCCGCCGCCTGCTGGCCGCGATAACTGATATTGCGATAGGTATCTATGCTGCCTTCCAGGTGTCTTCTGGCTCTTGAATAATGGTTAAGCTGTGACAGCGGAGCAGAGAAGTCTCTGCCGACCGCTGACAGCTTGCCTATTCTCGCTTGCAGCTTGGTGATGTGTGCATCTACCTTGGCAAGTTCTTTATCGTACTGTGTTACGCCTGACAGCACTTTTTTCCACGATTGCTCGGCCTGCTGCGCCTGTTGTGGGGTTATCCCGGTCATGCCGCCTTTGGTAGCGATACGCTCCATTAAGGCGATATTCTTCTGCAACTCTCGGGTGTACAAAGACATGTTGGGCATGCCTTTGTTATTGGTGGTCACGTCACCAAGTCGCTGCAGGTTCTTTATGGCCTTGCTGGTTTTTTCCAGTTCGGCCTGGCTTTGCGTGACTTGCTTATAATCCGCTTCTATTACAATTTTAGGTTGCGTCATAGTTATACCGATTCCCATGTTTCATTGTTTAAAAGTGTGTCAAGGTCAATATCTCCGCCTTCTTCTATTCGGGATAGTAGTTACCGGCGATAGAAAGCAGTGGATTTACGGGCCAAATCCTCAGTGGACTTAACGGTTCTTGCATGAGCGAGCTGCTTCATTTCCTCGTATGTCATAGCGTTGAGTCCCGCTGTATCCACCGGAATACCAGTCTTCCGGGCCGCCAACTGCCTCCCAGTCAGGGGCGTGTTGTCGCGTGATTCTCTGAGTTGTTGAGCCATATTCGGGGCTGGGGCTGCTGGGGCCATTGGCTGCGGTTCTGGTGATGGTGATGGTGTATTACACATCTTTTCCCCGATATAGCGTGGTGTCTGCCCCCATCGTAGCGGCGGTAGTGCTTTTTGGATCCGGTCGAGTTCAGCGTCTGCGGCGTATATGTGGGATTTTGTTATTTCCATGAGTTTTTTCTCCGGTTCTTTTTTGTCGTTTTGAATATGCTCGTGCATCTCTGCAATGTGTTTGTGGTCAATCTCCGGCACTGAACGGAGGGTCGGAATATAATCATCGACCTCCCGCCTTGTCATTGCGCCGGATTCGCTTATTATGTACAGATAGGTTCTGCCGTTTGGCATCCTGACCTTCCACTTGTTTGTCGATACGGGCTTGTGGTCCTTGTTGTGGCCGATATCCACAACACGTTTTTTGTCATCTGGTTCTTCGCTCGGCTTTTTCTGTGTAGTTCTTGATTCAGAATTGCGATTTTCCCGGCGTAACCGCTCTTTCCACGCCTTGTCTCGATCTGTGGTGTCTATACGTGGAACGCTGCCGGAATCACTTGAAGTTGGTGTTGTCATCGCCCGGACTCCTTACCGTCTGTTGGCATTGTGACCCCAACGGTAGGGTATCGTTCCGCCAGCTCGTCAAAAGTAAGATCACCAGACAAGTACGCCTCGATATCACCTGATTCTGATTTTTCAGCCGCATCGAAAACGGGTATCCTACTCGGGGAGGGATGTACGTATGATAAAACGTTAATCGCACGCCCTCCGTTTAGCATTACGCATTCGGACAAAAGCGGCGTAGATACATTCGCCCAATCTATCCCGCCGTGAAATTCCTCGTCCCAGCCCATGAAGCGCCCGAGGTATTCCGATTCTTCGTTTGACAGCCTGCCGAAACGAAGCATTGATTCCGCCGGGTTCAACGCCGAATATCGTCCATCAAAATTCAGCTTTTGTTCAATTCGCGCAAGCATCTTACCAGCTGCGAGTCCTTCCGGTGATTTCGCCAACTCCTTTAGTTTTTGCTTTGCATTTGCCATCTGTCCTACCTCCTCTGCTGTTGTAGTTTAATGTGTGCATTCACGGCGTCGTTGATACGTTCTGATTCCACTGTGGTCATGTCGTTTTGTAAAACTTGGATCTGTCTAGCGGCAAATGCGACATGGCGATTCGCCTCGTCCACCTCTGCAATTCTCGCACGGTTCAGCAGCATCGAAGTGAGCGTTGCGGCCTCGTCGAGTGCCAGTTCTCCGGCTGTTGCCGCCCGGAAGACTTCGGCTGCAAGCGTGGTGACGTCGTTTCCGGTTGTGACAATTGATACCGGCTCGGCTTGTGGCTTGAGCGCCGGTATTATCCTATCCAGGCATATCCGCAGTGCTTGTACGTCGCCTGCGAGTGCCATTTCTACGGCCTTGCGGATGAGGCCGCCGGCGTGAGGCTGTAGCAGTTCTCGCAGAGCTGTGCGGCGGTCCCCGCTGCCTCTGGGTCGCCCTGCGCTATTGCCTGATTGTCCTAGTGTGAACTTTGCCATTTTCTGTTATTCCCCTGTTTTTATCAGGTGCTGCTTTTCTATTCGTTGCCTGCTCCCGGATTCGGCGGACTCCTGACAGAATGTTTTGCATGAAGCGGTTATCTTCTGGGGTCACTGGCTGCGGTGCTCCCCGCCAGAGTTGTTTGCGCTGGTAGGTCATAGAATTTCCAGTATCAAAATAAAACACCACCACCACACCACCCCCCCCGCCCCCTGAGGGGGAGTACCGAAGCTCACTGCGTTCGTCTTCGGCGGTGGTGTTTTTTTTGAATCTTTTTTTTGAATCTTTTTTTGGATAAATAATCCCTTATAGCTGTATTTAAGGTTTAAAATCTTAAAATCTAAAAACTCTGCATAGCCGGAGGCATTGCTCGCTTGCATTGCTTGGAGTAATACCTGTGGCAATGCTTGAAGCATAAATTCTTTTGAGTAATCCCCCACCTTTGGTGGGGGACTCACAAAGTTTGACAGTTCCTGAAATATGTAGAAGCCTCCTTAACGTGAACCGCTCAAAGTACACGAAAAGGAGGCTTCAATGGACGACGCACAAAGTTTATGTCACTCAGT
>JAYTVV010000111.1:0-14200 GCA_043743795.1 Geobacteraceae bacterium
CTCGTCTGGCCAGATTCCCGGCGTGATAAAATCGAGCTGGTAACTAAAAGCCACATATAGATAAAGAGACAGGAGCACATTCACAATGTCCATGACAGACCCAATTGCTGACATGCTTACCAGAATAAGAAATGCAAATATGGTAAAGCATCAGAAAGTAGATATTCCTTCATCTAATATGAAAGTCAGTATTGCTAACGTTTTAAAGCAAGAAGGCTTTATTAAGAACTATAAGGTTATTTCTGATAACCTTCAGGGTGTTCTACGTGTTTATTTAAAGTATATTGATGAAATAGATAGCGTTATAAACGAGATCAAACGAGTTAGTAAACCAGGCGGCAGGGTTTATGTCAAATCGGAAGATATTCCGTTAGTAAAGAGTGGGCTTGGAATTGCAATTCTTTCTACATCAAAGGGTATCATCACTGATAATGTTGCTCGTAAGTCTGGTGTTGGCGGCGAGTTGATCTGTACTGTCTGGTAATAATAGTGACAAGGAGTACTTTTAGATGTCAAGAATAGGTAAATTGCCAATAGAGATACCAAAGGGTGTTAAAATCACTTTTTCAGATTCGGTACTATCCGTACAAGGCCCGAACGGTACTTTAACACGACAGATTATGTCTGTCGTTGCTCTTAATATTACTGATACTGCTATTGAAGTAACACGATGCGATGACACCACTGCTGCACGGTCTGCACATGGTCTGTCGCGCACACTGATAGACAATATGGTCGTCGGCGTTACAAAAGGATTCCAAAGGGACTTAGAAATTAACGGGGTAGGCTATAGAGCTGAAGTTAAGGGTAAAGATTTAGTTCTTGCTCTTGGCTATTCGCATCCTGTAAATTTTCCAATTCCTGAAGGAATCTCAGTTGATGTTGAGAAAATGACAAAATTGTCTGTAAAAGGTTTTGATAAAGAACTTGTTGGACAGACTGCAGCTAAAATACGATCATTCCGTAGACCTGAGCCTTACAAAGGTAAAGGGATTAAATATGCTGACGAGACTATCCTGAGAAAAGCTGGTAAAACCGGCAAGAAATAGTCTTTATAAGGAGATTTTGTGGCTAAAACAGCTATTAAAACAATTACGCGACTCAAACGTCAAGTCAGAGTCAGAAAAAAAGTACGTGGTACAACAGCCCGTCCGCGTCTTAGTGTCTTTAAGAGTGCACGTCATATTTATGCTCAAATAATTGATGATACAAATGGTACAACACTTGTCGCTGCATCAACATTGTCAGAGGTAGCGCAAGACTTAGCCAGCACTGGAAATATTGCAGCAGCAATGCTTGTGGGTAAAGAAGTTGCGAGGCTAGCTCTTGATAAAGGTGTTTCTTCTGTTGTTTTTGACCGCAATGGTTTTCTCTATCACGGTAGGATTAAAGCGCTTGCCGAATCAGCCCGCGAGTCCGGGTTGCTCTTTTAAGCGTACGGGAGGTTTTCTTTGAGTCGGATTAATGCAGCAGAACTAAATCTTAATGACCGAGTTGTTCATATCAGTCGCGTTGCCAAAGTAGTCAAGGGCGGTCGTCGTTTCAGCTTTTCAGCTTTGATCGTTGTTGGAGACGGTAACGGTTATGTCGGTTATGGTCTTGGTAAAGCAAATGAGGTTCCTGAAGCTATCAGGAAGGGTGTTGAGCAGGCTAAAAAGAACCTCATAAAGGTTCCAGTCAATTCAAATCAAACGATCCCATTTGAAATTGAGGGTAAATTCGGAGCAGGCCGTTTGCTTATGAAGCCAGCATCTGCCGGTACTGGTGTAATTGCCGGAGGCGCTGCACGTGCAATATTTGAGGCAGCAGGTATAAACAATATCCTCTCAAAATGTTTGGGTTCTAACAATCCTCACAATGTTATAAAAGCTGCTTTTCAAGGCCTACAGCGTCTTAAGACGCCGGAAGAGATAGCCGCTCGTCGTGGTATTACTGAATAACTTTCTTACGCGGGGAACTAATTATGAGCAGCATGATCAAAATAACACTTACAAAAAGCACTATTTGTACTCCGAAGAAGCACCAGGCTGTTGTTGCTGGCCTAGGTCTGTCTAAGCTCAATCAGACAGTTCAGCGTCAAGACACTCCGCAAATCAGGGGCATGATTAATAAAGTCGGTCATCTTTTGACCGTTGAATAGATAAAGGGGTTGACTTTCATGGAACTTAATAATCTGAGGCCTTCTATTGGCTCAACTAAAAACAGAAAGCGCATCGGTCGTGGTACAGGTTCTGGCCATGGTAAAACTGCCACAAAAGGTCATAAGGGTCAGAAAGCACGCTCAGGTGGCAGCATTAAAGCCGGTTTTGAAGGTGGCCAGATGCCGTTGCAACGTCGCCTACCGAAACGTGGCTTTACTCCTCTTGACCGGGTAGTTTATTCTCTTGTTAATATCAGCCAACTTGATGTTTTTGAGACAGGCTCTGTGATTGACATATTGTCTCTGGTATCTAAGGGCTTGATTAAATCAGATCGTTTTGCGGTGAAAATTCTCGGTAATGGAGACATTACTAAGTCTTTTAAAGTCGCTGCCAACAAATTTAGCCAGTCAGCTAAAGATAAAATAATTGCTGCTGGTGGTAGTGTTGAGGAGATAGCATAGTGTTCGAGGCTCTCCAGAATATATTCAAGATTCCTGAGTTAAAAAAACGTGTTTTGTTTTCTTTGGGGATGCTTGCAGTATATCGAGTCGGTTGTCATATACCGACTCCTGGGATAGATAGAATCGCACTATCCCATTTTTTTAAGCAGTCACAGGGCACATTACTGGGGCTTTTTGACATGTTTTCTGGTGGTGCGTTAGAGCGCTTAACTGTTTTTGCTCTTGGTATTATGCCCTACATATCGTCTTCGATCATATTTCAGTTACTTACGGTCGTTATTCCTGCAATAGAAAAACTTTCTAAAGAGGGTGAGTCAGGACGTAAGAAAATCATTCAGTACACTCGTTACGGTACCGTTGTTTTAAGTATAGTACAAGGAATGGGTGTTGCCGTTGGACTTGAGAGTATGCGTGGTCCTGCAGGCGAATTGGTTGTCCCTAGTCCTGGATGGGGTTTTAGGGTTCTTACGGTTATAACCTTAACTGCTGGAACAGCATTCGTAATGTGGCTTGGTGAGCAAATGTCTGAGAAAGGTATCGGTAATGGTATCTCTTTAATAATATTTGCTGGAATTGTTGTAAATATTCCTTCCGCACTTAACAATACTGCCAAACTTATAAATGCCGGCCAATTGTCTCTTTTTGTCCTTATTTTTGTACTGGCAATTATGTTTGCTGTGATAGCGATAATTGTTTTTGTTGAGCGTGGTCAAAGGCGTTTATCGATTCATTATGCAAAAAGAGTTGTTGGTCTGAAGACTTTTAATGCACAGACATCACATTTGCCGCTTAAAATTAATATGGCTGGTGTTATTCCGCCAATATTTGCGTCGTCGATCATAATGTTTCCAGCAACAATTGCCAATTTTATTAATATTCCATGGGTTCAAGAGGCTGCAAAGAGTTTATCGCCCGGCAAGTTAATTTATAATATCTTTTTCGTTGCATTTATCGTGTTCTTCTGCTACTTCTATACGGCTGTAACTTTTAACCCGATTGATGTTGCCGATAATATTAAGAGGCAGGGTGGCTATCTGCCGGGAATCCGTCCCGGGAAAGAGACGTCTGATTTTATTGATACGGTACTTACCAAGCTTACATTTGCTGGTGCTGTGTATATATCTGTCGTATGTATATTGCCTTCGATCTTAATTGGGAAGTTTAACCTCCCGTTTTATTTTGGTGGTACTGCTCTTTTGATTGCGGTTGGAGTGGGGATGGATACGGTTTCGCAGATCGAGTCGCATCTCATAACTCGAAATTATGAAGGTTTTTTAAAGGGTGTTCGCATTAAAGGGAGACGGTAGTGAATATTGTTCTCTTTGGGCCACCAGGGTCAGGAAAAGGGACTCAGGCACAGTTTATTGTTGAACGCTATGGTGTTCCTCAAATATCAACTGGAGATATGTTGAGAGCTGCTGTTAAGGCTAAAACTTCTCTTGGTGTTCTTGCTAAGTCAATTATGGATGTTGGTGGTCTGGTTTCTGATGATATTGTGCTCGGATTGGTTGAGGAGCGTGTGTCTCAAGTGGACTGCAGAGATGGATTTATCTTAGACGGTTTTCCGCGAACTATTGCTCAGGCTGATTCGCTTGTTTCGTTGCTGAATGGCTTGGGTAGGCATCTCGATTTTGTGTTTTCTTTCGAAGTTGATAATCAGGAGCTTGTATCCAGGTTGTCTGGAAGAAGAACTTGCTCTGCATGTGGGAAAGGTTTTCACGTAGTTTATAATAAGCCTGAACGCGATGGTTTTTGTGACTCTTGTGGCGCTCAACTTATGCAGCGTGATGATGATTCTGAGCTTACGGTAGTTAATCGACTAAAGGTTTATGACGAACAAACATCTGCTCTCAAGTCGTATTTTAAAGATTTGGGAATACTTTATAGTATGTCAGGTAGCGGCTCTATAAGTGATATACAGTTGGAAATATCTTCTGTGATAGGTTCTGGTGGTATTGGTGATCGTTCTTAAGTCTCGTCGAGAGATCGATAGGATGAGGGTGGCTAGCAGTATAGTATCAGAAGTTCTTGATGGTTTGCGTTCCTTGGTTTCTCCTGGAGTGACAACCTATGATCTTGAGAGGTATGCAGTAGCTGAAACTCTTAAGAGAAATGCCCGGTGTGCATTTCAGGGATATCACAAGTATCCAAGCTCCTTATGTTGTTCGCCGAATAATCAAGTAGTTCATGGTTTGCCTAATAAGGTGCCTCTGAAGTCCGGTGATATATTAAGTCTGGATTTTGGTGTTGTTTTTGATGGTTTTTATGGCGATGCTGCTTTGACTGTGCCAGTTGGTGATGTCTTGGATTCTGCTAAAAGACTGATTGCTGTTACAGAAGAGTCTTTATATGCAGCCATTGAATGTGCCGTACCAGGCAACAGGCTGGGTGATATATCTTCTGCTGTCCAGATTTATGTTGAATCACGAGGCTATTCTGTCGTGAGAGATTATGTTGGCCATGGAATTGGCAGGAACTTGCATGAAGACCCCCAGATTCCTAATTGCGGTCATGCGGGAAAAGGTGTTAAGCTTAAACCTGGGATGGTTCTAGCAATTGAGCCTATGATTAATGAAAAATCTTATGAAGTAAAAACATTGAGTGATAATTGGACTGTTGTTACATGTGATGGCGGACTTTCTGCTCATTTTGAGCATACGGTCGCTATAACGGAGAATGGTCCTGAGATACTAACGCGGATGCAATAATGATATGGCCGTGTAAGGAGAATTTATGAAAGTACGCGCATCAGTAAAAAAAATATGTGATAAATGTAAGATAGTCAAACGTAAGGGTGTTGTGCGTGTTATTTGCGACATCCCTAAGCATTCACAACGTCAGGGATGAGTTATTAAAGGGGGGATTTACATTGGCACGTATTTCAGGCATTGATTTACCAAAGAACAAGCGAATTGTTATCGCTTTAACGTACATTTACGGTATCGGGAATTCTTCTGCAGAACGAATTGTTGCTGCAAGTCAGATTAATCCGGATACACGTACTGATAAACTTACTGAAACTGAAGTTGCTCGGCTTCGTGAAGAAATTGATCGTAATTGTAAGGTTGAAGGTGATCTGCGTCGCGAGATTTCAATGAATATCAAGCGCCTTATGGATCTTGGGTGTTATAGAGGGCTTCGCCATCGTAAAGGTCTCCCCTGCAATGGTCAGCGAACAAAAACGAATGCACGTACACGTAAAGGTCCTGCACGTACTGTCGCCGGTAAGAAGAAATAATTCAAACAGCTCTGGAGAACTCGAATGGCAAGTCCATCAAAAAAGGTAGTGCGCAAGAAAAAGGAACGTAAAAATATTTCGAATGGTGTTGCACACATCCAGGCAACTTTCAATAACACCATTATTACCATTACAGATCCAGTTGGAAATGTTGTCGCATGGTCAACTGCCGGTGCTAAGGGTTTTAAGGGCTCTCGTAAGAGCACTCCTTTTGCTGCACAGATCGCCGCTGAGGACTGTGCTAAAAAGGCGCAGGAACACGGAATGCGCACGGTTGAAGTTTATGTAAAAGGTCCAGGCTCTGGTCGTGAATCTGCACTACGTGCACTTCAGGCTGCTGGTTTTAGTATTAGTTTTATTAAGGATGTTACTCCGATTCCTCATAACGGATGCCGTCCTCCAAAAAGAAGAAGAGTCTGATTTCAGTTGTAACAACTATTTAGGGGGTTTTCATTGGCTCGATATACAGGACCTTCATGCCGTTTGTGCAGAAGAGAAAACACAGAATTGTTTTTAAAGGGTGATCGTTGTTACACCGATAAGTGTGCAATTAAGCGCCGTAATTACCCTCCTGGCCAGCATGGACAGGGGAGGACCAAGGTGTCTGCTTATGGAACACAGCTTCGGGAAAAGCAGAAAGTTCGCCGCATCTATTGCATTCTTGAAAAGCAGTTCCGTAGTTATTTTAAGTTAGCTGATCGAATGAAGGGTGTTACCGGCGAGAATCTTCTTTCTCTGCTTGAGAGACGCTTTGACAATGTAGCGTACCGTCTTGGTTTTGCTACTTCGCGCTCAGAATCCCGCCAACTCGTTCGTCACGGGCATTTTACAATTAACGGACGAAAAGTTGATATCCCTTCTATTCAGCTTAAAGCTGGGGATGTTGTAGAATTGCGCGAAAAAAGCCGTAAAGTTGCTGCTATTAATGATGCTCTGGAAGCGGTTGTACGACGTGGAATTCCGCAGTGGTTAGAGCTAGATCGTGATTCCTTCAAAGGCACTCTTAAGGGTGTGCCGACTCGTGAGGACATCACAACTCCTATCCAGGAACAGCTCATTGTTGAGCTTTATTCAAAGTAATTTCTGGAAGCAGTAGATTCTAGTTTTGAACGACAACCGGGTTTCTATTTCCGGAGGAGGTAGCAATGTATAAAAACTGGCGGGATCTTATTAAACCGAAACAGCTTCAGGTTGAAAAGGAGACTTTAACCGCTACTTACGGAAAGTTTCATGCTGAGCCTTTTGAGCGCGGTTTTGGTACAACTTTAGGTAATTCACTAAGACGGGTTTTACTGTCCTCCCTTCAAGGTGCGGCAATCACGTCACTTCGGATTAAGGGTGTATTGCACGAATTTTCAGCAATACAAGGTGTAACGGAAGATGTAACAGATATCATCCTGAATCTAAAGGGTGTACGGGTTAAATTGCATTCTACTGATCAGGCAACGATTCACTTTAAGCACAAAGGTGTTGGTGTTCTTACCGCTGGTGACATCATTGTAGGACACAATGTTGAAGTGATGAACCCGGATCATTATATTGCGACCTGCGGCAAGGATGCAAATCTTGAAGTTGAGATGACGGTAAAAATGGGTAAAGGTTATGTGTCTGCGGATCGTAATCGTGATGAGAGAGCTCCGGTAGGTACCATTCCGATCGACTCGATTTATACCCCCATTAAAAAGGTTAATTTCTCTGTTACCAATGCTCGTGTTGGTCAAATGACAGATTTCGATAAACTAAATCTTGAAGTATGGACTGATGGTAGCGTAAAGCCAGAAGACGCAGTTGCCTATTCTGCTAAAATACTTAAAGAGCAACTTTCTATTTTTATCAATTTTGATGAAGAATTCGAACCTGAAATATCTGAAGAGTCTCAGGAAGATAAAGATAAGGTTAATGAAAATCTTTACCGTACTGTTGAGGAGTTGGAGCTTTCTGTTCGATCAGCTAATTGTCTCAAAAATGCAGGTATTAAGTTAATCGGTGAGCTTGTTACAAAATCAGAGTCAGAAATGTTGAAGACTCAAAACTTTGGTCGAAAATCTTTAAATGAAATTAAAGATATTTTATCTGATATGGGTCTTACTTTCGGAATGAAAATTGACAGTTTTCCTGATCCTGAGCTTATGATTCGGTTACGTGGCGAGCAAAAAGAAGAAGAGTAGTACTCATTTATTTGGTTTAGTATAGAAAGGAATTTTATATATGCGTCATGGTAATGCAGGTAGAAGATTAGGTCGGAAAACAAGTCATCGTGAGGCGATGTTTCGAAACATGGTAACCTCCCTTCTTGATCATGGTAAAATTACAACAACAGATGCCAAAGCTAAAGAGATTCGTGTTGTGGCTGAGCGTATGATAACATTGGGCAAGCGCGGGGATCTGCATTCGATGCGTTTGGCTGCTTCTGTCATCCGTGAAAAATCAGTTATCTCGAAGCTGTTCTCAACAATAGCTCCTCGTTATAAGGACCGTTTTGGTGGTTATACAAGAATTATTAAACTCGGTATTCGCCAGGGTGATGCTGCGCCGGTCTCTTTGATTGAACTTGTTGAAGAGGAAATCAAGCCGAGCAAGGCTAAGCTTACTCCAGTAAAGCCAAAGCAGGTTGTCACACCTGTTGTAGTAGAGGCGTCTCAGGAAGTTGCTGCCCTCGAAGAATAAATTCCGTGTTTCCTATGTACACAAACAGAAACGGCGTGGAGTTATCCACGCCGTTTCTGTTTGTGTCAGATGATGATCAGTTTATTCGGTAGTACTCATAATTGGGAATGTACCTCTCAGAGGAGTCAGGCATTCTATTTGTCAATTGAATTCAGTTTTGAAGCCATTCGCTGGCTATATTCTACAATATCTTTTCGCAATGACGCCATGCGCGCTATTTTATCATCTACAAGGTCGATATGCTTGTCCAGGATGTGAATAAGCGCCGGAATCATTCTGTCGGTTCTCTTAACCTCTCCGTACGCTATGTACAAATCCTGTAATTCCTGAATCGTTAGTCCCAATTCCTTAAGTTTAATAATGAATCGAACTCTTTTGGCAATATCAGTCGTATAGAACCGGTTGCTTCCTTCAGATCGTGGAGCGGCCTCAATTATTCCTGCTTCTTCCCAATAGCGTAATGTTCTGGTTGTGAGACTCAGGCTTTTAGCAAGGTCACCAATCGAAATCAGCTCTTCATATTCAGTCGTATTCATAATGGTCCTGTTTAGTGTGAGATTAATACTGGCACAGTCAGGTGTTTTAGTATATGAGCGGCAATGGGACTAAGGTCCAGCTTTTCTCTGCGATTTTGAGCGAATGCTCCCATGACCAGAAGATCAATATTCTTTTCGCAGACGTTATTCAAGATCATATCTCCTACGGGAAAACTACCGGCACTGATAAGTTCGGTGGTTGCATGAATTGAGTGCTTTACGAGAAAGGCACACACCTTATCCAGCGAGGAATTTCTATTGGTGGCGGTTGTTTCAATCTCAGCAATAGTAATTGTATGTGCTTTATGCAGGTGTGGCAGCGAGTCATTGAGCGCACGAATAGCTTCCCGCCCCATTTTCCAGGCAATCATTACTCTCGTACCTGCGCTTTTAAAAGTTCCCGTATACGGCACAACCAGAACCGGCCGTCCGCTCATTAAAGATACGCGTTCAGCAAGGTCTGCAGGGATATTAATTACAGGTGCCGAGCGGTCCGTCTGGCCGATTATAATCAGGTCAGTAAAATAAGCATGCACTGTAATCAGGTCACTGAGAGTGGAGCCCATAACTGTACAATCCTGAAATACCCATTCAGCAGTCACACCGGCCTCGGTGGTTTTAGATGTAAACATTGCTTCCACTTTATCACAGTCAACTTTTTCTCGAAGTCCCCGGGGTTCATAAAAATGATGTGTAATCACATACAGTCCACGAAGACATGCTCCATGTTTGCTCGCATAGGCAATAGCGACATCAAGTCTGGCCGCACACGAGTCTGAATTATCGAGATGTACCAAAATATCTCTTATCCCCATACAAAGCTCCTTGTAGATGCAGGTACCTCAATACATTACAGCCAGCGTTTCCGTCTTTTATAACTCTTTAATTCACGATAGCTTTTCATTTCTTTGCCTTCACCCATCCCAAGATAAAATTCTTTGACATCATCATTTGACTTCATCTTTTCGGTTGTGCCGCTCATGGCAACCCGTCCGCCTTCCATAATATATGCGTAATCGCAGATGCTGAAGGCAACATTTGCATTCTGCTCTACTAACAAGATAGTTGTCTTTTCCTCGGTATTAATTTTCCTGATCAGCTGAAAAATTTCCTGGACAAGCAGCGGGGCGATACCAAGAGACGGCTCGTCGAGTAACATCAACTTTGGCCGCGCCATAAGCGCCCTGCCGATGGCAAGCATTTGCTGCTCGCCTCCGCTCAGGAAGCCTGACAGCTGGTTGCGACGTTCACGAAGGCGGGGAAAATAGTCATAGACCCGCTCTTTATCGCGCTTGAAGCCAGCCGTATCGCTTCGGGTGTGTCCGCCGACAATAAGGTTTTCATCGATGGTGAGGTCTTCAAACACACGGCGACCTTCCATCACCTGAAAAACGCCTTTTCTGACGATCTCTTCCGGACTCATGTTGTTGATCCGTTCACCCATAAAATCAATTGATCCGGCCGAAACTTCACCTTCCTCAGACTTGAGAAGGCCTGATATAGCCTTGAGTGTGGTGCTTTTGCCAGCGCCATTGGCACCGAGGAGCGCTACAATTTTTCCCTCGGGGACATGAAGAGAAAGACCTTTCAAAACCAGGATGACGCGATTGTACATAACTTCAGCATTGTTGATGGTCAACATGATAGTACGCCTCGATATTGAAGAGCGGGGGACCAACGTCCCCCGTTAATAGAGCTGTATGATCAAAGTCCTAACCACTCCTTCCTGCGTGGTGTCTCCACCTCTTGAACTTTAGTCATTTTCCCGCCTTTAATCACATAGATTGTAGTCTTTGTGGTCGGTCGGTGATCGGTTGAAGTATAGGTGATTGGCGGGACGAGTCCGCCCGTGTCGAAATTATTAAGGGTTTCAAGAGCTTTTTTTATTCCTTCACCAGTAAGTTGTTTGTTCTTGTCGGCAATTCTGATCCCTTCAGCCCAAACAAGTCCGTAACTCCAGCCACGTACATACACGGTATCACGCTCGGTATTTGGAGAGTGCTTCTTGTTCCAGTCGAGCAGCGTTTTCATGCCTTTCACATTTTCACCATACGCTGCATGTGTGGCCATGCCATACACGCCCTCAGCTGCGTCTCTGGCAAGCTTGGGGAGTGCTTCAGTCATGCCGTAGTTGCCGAGGAAGAAGATCGTCTTGATGCCGAGTTTTTTGGCGTCCTTAAGCAGGTTGGCACAGGGGGCGACGGTCGTCTGAACATACGCGTAATCGGGGCTCTTTTTCTGCATGCTGAGCAGGTTGGAGGTTACATCCTGCACCGGTGCCGGAATAATTTCTTCATGTACCAGATCGATACCCAGCTCTTTCGCGTATTGCCTGCCCGCTTCAATGGGGGCTTTGCCAAAGCCGTGATTAGGATACAGGAATGCTACCTTGGCGGGACCTTTTCCTTTCCAGTTCTTTTTAACGAAATCAAGAAATCCGCGAATCTGATCTGAATAACTGGCACCAACGAAAAAATTGTAGGGTGTTTTTGCGGGATCAGTCAAATGACCGGAATAGGATGCTGAAAAATAGGGGACCTTGTCTTTGGCGATAATATCTTTTAATGCTTCGGTGTCACCGGTTCCCCACCCATTGATCATAACTACCTTGTCAGACTCGATAAATTTTTTGTATGCAGCGTTGGCCTGAGGAATTTTATAGGCATAGTCGACATTAACCAACTCGATTTTTTTCCCGTTGACTCCACCTTTTTCGTTGATCGAGGCGATTGCGTCCCGAACTCCATCCGCAAATGGTTTGCCGACATCGGCAGTGACACCGGTCAGATCCCACAATCCGCCGACCTTGATCGTTTCCGCTGCAAATGATGTTGATGCGGCTGCTGCCGCTGCTGTCAATACTGCCAGAATTCTTCCGAGTTTCATGTCTTCCTCCCTTTTTTTTAGACCGCCTCAAAAAATGTATCTTCCTGATCGTACACGACGAAGCCGGCACAACTGTTTGTCAGGATCACCCCATTCCGGTATTCAGCACTATCAGTGTGAGAACGGGTATAACTTCCAGTAATTCTTGATGCTGTGCCAGCGTGCCGCCATGCCTGCAGGTTCGAAGAGGATGAATACGACAACAAAAATACCGAAGACAAGCTCCTTCATTGCGGCAAGCTTGGCTACCAGTAACGGGAAATGGCCCGCCAGTGCTGATGTTGACAGTCTGAGCAGTTCCGGGAGCAGCGTAATAAATACGGCACCGTAGATGGAGCCGAGAATGCTGCCAAGTCCGCCGATTATGATCATGCCGAGATAATCTATTGCAACCGAGACCGGAAATGTTTCCGGAGAAATTATTTTTGCCTGATAGGCTACCAGTGCTCCTGCAACGCCAACATAAAAAGAGCTGATGCCGAAGGAAAGAAGCTTGTACTTCAGGATGTTTACACCCATGACTTCTGCCGAGACGGCTTGGTCCCGAATGGCGACAAATGCTTTGCCGACCTTGGTACGGAACAGGTTTTTTGCAAAGAGTACGGCCAGGACAGCAATTATGAAAATAAGAAAAAAGAGCCTGGCGTCAGTGTCAAAAGCAAAGCTGCCCAGTTGTGGAGCCGGTATCGAAAGACCAGCCACCCCGCCGGTAACTGATTCCCATTTAACAATCAGGAACTCGACAATAAAATGTGCTGCCAGAGTGGCCATCGCAAGGTAGAGTCCTTTGATGCGCAGGGAAGGGATGCCGACGAACATGCCGAAGAAGGCAGTCATCAAACCTGACAGTGGTATGCTGAGATAGAAGGGGAGTCCGAACTTTGTGCCGAAATATCCGCAGGAAAATGCACCGATAGCCATAAAGGCGGCGTTGCCGAGTGAAATCTGACCGGTGAAACCGGTAAGGATGTTGAGTCCGATTGCGCCGACAACTGCAATGCCGATGCGGTTGGCGATGTCCAATACATAGCCCGGAGTATAGAACGGCAGGGTGAAAAGCAGGCAGAGAAACAAACCCAGCAGTATGCGAGCATTCTTTGATTCAAAGATAGTCATATCTGCCGCATATGATGTTTTGAAGTCACCGCACCGCATAAAACCTCACTTTTTAGTCCGCTGGGATTATTTATATCCGGTTATACCCGTTCAATCTTCTTTTTACCGAACAGGCCGTAGGGTTTAAACATCAATATCAGGATCAGAGCTATGTAAGGGGCTACTTCCTTGGCACCGCCACCGACGAGCGGGTCTACATAGCCTCCGGACAGATTTTCGAGTACTCCGATAATAACTCCGCCAACAATGGCTCCCAAAATGCTGTCAAGCCCGCCCAGTATAACGACCGGCAGGACTTTGAGCCCCATGAAACTCAGTGACATATCTATGCCGCCCCGGATTGTGCCGAGCAGGATGCCTCCCACTGCTGAAACAATTGCGGAAATAGCCCAGGATATGGCAAACATTTTTTTTACGCTGATTCCCATTGAAAGTGCGACCTGCTGATTTGAAGCTGTTGCCCGCATTGCCGTGCCGGTTTTGGAATACTTGAAAAACAGGGTAAGGAGAGTTACCAGGATTGTGACGCAGCCAATGGCATACAGATATCCCTGTGAAACCGGAATCGGTCCGATCTGTACCGGTGCGCTTGGAAAAACTTCGGGGAACGGGATGGTGTCTGTTCCGTATGCCAGTTGAATAAGTGCCTTCAGTATGCTTGAGAGGCCGAGGGTAACCATTATTACGGAAATTAGGTGTGAGCCGATCAGGGGGCGCAGAATCAAACGTTCGATGAGTATTCCGAGAAGTGCAGAAAATAGGAAAGTGATCAGAATCGCCTGCCAGAACGGGATCTGATATTTGGAAAGCAGGTTAAGGCAGAGATACGCCCCGACCATCAAAAACTCTCCCTGTGCCAGATTGAGTGCGCTGGTGGCTTTATAGATGATGACAAATCCGGTTGCCACAAGGGCATAAATGCTGCCGACCACCAGACCGTTAATAAAAAGTTGCAGGAGAAAGGTAACATCCATCACTACTGTCCGGTTAATAATTGAATAAATTCGGTTGTTTATATTTTGATTGCTCTGGATTTCGCTTAAGAGCCTCCGCAATCAGTGATGGAATGGGCTTTTTCTCAAACAAATTGACCTCCAGAATCTGTAGAAAAGTGTAGAGCGAACATTCAATCTTGAGCTGCTTCTTGGTGATGGC
>JAYTVV010000112.1:0-9562 GCA_043743795.1 Geobacteraceae bacterium
TCCCGGTAATCCTTTGTGAACTTGGCTGATGAAACAAACAAAGTCTTGACCTTTTCCAAGCGATTCGCCAGCCCCTCCGGCATAAACGCGTCTAACTTCGAAAATGCTGCATCAATGTTCCGTTCGATATCTGTTCCTCGAAATGTTCGGTTGTTACCACGGATGAAATAGAGAGCAATGATTTCAGATAATGAGAAATTCAGTTCCGGAATGCTTAAGTTAGGTAACTTCTTTAGGTACGACTCTTCAAAACGGAAGCGTTTCCTGCCATCCTGTCCTGGTGAATCCTCATAGAGCGGGAAATTTAGTTCTTCCAGTGTTTCCCGGATTCGGTAAGCCGTCCTCCGGTCAACCTCCAGCTCTTCAGCAAGTTCATCCATTGCAGCCCCGCCCGGTCGCGCTAAAATATCCACCGCTTTCAGCATCTTTACCAAATGGCGTGCCCAATACATTCGTTTCCTCCCGTCAAATCAATGTGTCTAGTTTTGTCACATTACAAGTGTATGCATACATATCAGCAAGATGGCGTCGAAGCAAGAGAGCAAGGAGATAAAAGTGGATCAGCCTCTCGGAGTGATTAAAACCGTTATCAGAGTTATTGTTACAAACCTGATTGAATGTTCTGATGACTCATTCGAGATCCATATGGATGTGGAAGCTTTGGACTGCTTTGGCGATGTTTTTGAACTCGGAATTTATGATCATGCAAAAAGCCTTGATTTAGCTTGGGGTAAAATTCAATTGCTCCGCCCTGGTTCGATTCATTACGTAGAAGGAAATTTTAGTTACGATAAGGACTCATGTGATTTGATGCAGCCCTTCAAGATCCGTGATATCTACCTGTGGGAAGCCAAAGGTTCCTACTCTATAAAACCAATTCTGCCGTTGTTAGCACCGGAACTTTCTTATAAACACCTGGTCGGCGTGGCCAACGGCGGCGATGCCATGGATGCATATTACACCATGAACAGCACTGAAGACGCCGAGGAATTGGCTATGATTAGGAAACAACTCCTAGAATACTGCAAGCTGGATACGGAGGCCATGGTACGGATATTAGAGAGGCTGCGGGAGATGGTGCAGTGAATTTGTTGAGATGGATCGATTTTCCTGTTTTCAGATCAAAGTGGTTAACATGTTATTGGCCTTGACATTTCTGGCAAGCGTGTGCAGATATGCTCTTTAAACTACTACACTTTTAATGGAAGGATATTATGGATATTATTACACTTACCTTTAATGGGCCTGTAAAGATGAAAGCATTTAGTGAAACTTGCCCGCCAAATTCCGAGCACCCTGGCGTTTATATATGGGGCTTTATGCAGCAGGATAAATTCATTCCCTATTATGTAGGAAAATCACAAAGCAAGGTGGTATCCAGAATACAACAACATTACAAAAATATCATGAAACCAGATTCTACGTATATTAGACTTAATAAGTGTTATATGGAGGGGGAGAACCCATATTATTTAGATGAAAAATACCCGCTTATAACTTCAGCCCCGAATAGAGACAAATTGCCTAGCTGGATATATGATAACAAATGCGATAACAGAGAATATTTTAAAAACAGAATAGATTACATTAATAATAAAGAGTTTTATAAACTAAAAGGTATTTTACTCGATTCTGCAAAGACAAATCATGCAATAAATGAAATCGGAGTTAAAATTGAGGACTATTTAGTAGATAACATTGATAGATTGTTTGTTATGTACGCAGCATATAGTTCAAATGAATTCTTTGGATTTAAGAGAAATGCTTTGTTTGAGATATTAGAAGCATTTACCAAATTTTACCTGAAAGGCAGAACTGGGAGTAAAAGTCTATCATTAGGCAATATGGTCGCAAAAATTGAGGCTTCCAAGTTGATAATTAAAATTGATAATTTGGATGGTTACAGATGCATTTTTAAAGATGAGCCAAGTGACGATATTTTTCCTGGATATTAATTTCTGTATTGGAGATACACACCTATGACGTGGCCCAACCAACCTGAATATCTGCAACTCTTCTCAAACGAGGGCCCCGCAACTGTTCGCGTCAAGTTCAGCGACAAAAGCGACCAACATCGTGAGATGGCTCAGTTAAAGATGCAATGGCAAGAGCTTGATCAACTGAGCGATCCCGAAACCGGAGCACCATATTTGTACATGTTCTTTGATACCTATCGATGCCCGATAAAACGTTACGAGATTATTCCTGAAAAGAACCTGCTGACAATTGTAGTTGGAACAACTGAATTCCCGTAATTCCACCATTCAGCTAACAGATGCATCTATAAAGACTCGGGCAGTATGCCGAGTCTTTTCGTTTATGCACGACATAACCTCACTCACATTGTCTAAAAATGTCACAGATGTGCTGTATTGCTTGATTATCAGGAGGGTAAAATCATGTGGAATCCGGCCAAAACAATCTTTGTGCAAATTAGTAACCTTAATGTCAGAAGCGAAATAGGGAGATGGTCAAACAATCACGGTTTCGACGTACTCGATGGTAGCGGGTGCGACCTGATTGCCGTTGGTTATCTTTTCGCCGTCGTGGAAAGGGCGTTGGTAGGCGATGTCGTCTGGAGCGACTATCTTGTATATTTCCGCGAATCAAAAGACCTCACGCCATGTATTCTCGTCGACGCAGAGCAGCACGAAAACGAAGAAGGTCTCTCAAACCTTCATTATGTGCCTGAGCCGCTTTTGGCAAATTGGAGCCATTTGCTTGATGACCTTTTGCAAGAGAGCTTGACGTGCCGTAGTCGGGAGGAAGAAGTATGGTTTAAGGAGGTTGTGAGTAGTGGTGCGGTGAATGTTCCTGATGAATATGGCTGTCTGCCTTTAGACTGGGCAGTCTCCTCAAAAAGCGCATCTACAGTTCAGAAGCTTATTGATGCCGGAGCAGATGTAAATGCCTGCTCGGAACGTGGGGTCACAGCTCTGATGATCGCCTTTTACAGGAGTCAAGAAGTAGCGCAGGAAATAGGCAAGATGCTCATACATGCCGGAGCAGATTTTAGCCGAGTGGACATCAATGGCTTCAGCGCTTCGGACTATGCGATAAATACGTTTGTACGGCGATCAAACTTATTATCGACAGTTCCCATCAATGCAATACACCTTGCGGTGGCAAATGCCGCTTTTGATGGCGATGTTTCAACTCTTTCAGAGCTTCAGTCACATGATCCGCCCATAAAGATATTAAACAACGCCCTTGTGATGGCGGTCACAAAGGGTCATAAGGCCTGCTGCCAAATTCTCTTGGATCATGGTGCAGATGCGAACGGCGTAGGAATCAATGGGCAGTCTCCTTTGGAAGCCGCGTGCTGGGCGCTCAATTTGTCAATCGTGCGCCTTCTTGTTAAATCAGGTGCATGTGTCAACGACAATTTGCTGGTTACTGTTTGTCAGGCTTCTGGAGACGTGCCTAAATCTTGCTGCGCGCCATATACCGCCTATCGACGCATAAAGATAACTCATTTTCTCATCAAGCATGGTGTAGATGTCAACTATCGCGATGATTCTGGTTTTACAGCGCTTCAGCAGGCAACCGTGGCGGCAGAACAGTGCTTACTGGTACGCTTACTGCTCAAGTATGGGGCTGATCCGACAATGCGTGACGATTGCTAAGGATGAGGTGAGTGTTGTACTAGTGAAATGGCGAGAGTTTGTGCCAGGATGTACCAGTGAGACAAAAAAACAAAATAATTTGCACGGGGAATGTTTTGCTGGAACGTAATAAAAATAGCATGTTATTGGTCATCGATTGCAGGGTATCTGATAAGCAGATCCATAATGAATTGCTGGCGTATCAGAATAATTTTGATCTGGTCTGACCCTTACTAACAGGAATGTACACAAAAAAAACGGCCGAGTGGCCGTTTTTTTTGTTGCCCGAGAGTATGGTGGCAGATCCTTACTGAATGCTTATCAGCTCGATCTCAAACGATACATCTTCACCAGCAAGTGGATGGTTGGCATCAAAAGTGACTTGATCTTCCGTCGTTTCGAGAACAACAACTTCAAGCTCTTCATCATCTTCGTTGGAGAGACTCAGTTCGTCGCCTACTTCCGGGATAAGGTCTTCCGGGAGTTCGCTGCGCGGTACGGTAAAGATTTTTTCCTTGTCATACTCGCCAAACGCGTCTGCCGCAGAAATTTTTACAGTCTTTTTCTCGCCTGGAGTCATGCCGACGATTGCAGCGTCAATCTGAGGAAAGAGAATCTCTTCACCCAGGACAAAGGTCATCGGGCCGTTTTCGTGTCCGCCACAGCCGCAGCCTTCATCATCACAGCCATCATCGCAGCTGTCATCACAGCACTCGTCCTCATTACATTCCGCGTCTTCAAGAGTTGAGTCAAATACGGTTCCATCTTCCAGCGTTCCGGTAAAGTTGATTGTTACGGTATTACCTTTTTCTGCTTGTGCCATTTGGATTGCCTCTCATTGCTTTATAAAGTTAGGTGGTGCGACGGGACAAAATACGGGAGAGTTGTCCTTTCGTCCAGAGAAAAATCATCATACTATGAAAAATACAATCTATGTATCTGAAATGCTGCTGTTATTTTAACGGTAATACCCCAAATTGCCATGCACAGATAATCGCAGCGGCAATAACAGACAGCAGAACCACCAGCCAGCGTTTCCAGTGGCTTTTCTTCTCGGCAAAAGGGTCAAAGAGTGAAAGAGTTGATCCCTGGGGAAGACGGGCCATGCAGGTCAAAGAGGCTCCGAACGGTATGTTGATTTTGGCCCGGGTGTTGACGGCCCAGCCATTTGCATCCAGCAGTCGCCCAAGATTGCGCTGCCGTAGTTTGAGCCAGGCGAGAAAGATGGAAGGGCCCGATACGAAAAGCATGATTCCGACAAGAACCAGTGGCATCTGCCATAACGGCAGCTTCAAAAAACCGGTTAGAATAGACGCAATCGCGGTGCCGATAGCACCGATTGCAAGACCGACCGCTGCAAAGATACCGGCAAATTTACCGACGTCAAATGCCGGCGGCACTGGCTTTGCGTCAGGCTTTTTGTCGCCGGCCGGAATAATATCTGCCACCACTTTTTCTTCGTTAGCTTTGGAGCGGGCAGCGGCTACTTTCTGCAACGCTTCACCAACCATTTTACCGATGCGCTTATAGGGATCCCAGAATGCCTGCCTGATACTGATAGGATGCTCCACAATCCGCACAATAGTGGCATCCCAGTCCACCCCCTGACGATCGTAAAAAATACCGTTACGTCCCACCAGTAACTGGTCACTGTCGCCATTAGTGATTGCTGCCGCAATAGTCATTTTATCGCTGCCGCCACTTCGTATACAGTCGCAATAGACAAGGTATACCCTGCTCAAGTTGGCAAGTAGTGCGTGTTTAGCAACGTCTGCTACCGTAATGCAGAGCTCAAAGCTGCGGCCATCTAAATAAAGTGAGCCGGATTGAAAAATGGCTTTGCCACGTCCGGTATAAAAATCACGGAAAGATACAAAGTTGTTGGCGAGAAGCAGCAGATCACGGCAGTAGCGGGTCAAGCGTTCAACCTCAACTATCGCATCAAAGGCCGGCTTCAAGGCGAAGTCCTGATCAATCAGGTCGAGAAGCAACGGTCCTGGCTGTTCATTCTGCCACTGCCTCAGGCGTTCTACACCAAGACTGCTGACCGGTGTGTCGATCCTGCTGCTCCACCATGTTTCATAGAGCGCAACAGAGGATTTCAACACACTCCACTGAGCATCCGTGAGGGCAACAATGTCGCCGAGCAGTGGCTGAATGATATCGCGGCGCAGCCTGGCGACTGTCTCCTCCCACGCCGGATTGATACCCTGCACCAGATCCAGCGTTCCGGTTACCGACACGGCGGAAAGCGGCATAATCGCTATGTCATCGACGCTTTCCGAGAGATTGCGGGAAGCCAGAGCTGCCAGAGTGTCATCATTACTGTTCATCACCGTAGCGGCCCGACTATCGAAAGCCGCCATGCGGCAGCGAAGGAAAAAATCCTCCACTTTTGATTTCGTACCATGCCAGAGTTCGATAGCCTCTTCCGGCAGCGCGGTTTCCACTCCCTCAAGTTCCTGATCATGCCACGCCAGCCACGCCAAGGTGTCTGCAGAAAAGCGTTCGATAATCGTGCGAGAGACACCAGCATCACCACTTCGATCAACGTCACTCCCCATACAGCTGATAATATCGGTTATCCACCCGGCAAGAAGCTCGTCATCAGTTGTGGCAGCAGTAATGATGCCGTCGCCATTAAAGCGGGTTTGGGCCAGAAAAGTTTCACTCTCGCAGGTATCAGCAACCGTTATCGATTCAGCATCCGGTTTACCGAGATTTGCGAGCAGAGTCCGTGCAGCATCAAGAATCCGGGTTCCTTCTTCCGTTTCGCGTGAAATAGCTGATAACTTGATGCCCTGACCGCCATTCACCAGCTGCTGTCGGTCACTCAGACATTTTCCGGCCCACTCAGCCGCAGTCACTATTTCAGGTACCCGTATATGGCCATCGCCATCACTATCAATCAGCTGAAGAGTCCGCTGATCGAATTGAACTCCTTTGACCGGGCAGCTCAAGGCTGACCAGAGTTTATTATCCAGCTGGGAAAGTGCGAGGAGGTCATCGCCTGTTTCCAACAGCACCTGATCAAACCCGCCCGCACGGAAAAATTTCCATTGATGCGATACTACGGCACTATTTTCTTCCATTTTAGCTCCTCATCCGCCCCGTATTTCGAAGCTCTTAAAAAACTGCGGCCAAAATTTCTGCGACAATGAATGTATTGATCGTGGGGTATGACGAAAATTTGCGAGGTAGCGTTATAATGCAAGACAAATAAAAAGGGGCATGCCATGCGGCATGCCCCTTTTTTAAAAAAAGAACTAATCTACAGATTTACGTAAAAAAGTCGGAATATCGTACTGATCCTCATCATCTTCAATAAAAGATACTGTCGGACGAATCCTCGTGACATTCTCGGTTCTTTCCCGGTCACGCTGGAAAGTCGGCCGGTCAAGGGATGCGGAATTTACTATGTTCTTGTCAGCCAATGACAGGCTGCTCTTATGGAATTCGCGTTTTTTTTCAACGTCAAAACGATCACCAAAACCGGTGGCGATGACGGTCACCTTGATTTTGTCATCCATTTCGTCGTCACGAACAACCCCGATCTTGATGTTGGCATCTTCATGAACTTTTTCGTGAACAATACGATTGACAGTATTGTAATCATCCATGGTCATGGAAGCGGAACCGGTAATATTGACCAGCACTCCTTTGGCCCCTGATATGTCATTATCTTCCAGCAGCGGACTCGATATGGCGTTGTTAACGGCATCTGCCGCACGATTATCACCGCTGCCCATGCCGATTCCCATCATGGCCATGCCGCGAACACTCATGACCGTCTTGACGTCTGCAAAGTCGAGATTCATCAGACCGGTAGCCCCGATCAGTTCAGAAATCCCTTGGACGGCCTGGCGGAGAACGTCATCTGACGGTTTAAACGCATCAAACAGCGACATGTTTTTGCTGGCCTGGCTGATAAGACGATCATTCGGTATGATGATCAGTGAATCGACATGTTTCTTCAGCTCTGCAATGCCCTGCTCAGCGAGTATCGAGCGTGCTTTGCCTTCATAGGTAAAGGGCTTGGTGACAACGCCGACTGTCAAGACTCCGGTTTCACGGGCCGCTTCGGCAATAACGGGTGCAGCGCCGGTACCGGTACCTCCCCCCATGCCCGCTGCGATAAACACCAGATCAGCGCCTTTAATGGCTTCCGCCAGCTGCCCCTTGTTTTCAAGAGCAGCAGCCATGCCAACTTCAGGCTTTGAACCGGCACCGAGTCCTTTTGTCAGCTCCCGACCAAGCTGCAGTTTGACCGGTGCTTTCGACGTACGCAACGACTGAGCATCGGTATTGGCGACGATAAAATCAACTTTATGTATGGAGCTTGATATCATGGTGTTGACAGCGTTACCGCCGCCGCCACCGACTCCGATTACTTTAATAACAGCACTCTGTTCAATGGTCTCATCAAATTCAAACATTATATTTCCCCCCCTATATTTTATGACTTAAATTTACTTTGAATTACGGAAATGTAACCTCAATTTGACCAAGAATCAAAGAAAAAAATAATATATTTTTAGTGAATTACAGGTATCTTTAAAAAACAGAGTGTTAGGGGATTGCATGCGAAAACAGCGATCAAGGCTTTATGGCACAATAAAAAAGGCCGCTTACCTTTGATGCGGTAAGCGGCCGGAAATTGCCGGGGTACTATGCCTCAACGTTAGAAAAATTCACGGAACCAGCTTTTCATCCTTCCGAAAACAGATCCGAACAGGTTTGCTTCAGGCTTCCCGGTCGGAAACTCGCGAGAACCGGAGTTACGGCTGCCGTAGACAACAAGACCAACGCCTGTGGCGTACACCGGCGATTTTACGACATCAGTCAGGCCACCGATTTTCTGTGGGAGTCCACGTCGTACCGGCAGATTAAAAATCTGCTCCGCCAACTCCGGTATACCTTCGAGGATGCTGGAGCCGCCGGTAATGACGACGCCTGATGCAATCGCATCTTCCAACCCGGATTTAATGATTTCGCGATTGACGAGCGCAAAGATTTCCTCCATGCGAGGTCCGAGAATCTCACACAACACATTGCGCGAGAGTTCCCGCGGTTTACGCCCGCCGACACTGGGAACCTCAATCTTGTCTTCTTTGCCAACGAGTGACGCCAGGCAGCAGCCGTATTTCTGCTTGATTTTTTCTGCTTCGGCAAACGGAGTGCGCAACCCGACGGCAATATCGTTCGTGAGCTGATTGCCGCCGAGGGAAATAACCGATGTATATTTAATGGCACCTTCGGAAAAAATAGCGATATCGGTTGTTCCGCCCCCGATATCGACCATACAGACACCAAGTTCTTTCTCATCTTCGGAAAGGACCGCGTGAGATGATGCCAGCTGCTCCAGAACGATGTCCGCAACATCAAGTCCGGCACGGTTACAGGATTTTACAATATTTTGGGCACTGGCAACGGCACCGGTGACGATATGCACCTTGGCCTCCAACCTGACGCCGCTCATGCCGAGCGGCTCGCGGATGCCATCCTGCTCATCAATAATAAACTCCTGCGGCAGAATGTGCAGCACTTCACGGTCCATCGGGATGTTGATCGCTTTGGCAGCATCAATAACCCGGCGTACATCTTCCTGTGACACTTCACGATTCTTGATAGCAATCACACCGTTAGAGTTAAGCCCCTTAATATGCCCGCCGGCGATGCCGGCATAGACCGACTTGATCTCACAGCCGGCCATCAACTCTGCTTCTTCAATGGCTTTACGAATGGCACCTACGGTACTTTCAATGTTTATGACAACGCCTTTACGAAGACCGCTGGATGGGCTGGTGCCAATGCCGACGATATCGATACCTTCTTCCGTGACATTGCCGACAATGGCGCAAATCTTGGTTGTCCCGATGTCGAGGCCGACGATCAAATTATCCCGTTTTGTTGCTGACATACCACTCCCCCATGCAGAATATATAAGTGTAAGAACT
>JAYTVV010000113.1:0-42927 GCA_043743795.1 Geobacteraceae bacterium
AACCCGGCTGGCTGCATACGACCGTCGCCTTGAGGGACTTCGCAGGGCTTTGCATGACCCGCGAACTATGCTGGGGCATTTGGCCCAGAGGATGGACGACTTGACCGAGCGACTGTCAATGGGTCTGGATACGGCTGTTGCCCGCCGTCGTGCCCGCTTTGAACGTCTCCGGGATGCGCTGCAGCATAACGATCCGAACAGGATGATTATTGCACTGCGGCAGCAGGTTGAAGTCTTGAGGATGCGGGTGGATGGTCACGTATCCCAACGAATTGAAAGTCTCCGCCAGGAATTCGGTGACAATGCCGCACGTCTGGAGGTGCTTTCTCCCCTGAAAACACTTGCCCGGGGGTATTCAATTGCAACGCATGGTAATGATGGCGCAGTGGTGACTGATGCCGGATTGTTGGCTATTGACGAACAACTGACGCTGAAGTTTCATCAGGGGCAGGCACGCTGCCGGGTGGAATCGCTTGAAACCGGCAAAGCTTGACGCTTGCAGGCATAGTTGTATAGAATCAGACCATCAAACTTTGCGAGATACCGATTATGGCTACTGATAAATTTGAAGCATCTCTTAAGAAATTGGAAGAAATTGTCAAGCGTATGGAAACCGGTTCGCTGACGCTCGAAGATTCTTTGAAAGCCTTTGAAGAAGGGGTAAAACACTCGGCTTTTTGTTCAAGTCGGCTTGACGATGCTGAACGACGGGTTGAAATTCTTCTAAGACAGAAGGATGGAACTCTGAAACGGGAGTCTTTTGATGAAGCCGGGGAGAGCTGACAGCATGGAACCGTCTATGGATCTGAACCTATATCTGAAAGAGCAGTGTGCCCGCGTTGATGCCGCGCTTGACCAATTTCTCCCAAAAGAAACGGAGCTGCCCCATAGTCTTCACACGGCCATGAGATACTCCGTTTTTGCAGGCGGCAAGCGGGTGCGGCCGATTCTGCTGCTGGCGGCCTGTCAGGCGGTGGGTGGTGATACCGGGCGAGCTCTCCCGGCTGCGTGCGCCATGGAAATGATTCACACCTATTCACTGATTCATGACGACCTTCCGGCCATGGACAACGATGATTTCCGACGGGGCAATCCGACAAATCACAAAGTATTCGGTGAGGCTATTGCGATTCTGGCTGGCGATGCTCTTCTGACAGAGGCGTTCAAGCTGATCAGCGATCGCCGTTTTGCCGGCGGATGCGAGCCTTCCGGTCTGCTGGCTGTTATTCATGAGATTGCGGCCTGCGCCGGTTCGCATGGTATGGTTGGTGGTCAGGTCGTCGACATGGAGAGTGAAGGGAGCCATGATGTTGATTTGGCAACGGTTCAATACATTCATACCCATAAAACCGGAGCCCTGATTAAGGCTTCGGTCGTTTCCGGAGCACTACTGGGGGGAGCCTCCGGACGGCAGTTGGCAGCTGTCACCCGGTATGGTGAGGCAGCCGGACTGGCCTTCCAGATTGCTGATGATATTCTCGATATTGAAGGTACAACAGAGGAAATAGGTAAGGATGCCGGTAGCGACCAGGCACGCGGAAAGGCTACCTATCCCGCAGTGATGGGATTGTCTGCTGCCAAGAAAGAGGCTCTGTCGATGATGGATGAAGCATTAAGGGCTTTGGAGGTTTTTGGAGCTGAAGCCGAGCCGCTCCGAAAAATCGCCCGGTATATTGTGCAACGTAGAAACTGAAACTAATCAATTTAACTACTGATGGACCACATGCATGTCAATTCTTGAAACAATACAGTCACCGGATGATCTCAAGCGACTTTCGGCTTCCCGGCTTTCCGAACTTGCCGCAGATCTGCGACGGACTATTATTCAAACCTGTGCGGCAAATGGCGGCCACCTGGCACCGTCACTGGGGGTTGTGGAGTTGACGATCGCCCTGCACAAGGTTTTTACGACTCCAGCGGACAAGATCGTCTGGGATGTGGGACATCAAGCATATGCGCACAAGCTGCTGACCGGCCGTCGCGACAATTTTGGTACGCTGCGCACTCTGAACGGCATCAGTGGTTTCCCCAAACGTCATGAATCGCCGCATGATGCCTTTGACGTCGGTCATTCCTCAACTTCAATATCTGTTGCTGCGGGCTTCGCCGTTGCCCGTGATCTGGACGGGCGTACCGGTAAAGTGCTGGCGGTGATTGGTGATGGTTCCATGACCAGTGGCATCGCATACGAGGGAATCAACCACGCCGGGCATCTCAATAAGGATATGGTCGTTATTCTGAATGATAATGAAATGTCCATTGCGGAAAATGTCGGCGCATTGTCTACGTTTCTGTCGCGCACTGCATCCAGCGAATTCGTTCATCGGTTCAAAAAAAGTACTGAGTCGTTTCTTAAAAGGCTGGAAATCGGCAAGGGAGTTCTCCATGTAGCTCGCAAAATGGAGGAGTCATTTAAAGGCCTTTTTACTCCCGGCATGCTTTTCCAGGCCTTCGGATTCGAATATATCGGGCCGGTTGATGGTCATGATCTGCCGGCACTGATTGAAACACTTGAAAAGGTTAAAAAATTCGACAATGCGGTGCTCATTCATGTTCTGACTAAAAAGGGAATGGGCTATAAGCCCGCCGAGGAAAATCCGTCACTGTTTCACGGCGTCGGGCCGTTTACTATCGAGACCGGCACGGTGCTGAAAAGTAAAGGCGGTGCAGCTTCATATACTGCCGTTTTCGGGGCTGCCCTCTGCAAACTGGCTGCAGATGATGAAAGAATCACCGCGATCACGGCAGCCATGCCGGACGGGACAGGGTTGACCTGCTTTTCCAAAAAATTTCCCCGGCGTTTTTTTGATGTGGGTATCGCCGAACAGCATGGCGTCACGTTTGCCGCCGGTTTAGCTGCCAGTGGTTACCGCCCGGTATTTGCCGTCTATTCGAGCTTTCTGCAGCGTGCATACGATCAGGTGTGCCATGATGTCTGCCTGCAAAATCTGCCGGTCACGTTTGCCATTGATCGCGGTGGCGTTGTCGGGAATGACGGGCCGACTCATCACGGTGCTTTTGATCTTTCATACCTGCGCCATCTTCCCAACTTGACCATCATGGCCCCTAAAGATGAGAACGAACTGCAGCACATGCTGGCCACTGCCATCAATCTCGGGACTCCTGCTGCTGTGCGCTATCCGCGCGGAAATGGTTATGGTGTTGCACTGGACCAAACAGTTGAACTATTGCCGATTGGCCGGGCTGAAGTGGTGCGTGATGGTGGTGTCGCGGCTATTCTTGCTCTTGGTACGATGGTGCATCCGGCTCTGGATGCCGCTGCTGTTCTGGATGAGGAAGGTGTTGCGCTAACGGTCGTAAATGCCCGTTTTGTGAAGCCGCTTGACGAAACATTGATACTTGAACTGGCCGCACGGTACGGCGTTTTGGTAACCATTGAGGAAAATGCACTGCAAGGCGGCTTTGGTTCAGCGATTCTGGAACTGCTTGAACAGCGTGGCCTGAGCGGGACGCGTGTACTGCGTCTCGGCTATCCCGACTCTTATATACCTCAGGGTGAACAGCATGAACTGCGTGCACTGCTTGGACTCGACTGTGCCGGAATCAGTGCGTCCATCCGTGCTTTTGTGGCCTGTCGATGATGCCGTACCCTCGAAATATTGTAAGAGTATTGTGTGGTGTTTTCGGTGTGGTGCTGCTGACGCAGGTTGCCGCCGTTGCCATGCCGATTGACAATGACCCGGTTATGCGCAGTGGTTACGGCCGTGAGTTGCTCATGCGCGGAGAGTATGAAAAGGGTATCGAACAGTTGCGGGAAGCCTATCTGCTCTTTCCCCTTAATGGTACCTTCAAGCGAAATCTGGCCGAGGGGTATGCGGCCTACGGTCACCAGCATTTCAAACAGAAGCGCTATGAACAGGCAGATGAAAATTTTATCAAAGCCCTGGAGCTCTACCCGGAAGAGATGAGTTATTCTCTGTTGCGTGGCATGTGCAATTATCAGCTTAAAAAATATGACGTTGCGCGTTATGAGCTTGAACGGGCGAAAACCCTTAAAGATGACTCAATTGAGGTACTTTATTATCTTGGTCTCGTTCAGTTTGATACTGATCATCATGCGGAGGCCATAGAGTTATGGGAGCACGCGCTCAAACTCTCTCCGGGGCGCAAGGAAATCGTTGAGCTTCTCGCCAAATCCCGCAAGGAAACCACTGTTGAATCAAGTATGGATCGCGGCCATAGCTCACGCTTTGACCTCACGTACGACCCTGGCGTAGATACCGTTTTTGTGCGAGCGGTTCTTGATGTATTGGAATCGGCAGCTAATCAGGTCGGAGCCGAGCTCGGATTATTTCCGGAGGCCCGTGTCCCGGTTGGCATCTACAAGCGGATCGATTATAAAACGGTTACTGATTCACCTGATTGGTCGGGGGGATTCTATGATGGGAAAATCCGGCTGCCGTTTGCTGGCCTGAATGAGATTACGCCTGCAATACGCGGTGTTCTGTATCATGAGTATGCTCATGTTGTCGTATTCGAATTGACCCGCGGTAATTGTCCGCTTTGGCTGAATGAGGGGATTGCTGAAATGTTTGGCCGGATGCAGTATAACCGCTCCCTGCCGGAGTTTGGCCGCGCGGTTCGAGCAGGAAAACTGGTTGACTTCAAAGCACTGGAAACCGATTTCAGTGCGCTTTCCCCCTCTTCAGCCGCGTTAGCGTACCAGCAGAGCTATGCTCTGGTTAACTATATGGTGACAACGTACGGATGGCATCGGATCAAACAAATCCTCACAGGTCTGGGGAGCGGGTTTTCCTTTGATCAATCAGCCGCAGCGGCGCTTAAAGATTATAATTTGAACTATGATGCATTGGTAAAGGAATGGCGCATGACTGTGGAAAGGGAAATTGCGGGTAAATAAAGTTTTTTGCATTTTTTTATTGCGTAGCAACATCAGCCATGCTATACAATCATTCTTTCGTCGGTGAGTAGCGCAGCCTGGTAGCGCACCTGCCTTGGGAGCAGGGGGTCGCTGGTTCGATTCCAGTCTCACCGACCAGATATTTCAAGCACTTACAGTTAATTCTGTAGGTGCTTTTTTGTGTCTTTTCAAAAGTATCTTGAACAGTAGTTTGTTTTTTACGCTCAAAATCAACGGCTAATCCTGAATTATTGACAGTTTGTGTTCAGACTCCCCTATTTAAGAAGCCTGTCGCCTAGTCTGGGTCTAGTTTTATTATCACTACTCTTTGCTATTATGGTTCTTTTTGGAACCCGAATCCGGGCAATATCACTTGCAGCATTAACATTATGCATTTTCGTAATGTTTGTTAAAAAATCAACAACATCTTCAAGTACATGTGGTTGATCCTTTATTTTTCTGATTGTACTTAACAATCCTTCTTCCCAATTTTCAAGCTGCCTCGTGTCAGGATCTTCAAACAGTATAATATATTTAGTACCTCCCAATGCATCTACCGCCTTCAGTATCTCTGAATGAGGATAATCAAGAAATTTCATTACTAACGCCATAGAGAGTGGATGTATGGGCTTCATTTTGTCATTAAAGCACCGATCGGCTGCTATAGCATTGAGGTGCTTGCTCAAGCCGCTATCATTGAAAAAATTATTAAAGTCTGTATATCCACTTTTTAATAATCGAGAATGAATCGTTTTCTGTAATGCAACCTGATAGTTTAGTATCTCCTTTACAGACATGACACCCCCATACGAACGAAATAGAGTAAACAAATGAGATCATCGTACTCGTCACAATCACCCACGGCTATGAGTATCTATTTATTTTAGGAAATATTGTGGTCAGTACTGCCGATATTCCGTCAATAAGTGGGGCTCTAACCATGGCTACATTACTTCATCAGTGTCTTCAAAGCCTGCTTTAACAGTCCCTCTACTGAAATACCACCGGTTGCATCCAGTCCGGCAAGTGCTTTTCGTACCTGAGGTTCTTTATAGCCAAGATTGAGCAGAGCTGAGATCACGTCCTCTGCGACGTCATCGGCTGGCATCACCCTCGCATCAGCGGCAGGAAGGGATGATAAATCGAGTTTGCCGACTTTGTCTTTCAGTTCCAGTACCAGTCGTTCAGCTGTTTTCTTACCGATGCCGGGGATCGTTGAAAGTTTATTGAGGTCACTCTGCGCAAGTGCCTGGGCCAGTGGACCCGGTTGAATATTGGAGAGGATGTCGCGAGCCAGTTTGGGGCCGACCCCGGAGACGGCTATTAGCAGCTGAAAAAAGGATTTTTCCAATCGGGTGCGGAACCCGTAGAGCAATATTGCATCTTCTCTGACGCTGGTGTGGATGTGGAGAGATGCCGTGCCACCCTCCTCCGGGAGCTCATAATACGTCGAAAAGGGGATGTGAACCCGATAACCGACTCCATGCACATCAAGGATAATATGGTCGGGTGATTTGTGGGCGATCAGGCCGGTCAGAAGTGCAATCATAATTTCATGTCTCTCCAGGACGTTTTTTGTCGTTTCGTGGTGATGCGGTCACCGGATATCTGTGTGAGGCCGTATGAATTGATATGGCAGATTGCAACGGCCAGGGCATCCGAAGCATCAGCCTGGGCTATTTCCGGTAAGCCGAGTAATGCCTTGAGCATCTTCTGCACCTGCTCCTTTTCTGCCCGCCCCTGGCCAACAACGGCCTGCTTGACCTGCAGTGCCGTATATTCGGCGACAGGCAAGCCACAATGTACTGCCGCAACAATGGCGGCTCCGCGAGCCTGCCCGAGCTTGAGGGCGCTTTGGGGGTTTGTCGCGAAAAAAATATTTTCAACGGCGACCTGTTCGGGGCGATACTGATTTATAACCTCCAGCAGACCGTCAAATATTTGTTTCAGCCTTCCAGGAAAATCTGCTGCCGAATCGGTGAAAATAGCGCCATTGTCGATATGAACCAGGCGATTGCCAATTTTCTCCACGATGCCGTAGCCGGTGATGCGCGAGCCGGGGTCTATGCCAAGGACAATCATGATGTGTTCCTTTTGTTTTCAACTGTTCAGCAGAAGAAGTGATGCACTAAAAAAAACAGGCGCCCAATATGTATTGGGCGCCTGATACAGAAAATACGATGCGGGATTCTATTTACCCAGAACTTTTATGACAGCGGAGAAATCCTCTTCTCCAAGGCCGGCATCAACACCTGCCTGATACACCTTGGTGGCTGATTCGGCCGCCGGAAGAGTCAGGCCGAGCAATCGGGCAGCATTCATAACCATATGGAGCTGATCGTTTACATATTTGAGTGCCAGGCTGCGGGAGAAGTCACCACGAGCCATGGCGCGTCCCTTCTGGTGGAAAAGTGGTGACGCCACCCCGCGGGTATCGAGGACTTCCAGGATTTTGTCGGCGTTGAAACCCATTTTTTCGCCAAATACCAACCCTTCTGCCAATACCTGTACCAACTCAGCCTGCACCAGGTTAACGATAAATTTCATTTTTGTGGCATCGCCGGTCTGTCCGACATGGATCGTATTCAGGCCGAAAAACGAGAATGGTTCACGGCATTTGCCTGCCAGAGCCGGGTCACCGGCGGTGATGATGGTCATTAGCCCATTAACTGCATGGTCTTTGCTGCCCCACACCGGGGCATCCAGATAGTGAACGTTCTTTTTTGTGCATTCTTCGGATAGCTTCATCGTCGTTTCAAGAGAATGTGAACCCATATCTGCCAGGATGGTTCCGCTGTCTATGCCAGCCAAAATACCTGTTTCGCCAAAAAAGAGCAGTCCCAGTTCTTCACCTTCAGGAACGATAGCGATGACAAGATCACGCCCCTTTGCGGCTTCGAACGCAGAAGATGCCGCTTTGGCGCCCGCCGCAACCACCTCTTGTACCGCTGCCAGTTCGGTATCAAATACGGTCAGTTCATAGTTTCCTTTGGCCAGATTGGCAGCCATATGGCGTCCGACGGTACCAAGTCCGATAAAACCGATTTTTTGTAACATGCAATACCTCCAGTAGGTGGCGTTAATATAAAATGGTGTTACAATCTACATGAGTTTTTATCAGCTGGCAATAATCAAATACTCTCACCACACTTTTTGTCTCTCTCTATTACCGGAACACTTTAACGTCAATCCGGCTACATAGAGCTGCCAGTGCGCACGTTGTGCAGCGCGGTGAAACCGGGTGGCAATGATTTTGACCGAATGCTACCAATAGATTGTTTATCTCGATCCAGTACTCGGAAGGAAGCTGGGATCGCAGTTTTTTTTCGGTTTCGTCAGGGCTTTTTGTTGAAACATAACCCAGGCGGTTGCAGATACGGTGTACATGAATGTCTACGCAAATCCCCGGTTTGTTGAACCCGAGAGTAACAACAAGGTTTGCTGTCTTGCGACCAACCCCCTTAAAGCGAAGCAGCTCATCAATGTCATCCGGTACGATTCCGTTATATTGTTCCACCAGCTGCTGTGACAGCAGCGCTATCTGTGCTGCTTTCGTATGATAGAATCCGGCAGGGTAAATCATCTGTGAGATCTCTTCGGCGGAGATGTGCACCATTTCTTCAGGTGTCTGCGCGTGGGCGAAAATACGTGCCGAAGCCAGGGCTGTTACATCATCTTTGGTGCGTAGAGAGATGATGCAGGAAACCAATACTTTGAAAGGGCTGCCGTTACACTGGGCAACGATGGTAACGGCCGGTGTTTTCCAGCTCTTGTATTCTTCGCGCAGAACAGTGAAAACAGTGTGTATGTCATCAAGTTTCATAGCAGTGATTCTATCCTAAGCAGAAATGCACTGCAATAGCGGTTTTACTTTTCTGCTGTTGCGCGCTAGTATGCACATCATGAATATTGACTTGCATATCCACTCCAGTTTTTCAGACGGAGCTTTTACCCCCACTGAACTCGTTGCCCGTGCGCTGGCTCTTGATGTGTGCATGATCGCCATTGCCGACCATGATTCCATTGCCGGCGTTGCAGAAGCAACCGCAGCAGGGGCTTCCTGCGATGTTGGAGTGCTTCCGGCTGTTGAACTTTCTGTGCAGTTTGAGGAGTGGCAGGACGTTCATCTGCTTGGGTACGGCATCAATTACTCTGATGAAATATTTCTTCAGAACCTTGATGGCTTCAGACGTCGGAGGGAAGGACGAAATGACGAAATCCTCGGACGTGTGAACGAGCTTTTGCACGCTGAAGGTCGTGCCGTGTTAGACCGCGAGAACGTGGTTGCCTTTGCCCGTGATTCTATCGGCCGTCCTCATATTGCCCGGGCATTACTGAAACAGGGCTATGTTGATACGGTGGAAGATGCGTTTCGGCGCTATCTGGTACCGTGCAATGTTCCTAAATCGTACTGGCCGATGGCTGAGGCACTGGAGGAAATACATCGTATCGGCGGTGTTGCAGTACTCGCTCACCCGACAAGTATCTCCAAAGACAGTGATACACTTCGTGTGGTCATTGCCGCTCTTCACGCCACCGGGCTTGACGGGCTTGAAGTTTATAACAATATGGGGTGGCCGCTTGAGATTGAATTTCTGCGCCGAACGGCAGAAGAATTCAATTTGTTGGCGACGGCCGGCTCGGATTTTCACGGGATAGAAGAGGGACTTGAAATTGGAAGAGGGCGAGGGGGTATCCGCTTTGACAGCGCCCTTCTCGCCCCCCTGTATGAACAGATACAGAATATACGGAGATAATAACGTTACATTTTTTCCTTGTACGCCTTGTAGTCAACAACATGGATGTCTTCAGTAACCGATGTTACTCCTTTGACTGCCTTGACAATCTCTATTGCTGCCTTCTTCTGAACCTCGGAAATAATATAACCGCTAATAGATACCGCACCTTTGTAGATTGAAATTGAAAAGGGACGATAATCCTCTAGGACAGGTGCATTGAGAAGAGCTGTTTCAATTTTCTTTGACAAAATGACGCTGTCGATCACCGCAGCAGCCGACTTGTCAAACTCTTTCAGAGCTGGTTCTTTAGTGGTCGCAATTATGCATTCAATAATGGTTTCTTCCGAGAGGCGGGAGGTATTAAAAACCAGATCATAATAATTAGGATCATGCCAGTCGCGATCAAAATAAAAATGGATGAAACCGCCTCGCTGGTGGTCGCTGCGACGTATCAGTGAACGGGCCATATCCGGATCTATCCATTCCCGCTCGGCAAATCGCTCCACCCGCTCTTCAAAATCTGCGATGAACCTGAGGCGAAGAATGTTTTTGCAATCCTTCAGTAAATCCTGTCCGCCTCTTCCATATACAACAACATTTCCCTTACGGGCCAGATCAAGGATTATTAATTCGATCGCGTTAAGAGCAGCAGCACGCTTGCGGTCCTCTGCAGTAACGTATGAGGGCGGCTTTTCATCAACCATTTGCAGCATTTCAGGCGTCAGGCCATATTTGGCTGCAAGTGATTTGATCCGTGGTCCGTCTATGAGGGTGTATTTAAGCCTCTGGGCAACCTCCGAGGCAATCTGGTAGGCTCCCGTGCCCATTTCGCGTGATATCGTGATAATTGCCATTAACCAGCCTCCAATAAAGCGAATCAGTTTAAATGCTTATATCATGTAATAGTTGTGTATACAAGCCGATCGTGATAGCGTTTCATCAATCTAATGGTTACGGTGGGTTGTGTGTCAGACGTCGGTCAATTTATATTCCGTTTTTTGCTCTTTATCGCGGTGCATTCCGTCTGTGCGATACCGTCTCTCAAGAAGCGTTTTGTCGAGCAAAGCCAACATCTTCGCCGCTATTACCGTTTGTATTATAATCTGATATCACTCATGCTTTTTGGGTGGGTTATGGCTGCGTTCCGGCATCCCACCATTCTCTATGTTGCGCCAGGAGTGTGGAGTCTGGTGTTGTACCTCCTGCAGATTATTTTTCTGCTTCTTCTGGCCGATTGCGTCCGTCATACCGGGGTGGCGGCGTTTCTCGGGTTCACCGGAGTTTCTCAAGACAGCCTGCAAGCGCCCAGGTTGGTTACGACCGGTTGGTACCGGGTAGTACGGCATCCGCTGTATCTGCTTTCGATGTTATTTCTGCTCAGTAATCCGGTTGTAAGTACGCGCGGTATTTTGTTGACACTGATCTCGGCCGTCTATTTTGTTGTCGGGGCCCTTCTTGAAGAAAGCCGATTACTTCTTGAGTTTGGCGACGAATATCGAATGTATCAACGTACCGTCCCTTTCATCATTCCTCGTATCTTCACACGGCAGGTCCCTGTCTGAACAGATGTTGCTATTCCGGTGTAACCGATACCGATATAACAATCCTGCTTTTGTTTTCTCCGCATTGTATCTCCAGAGGTATTCTAAGGGCTGTCCCTTCGACGTCAAGTTCCTTGGACAGGAGAGTCACACGCGGTTTAACGTCGGTTGATGGTGCTGCGCTGACGATGGCATGATCAGGAGCCTCCGTTTCGGTCGTCTGTTCATTCGGTTGGTCTCCGATAGTAACCCGATCAAGCACCTGGCGGGAAAGCGTCGTCAAAGCCTCAAGCAGCCCCTCTCCGGTAGCAGCGTTGGATCGACAGGCTGTCAGCATGGAAAGATCAAGTGCAGCAGCAATCTCCGTCATATCTTCTGCCGTATTTCCACCGGTGAAGGTATTAAATTGCAGGACGGCAGGAGTCTCATGAAGCCCGACTCCATACGCCGACAGAAAATCCCGCAATTGTGACACGCTTTCTGTCGTTTCAGCTGAGTATTCGGGTGCGGGATTGGCCATGATCATAACGCCATCAGCCCCTTTGAGTGTCATCTTCCATGTTGCCGGATTGGTGACAATTCCAGTAAGTGTATAAATATGAAGACGAAAGCGATAACCATTCGGCAACGGAGTTTCAAACGGGCTAAAATCAAAGAACAGCAGGTTATCAGCGCCAGCCGGCACGCACTTCAATTCACCTCGCAAGGATGGTTTTATTCGCGAATAAATATAGTTGAGAGCAGTGCTTTTGCCGCTCCCTGCTGAGCCGAAATAAACAATTTTGGCATTAATTTCTTTTTTTGCATGATTAACGAGTGCCATCTTGATGAACTCCTACGCTACTTTTTCTTGTTCAATAGCATCCGTTTTGCCAGGGTCGAGATAACCGATGCGATGTTTTTGCTCTTGGCAAAGTATGCCAGGTCCTTCTCACTCATGGTGCCCAGGTATCTGGTGGCGTTCTGAACAAGTGTCCGGTTGTTTTCAATCAGGGCTTTTCGAATTTTATAGCTCTTTATCCATTCCTTGTTGGCACAAATCAGCCGCATGATCTCATCATTCTGAATGCCCGATTTAACCAGTGTTAAAATTTCAGCTTCAGTGATTCGCGGGTTTTTTATGACACTGCCTGAAACCAGTTTGTTTGCATCCTTGACAAGGATAGAGCGCCATTCTTTGTCACCTGAAAGTGCCATTTTTATTTTTTCGCCGATTCCCATGAGTTGAGCGGTTTTATATTTGCTGAGAAACTGCTCATCCTCTTCATTGACGGATTCATTTTCAGTGGATTCTTCGTTCTGATCGCCCTGATCCAGTGAGGTGTCGAGTTGCTCGTCCTCATCCGGAACCAGTGGTGTCTCGGGAGGCGGAGAAGCGGCGGGGTGATTCTGACAGAGTGTCTGTAATGCAGCAAGAACAAGCGGATGAGGGGTTTTGTAATTCATGTACTCACGGATTGTTTCCGCCGGCACATCATTCAGGTAGGAAAGCGCTGTTGAACGAACGATCAGGTCGGCATCTTTTGAGAGGCAGAACAGAAGCATCAATTGATCGGGGGCAGGCATGTTGCCAGCCGCAGCACAACCGGTCAGCTTCAGGTCCAGAGGCGTTCCCGGCCGGACGTACGCCGCCACAGCCGGGGATATGGTTAATTTGATTTTTTCGCCCATCAGAAGGTTACTTTTGCGAGAGGGTCGCTTTCAGCCCCGCGCCCTTCAATTTGATAAGGGCAGCATCTGCTGCTTTTCTATTTGTAAACGGGCCGGTTGAAAGACTCTGGGAGGGTATTGCAATGTCAGCATGTTTGAGTGTCGTCACAAACCCGGCTGCTTTCAAACGATCCTTTTCAGCATTTGCGGCTTCGCTCTGCAAATAGGATCCGGCAAATACGGCAAACTTCCCCCCTTGTTCAATGACAAATGCATCGGACGTCTGACGTTTCAGCTTTTCAAGAGTTGCCAGTGCAGATTCACGATCACTGAAATCAGATACAAACAGGCGGTTCATTGTTGTTTTTTTGCGCGCGGCAGGTTTGACAACCGGTTCAAAACCAGCTTTCCGTACACGCCCCATGTCGGCTGATAATGCCTCTTCGAGAACATAATTTCCGATAACCAGCAACCATGCATCGGATGAACTCTTTTTGGCGTTTACGACAGGTACCGGCTTAGCCTGATCGTCCTTTACCGGAGGATTCTTTTTATCAGCCGGAACGGTTTTTTTCGTTTCAGCTTTGGCTACGGATGCTTTTTCTGCATTTTTATCAGTACTGACCGGTGACACCGGCTTTTTGTCGACTGTTTTTGTCGCTTCAGCTTTTTTGGGCCCTTCTTTCGGTTTGACAGGGACAGGAGCCGGAGCGACTTTGGCAACCGTCGGAGGTGCTGCCGGTTTGGCTGGTACTACAGCCGGTTTAGCAGCCGGAACTGCTGCTGTAACGGGAGCGGGTGCAGCTGCTTTTGGCGTTCCGGCTTTTTCCGCCGGTTTACCTTCCGGTACTGCCGATTCTCCCTCGCGGACCGGCAACGGCATCTTGACAACCTGTGGCGCAGCGGCAGGAACGTCGGCAACTTTTTGCGTTGCCTGAGGTTTGATCAAGCCGGTGAAAAAATATACGTACGCGAAGCCGCCAACTATTATGAGCAGAAGAACGAGAAGAGAACTCTGATTTTTCTTTTCGCCGGCTACTCCCTGATGTTGAGCGTCGTTCGAGTCGTTACCAAATTTCAAGTTCATAAAAACCCTCCGTTACAATTTCAATGATTGGTATGTGTTTCTTTCTTTCCCGCTAAAGATTCAGCCACTATTTTTTGGGAAAGGTGCGAAGGAACTTCATCATAATGGGAAAATTCCGTACTGAACATGCCCCGATCGCTCGTCATGGATTTGAGATCGTTAGAATAAGCCAGAATTTCCGACATTGGCACTATCGCACGAATAATCTGGGAATTTGCTTTGGGCTCCACGCCGACAACCTTGCCGCGTCGTGAGTTGAGGTCGCCGATGACATCACCCATGTTTTCGTCAGGTACGGTGATTTTCATATTCACGATAGGCTCAAGCAGGGCCGGTTTACACAGTTCCATCGCCTTTTTGAATGCCATGGAACCGGCGACCTTAAAGGCCATCTCGGAGGAGTCAACGGTGTGAAACGATCCGTCGTAGAGAGCAACCTTGAAGTCGACAACCGGATAGCCGGCAAGAAATCCCTCCAGGCACGCCTCCTGAATTCCTTTGTCAACGGCAGGTATATATTGGCGTGGAATGACTCCGCCGACGACTTTGTCATCAAAAATATACCCTTCACCACGACCAGTCGGAGACATCTCAATCCAGCAGTCACCGTACTGTCCGCGCCCACCTGATTGCTTTTTATATTTCCCCTGTACCTTTGCCGTTCCCCGGATTGTCTCAAAATAGGGAACTTTTGGTGTTTTAAGCAGAACGTCTACCCCAAACTTGCGCTTCATTTTTTCAACGATTACTTCCAGATGAACCTGTCCCATTCCGGAAATGATGAATTCCTTGGTCTGAGGGTCACGGTGCGATTCAAGTGTCGGCTCTTCTTCAATCATCCGGTGTAGCGCGTTGTGGATCTTATCTTCATCAGCCTTGGTTTTTGGTTCAATCGCATATGATATTACCGGTAACAGCTGCTTTGCCGGTTCATAAATAATCGGCTTGGCGGGGTCGCAGAGTGTGTCTCCGGTAACGGTCTCCTTGAGTTTGGCGACGGCAACAATGTCACCGGCGACTGCCTGCTTGATCGGGTGCTGTTTTTTCCCTTCCAGTTCATAAATCTGACCGATCCGCTCTTCAACACCTTTGGTCGAGTTGAATATCGTTGAATCAGAGTTGAGTACGCCGGAGTACACTCTGAAAATGGTGATTTTACCGGTGTACGGGTCGGAAGTCGTTTTAAAAACCAGGGCAGAGAACGGCTCACTTTCGTCAGGAGCACGCTCGATTATCTCTTCGCTCTTAGGGTGAATACCGATCGCCTTGGTTCGATCCAACGGGGAGGGGAGGTAGGCACAAATTGCATTAAGAAGGTGAGCTACACCAATGTTGGCAGTGGCGGCTCCACAGAGGACGGCAGTGAAGGTATTGCGCATCGTGCCGACCCGGAGACCGTCAATAATTTCCTCTACCGTAAGGTCGCCGTTTTCGAGATATTTTTCAGTGAGCTCGTCATACGCTTCGGCAACGGTCTCAACCATCTGCAGACGCAAGCGCGTTGCTTCTTCAGCGTACTCGGGAGGAATTGCTCCCTCGGTGAATTTTCCTGAGCCGTCTTTGGCATAAAAACAGGCTTTCATTGTTATCAAGTCAATAACGCCTTCAAAAGCCGTTTCAAGGCCTATCGGCATTTGAATCGCAACCCCTCTGGCCCCGAGCATCTTTTCCATATCATCGATAGCCCGCAGAAAACTGGCCCGTTCACGATCAAGTTTGTTGACAAATGCGATGCGCGGAATCTCAAAGTCATTTGCCCATCCCCATATTTCTTCCGTCTGGGCTTTTACCCCGGATATTGCCGAGAGAATGATTACAGCACAGTCCAGGGTGCGCATGCAGGCACGGGTGTCCGCAATGAAATTGCCATAGCCGGGGGTATCAACAATGTGAATGGAATGCCCCTGCCACTCGCAATGATCGAGTGCGGACGTAATTGAAATTTTACGTTTGATCTCTTCAGGTTCGAAATCCATTGTTGATGTGCCATCATCAACCCGGCCCAGTCGGTCGATCATTCCGGTGTCAAACAGTATCGCCTCTGAAAGCGACGTTTTGCCGGCACCACCGTGTGCAACGATGCCCAAGTTGCGGATCTTGCTGGTATCAAGCTGTCCCATAGAACTGCCTCCTTGTGTGCAATAGTGAATTTCGCTGTCTCACTGCCTTCGTTCGAAGAATCTTGGTTGGTACAACAATCAGCGGTTTCGTTCGTACAGTATTCGCAGGCCATTAAGGGTCAGGTTCTCATCGACTTCATCAATGGTCTTTGACTCAGGGGCGATCAAAGAGGCCAGGCCGCCGGTCGCGATCACCCGGAATTCTTCGTTGGATTCAGCCTTGATATGTTCCACGATGCCATCCACCAGGCCGACGTAGCCGAAGAAAATCCCTGCCTGCATCGAGTTGACGGTGTTCTTGGCGATAACATGGGGGGGTTTTATAATATCTATCCGCGGCAGCTTGCTTGCCCGCTGAAAGAGCGCTTCAACTGAAATGGCAAGGCCGGGAGCAATAGCCCCGCCACAGTATTCACCTTTGCCGTTGACATAATCAAAGGTTGTGGCCGTTCCAAAATCTACAATCACCAACGGGCATTTATGCTTTTCATATCCGGCCACTGCATTAACAATCCGGTCAGCGCCGACTTCGCGAGGATTATCATAGTGGATTACCATTCCTGTTTTGATCCCGGGACCAACAACGTAGGGGGTTAAATTGAAAAAATCGTGAGAGATTGCCTCCATGACACCGGTCAACGGGGGCACAACAGAGGATATGATGGAGGCCTTGACCTCCAGAAAACCGAGCCCCGCCTGATCAAACAGGCTGTGCAGCAGCACTGCATACTCATCCGACGTACGTGACTTGTCCGTTGAAAGCCGCCAGCTGCGAACAAGCAGCGCACCGTCATACACCCCCAAAACTATGTTGCTGTTGCCGACATCAATAACCAGAAGCATTCAGAGTATCCTCACATCTCCACAGGTGATACGGTGCAGTACGTCATCATCGCTCCGGAGCAGCATCGCTCCGTCGGAATCGATGCCACAAAACAGTCCCCCGGTACATTCAGTTCCGGAGTCGCTGACACGTACGTGCCGCCCGTTGGCATTGCAGCGCTGCTGCCATTCTTCGCGTATAGGCCCGAAGCCGTGCGACAGAAAATCAGTATACAGACGATCAAGTTCGTTCAGCATGGTGCTGGTGAAGCGCGAACGATCAACCCGTATGCCGGACTCAAGAAACAGCGACGTGGCCGGGTGGCGCAAATCGTCGGGAAACTGGTCATCTGTCATATTCAGATTGACGCCGATGCCGAGAATGACGAAGTTGATGCCGTCAGTTTCTGCGCTCATCTCATTCAACAGTCCGGCTACTTTCTTGCCTGAAATCAGGAGGTCGTTGGGCCATTTTATTTCCGGGGTCAGTTCTGTTGTCAGTTCAATTGCCCGTGCTGCCGCTACTGCAGAGAGAAACGTCAGTTGTGGTGCTTCATGGGGCATTATTTCAGGTCGTAGAACAATTGAGCAGTACAAATTGACGCCGGATGGCGATGACCAGACCCTGCCGCGCCTCCCTTTGCCGCCGCTCTGGGCGTCAGCCACGACAACGGTTCCCTCGGTCGCGCCTTCCTCTGCCAGGCGAAAGGCGTCAGCATTGGTTGAGATGGTTGTTTTCAGAAAGTCGAGTCGATGGCCGATTGCCACGCCGTTCAGCTGCGCTTTCACCTCGTGAGGATCAATACTGTCCGGCGAGGAGACGAGCCGATAGCCACGCGATGGAACCGCTTCGATATGATAACCGTTGTTTCTCAATGCGGATATATGCTTCCATACAGCGGTCCGGGATACACCAAGTTCTCTGCTGAGATGTTCACCTGATACATAACGGTCTTCGGAGCGGAACAGGCGCAGGATGGTAGCGGCTTTCGGGTGCATTAATGACTACCTCACCGGTTTTACGGAAATGCTGTTCGTCTAGTCCAGAAGCATTGAAATGTCCATTGCCCGCGGCGAATGAGTCAATGCTCCTACCGAAATGATGTCAACTCCGGTTTCGGCAATTGACCGTACGCGTTCAAGGTTGACCCCGCCGGACGCTTCCACCTGAGCTCGCCCGTTAATAGTGACAACGGCCGTTCGCATCTCATCGAGGCTCATATTGTCGAGCATGATGATATCTGCTCCGGCCGCGAGAGCCTCGTCAACTTGAGCCAGTGTTTCGGTTTCTATCTCGATTTTTAGCGTGTGAGGTATATAGGAACGGGCACGACAGATCGCTTCTGTAATGCCCCCGGCGGCGACAATGTGGTTTTCCTTGATAAGAACACCGTCGTACAGGCCGGTGCGGTGATTGATGCCGCCGCCGACCCGTACGGCATATTTTTCAAGCTGCCGCAGGCCGGGGGTCGTTTTGCGGGTATCGACGATCCGGGCCTTAGTTCCAACGATTGCATCGACAAAGCTGGATGTGAGCGTCGCAATACCGCACATTCTCTGGAGCAGGTTAAGTGCCACCCGCTCACCCATCAAAAGCTGTGCCGCTTCTCCGTGGATGGTGGCCAGGATGGTTCCGGATGTTGCTTTTTCTCCATCAACCAGGCATGCCGTGAAGTGAATTTGAGGATCAAGTATGCTGAATACCCGCGCAGCAGTCGCCAGGCCGGCGACTACCAGATTTTCCTTCGCAATCAACCGTGCAGAGGCGGGGCGTCGTCCTGGAACGACCGCCAGGGTGGTAATGTCGCCAGTATGAATATCTTCAAGGAGGGCCTGTTCAATCAGCCGGTCAATCATTATCATGTGTAGTCACCTGAGCGTAGAATATACGATGATCTATATCACAGCGCATGAAGCGTATCAACCGCTATGAAGATCGATTGTCGACAACATAGCGACTCTGTTTTGAGTCTTTTGCCAGCTTTTTCAGCTCTGCAGCAACCTCGGAAACCTTTGCTGCATGTTGGAGCTTGGTCATATTCATTGGCACAACACCGATAGATATCGAAAGCAGCGGTATGTTTTCATCTTCACCCTTACGGTTGGTGCCATAATAATATCCGCGCGATTTTGTTTCGTCGTCAAAGAGATCGAGTACAATCATATCAAAGTGAGTGATAATGGTCTGGCACACTGATTCAGCCCGTTCCAACGGCACAATGCAAACAAAATCATCGCCGCCGATATGCCCGCAGAACCCGCCGCCCGCGTCGCGGACAGTGTTGAACATGATCCGTGCTGTCATGCGGATAACTTCGTCGCCATGGGAAAAACCATACGCATCGTTATACGGCTTGAAATGATTGATATCAACATAGCATACCGCCGTGGGTGTTCCGATCGCGGCCTCAATAGCCCGCTGAATGGAGGTATTGCCAGGAAGCCGGGTCAGAGGATTGTTATCAAAAATGCGTTTAAGGCGGGTGAGGGCAAGGGAAATCCGACTGAAGAGTTCATTGAAATTGAGTGGCAGGCCAATAAAATCATCAAGCGGGCACTTCTCCCAGTCAAGAGTGTCATTTTCAGTTGTACTGAGAAGGCCGATGATTGGAATAGCGCTGAAAAAACTGTCGCTGCGGAGTGTGGAAATAATGCTGATACCGCATTCAGTGTCGGCTGCAAGATTAACAATCAAAAGATCAGGCGGGTCAGCGTAAAATGCCCCTAAAACAGAGTCAATACAGGACATACAGACAACCTGGCATCCCTTGCTGTGCAAACGGAGCTGGACGTGTGAGGCTAGTTGGAGATCAGAAGAGATAATTGTAATTCTGGCCGGCAACATCAGTCACTCATCATTTCAAGGCTGAAGTTTTTTACTTCAACCAGCTTGTCTTCAATCTCATCGACGAGTTCTGATGCCAATTGTTCATTGAGTTTGAGCGTATCCCAGGCTATCTCCTGAATTGGCGGAACAAAGCTGTCTCCGCTATTGCCAAAACCGCTGGCTTTAATAAATACATCGGCAATATGAACTACTGCCGTCTTGATGCGATGATGTTCCGATTTAACAACATCGTGGTGGAACGCAATCGGTTCGCTTAGTTTGTCAGGCAAAAACCAGCTCTTCGACAGCCATCCACCTACTTCAGCATGGTCGGTGTCGATAATCTCCTGCTCAGCTTCCATTGTGTAAATGTGTCGCTGACGGACAAGGTCCAGAATATCTTTTTCTGCTTCACTGCATTTAAGCCTGATAATTACCTTGCCGATGTCATGCAGCAGTCCAGCCGTTGCAATCTCCTCACACTCCGGCAGTCCCAGTTTGCGGGCAATCAGATTAGCGGCGACGCCCACTCCCAGGGAATGTTCCCACAAGCCGACACTGTCCTTTTCCATGATTGCAAAAATTGATGAAGAAAGTGCCAGGCTTTTGACCACATTTACTCCCAGCAGGATCATGGCGTTGGATATCGTGGATACCCGGTAGAATCCATACGACGGAGAGTTTGCCAAACGGAGAATACGCGCAGAAAGCACCTGATCCGAAGAAACGATTCTGGCCATCTCCTGTACCGATGATTTATCATTGTCGGAGAGAGTGTTTAATTTGTGAATGACACTCGGAAGCGTTGGCAGCGTCTTGGTGTCCATAATTATTTTTTTCAGATCACTCCGCTTGTCGGTCACAGTCGCCTCCCATCGATTTTATCAGGTATGCTTTGTAGATGTCATACAGGATAGCGTTCAGAGGTTTTTGGCGTGTCTTGTTAAAACGGTTGTCCAGATCACTCACGAGATCGTCAAACGAACGCTCTCCTTCTTCCCAGACGGGATGCCCCTCAACATACACCGTTTGGACATCCATGTTTTCAAATCGAGTGATCAGTGAATCCGTCAACTCGGTACTTTTTCCGCAAATCGGAATTCCGACCGGTGAGTCGCTGCGGAAAACATCGCGGGCGAGAAGCATCCCCGCCTTGGCGAGCATTAATGGAATTTTTTGCATGGCTAAATAGTCCTGCTTCAGATTGTTTGACTGCAGTGAGCGGGGAATATTACTGTAAAGTGTGTTGATAAGTCAATTTATTACAAATTACACATATGACGGGCGAAAGTACTGATGGAATTGTTTTTCAGTCAATGGATTAACTGCTTGACAAGAACATTTCAAGAAGTTTATTGTTTTTCACTTTTAGTAAAATCAGGGTAAAATTTTTTTGAAAAAACGGGCGTGTTTTTTAACTAAACTAAAAACGGAGACTGAAAATGGCAAAATTTAAAGATTCTCTAGAGTATCACTCAAGTGGTCGTAAAGGCAAGATTGAGGTGATTTCCACCAAACCATGCCAAACAGCTGAAGATCTTTCATTGGCGTATTCGCCCGGTGTTGCCGAGCCTTGTCTTGCTATTCAAAAAAATCCCGAAGATGCCTACAAATATACCGCTAAAGGCAATTTGATAGCGGTTGTATCCAATGGTACCGCTGTACTCGGTCTCGGTAACCTTGGGGCTCTGGCCGGCAAGCCGGTTATGGAAGGTAAAGGAATCCTTTTCAAGCGTTTTGCCGATATAGACGTCTTTGACATCGAGCTTGATACCGAGAACCCGGACGAAATCATCAAGGCCTGTCAGTTGCTGGAGCCCACTTTTGGCGGTATCAACCTCGAAGATATCAAAGCTCCGGAATGTTTTTATATTGAAGAAACCCTCAAAAAGACCATGAACATACCGGTCTTTCATGATGACCAGCATGGTACGGCTATCATCTCATCCGCTGCGTTAATCAATGCTCTGCTTCTGGTGGACAAGAAAATTGAGGACATCCGCATCGTTGTCAACGGTGCCGGTGCTTCGGCCAACTCCTGTGCCAAGCTGGCTATTGCTTTGGGAGTCAAGCCGAACAATATGATCATGTGCGATACCAAAGGTGTCATCTACAAGGGTCGTGTTGAAGGTATGAACCCATACAAAGCCCTCTTTGCTGCCGATACCCCCTTCCGTACCCTTGAGGAAGCTGCCTCCGGAGCTGATGTCCTGTTCGGGCTTTCGGCCAAAGGGGCTTTCACCTCCGAAATGGTCGCCAGTATGGCGCCCAACCCGATCATTTTTGCCATGGCCAACCCTGATCCTGAAATCACCCCGGAAGCAGCCCATGCAGTGCGTAAAGACGTTATCATTGCCACAGGCCGCTCCGATTATCCAAACCAGGTGAATAACGTCCTTGGGTTTCCCTTTATTTTCCGTGGGGCACTGGACTGTCGCGCCAGTTGTATCAATGAAGAAATGAAGCTGGCGGCCGTGTATGCTCTGGCCACGCTGGCCCGTGAGGAATGTCCGGATTCCGTCAGCAAGGCATATGGCAATGTAAAGTTTGCTTTTGGACGTAGCTACATTATTCCTAAGCCGTTCGATCCGCGCGTCCTGCTGCATGTTGCGCCGGCCATTGCCCAGGCAGCCATGGATAGCGGTGTTGCCCGTCAGCCCATAGAAGATATGGCCAAATATATCGAGCACCTTGAATCCAAGCAGGGAAAATCCAAAGAGATCATGAGAATGATCATTAACAAAGCCAAAAGTGATCCTAAGACCATTGCTTTTCCGGAAGGGGATAATGAAAAGATTCTCCGGGCGGCTAAAGAACTGGTCGAAGAAGGAATTGCCAAGCCTATTTTGATCGGCGATCGTAAGAAAATAGAACAAAAAATGGCAGAGCTTCATATTGAGCTGGATGTTCCGATTATTGAACCGGCTGAATCGGAACTGACGGACGGGTATGCTGCAGAACTCTACCAACTGCGTCAGCGTAAAGGACTCACACTTTCTGAATCTCTGCGCATTCTGCGGCGTAAATCGCGTACCCATTTTGGTGCTATGATGGTGCACATGGGTAACGCCGATGCTCTTCTGGGCGGCATCGACACTCACTACCCGGAAACTATTCGTCCGGCGCTGGAAGTTGTCGGAAAACAACAGGGACTCTCCAGTGTTCACGGGCTTTACATGATGGTATTCAAAAAAGGAGTTTACTTCCTGGCTGATACAACGGTTACCATTGATCCAACTGCTGAAGAACTGGCCGAAACCGCCATTTTGGCTGCTGAAAAGGTTCGCATGCTCGACATCGAACCACGGGTGGCCATGCTCTCGTTTTCAAACTTTGGTTCAGTCACTCATCCCCAGGCCAAAAAAGTTAGACGTGCTGTGGAAATTGTCAAGGAGCGCGCACCCGATCTGATTGTGGAAGGCGAGATGCAGGCAGATACTGCGGTTGTTCCGGACCTGTTGGAAGGATTTACCTTCTCGAAGCTGAAAAACAGCGCCAACATCCTGATATTCCCCGATTTGAATTCAGGAAATATCTGCTACAAACTGCTTCATCATCTGGGAGGAGCCGAAGCTATCGGTCCTATTCTGATGGGGATGAATAAGCCGGTTCATGTTCTGCAACGGGGCGACAGCGTCGACGATATTGTCAACATGGCTGCCATTGCAGTAGTGGATGCTCAAACAACGTAATTTGATTTGCATGGCACATAAATTGTAATTATTGTCGAATTACAAAAGGCACGGGAACAGGCTAAAGCCGCACCTCGTGCCTTTTGCTTTGTATTCTAAAAGGTTGTGTTCTGTTGTGTCGATTTTGGCCGGTCGGTTTTGTCTGGCCGGCACCGTAAAAAAGCCGGCTTTGGATGATTCCTGCGGTTATTTGCCGCACACACATTCATGGCAATCGTTTCAAACGGATTTACGTAATTATATCCGACAGTAAAGGTTTGACATGCCTTGTAAATTGCATTAGTTTCTACGCCGTTGTGCAAATGAGTATTCCTGGAGGCTCAGATGTTCCTTCTTCCCAAGGGCAGCCCGTTATTTGAAAATCTGGCAGTTTCCAAGCTGAAACTTCCGGACGTTTTAACAAAGCTCAGTAATGGTACTTTCACTGGCTATGCAAGTTTTGTATTCCAGTCCAGCACTGCAATTATCGTGTTTGAAGCGGGTAAGTTGGTCAGCGTCCTTGTGGAAGGACAAAACGGCAGGCGTGAGGCCGGCTTTGAAGCTCTTTCTGCGCTGGCTGAATTGATGGTTTCAACCGGAAGCGGTGCCTTGAATGTCTATAAGCTTTCCAAAGATCTTACCATGTGTATTCATGCTCTTTTGGAAGGGGAGATTCTCTACAAAGCCCAGGATCTCAAGCTGATTGACATTAACTCGCTTCTCAAAAAAGTAAAAGACGATCAAATGAATGGCTGTTTGCGCATCTACACGGATGAACATTCAGCCATGATTTTTTATAAAGACGGAAATCCGCTGGGTTTTTTTCATGACGGGGCCAGCGACATAGAAACGTCATCCACAGAATCTCAAAAAATTGCAGGATTGCCAGGTGCAAAAATTGACCTGTTTTCCACGCAGAGTGCTGACGAGTTGATGGGGTCGAATCTGCTTGAAGTTGCAAATGTACAAAAGATTTGGGATACCTGTGTAACTCTTCATAAATCCGAGATTGATAGAACAAACTCTGACCGTCAGGAACGTGATAAAAAAGTCGTGACACTTAAGCTTTCAGAATTGGAAGAACAGGTGAAAACGATTGTTGGTGAGTATGTTGGCAAGGTTGGACGCGGTATTGTGGACAAGGAAATTTCGGATAACGGCGGTAATTCATGTTTGGTAGACACGGATCAGTCTGAAAAGTTCATGAAGGGTGTAGAACGGGCTGCAAAGCTCCTCGTCAGTGGCACAAATATCAAGTTGATGATGGAGAAACTTACGTCGGCAATTTCTGCAGCCAAATCAGAGTTTTAATTTTATCGCTACGCACGGGAGGATATAATGGAAAAGTTTTTTGAACTACTGACCCAAATGAATCCGTTCGACCTTGTCCAGGTAGTTTTCTGGGGGTTGGCGGGAGCGATCAGTTTTTATTTCAGTATTGGCAATGCTCGCGTCTGGACAAGTATTTCGATCGGATTCTTTCTGATTTTCATCAGTCAGGCGTACGGTATTAACCCGTGGGGACACTATCAAAAACTTACCGCGTTTCATTATATAATCGGTACCGTGGCCATTATGACGATTACCCACGGATTTCTTGAATACTATGTATTTTGTCGTACCTTCGAAATCTCAGGTAACAAGCTGATTGTCTACTTAAGTACACTGGCGGTTCTCGCAATATCCGGCGCCTTTCTGGTTGTCAACCCGACACCAAGTCCCAATACGATCAGAAACTTCAAAATGGTTGAAAATGCGATCTGGGTCTTTCTGTGTGTTATGAATCTTGAAATCGTTCGAAAAATTTATGCAGCTATCAAGGACTCGGATATTTCAAAAGGATTCATTGCATTCGGCATCGTGTTTTTATGCATATTTCTCTGGAGGGGTTCTGATCTGTATCTACAGATATATCAATGGGATAAGGACTGGCAGGATATCATTGCTATCATGACGGAAGAAAGCTCGGATATTGAGGAATTCATCGGCCGCGTGCAATTCTCTCAAGAAGTGAGCCGTTACGCCGGCCTTTTATCTGGTATTTCGGTTGGCAGTGCATTTGCGTACATGTACAAGCTGCTGAAGTAGAAGTATGTCGCCCTATCGTTCATTTGGAGGAACTATGATGTCGTTTTCTGTAAGGTTGCCGCTGGCTATTTGGATGACACTGTTTCTACTCTCTCTTACCGGATGCGGAGAAAAAACGGTCGTTGGTCAGAGTGGACCCAAAATCGAGCAATCTCAGGCATGTATAGATTGTCACCAAGGTGCATTGAGTCCTGGTACAGGTAAGGTTATCGTTGATGAGTGGAAGCTTTCTCACCACAATACACTCAACGGGGCCGGATGCGCTGATTGCCATGATCCGGAACCGGGGCACCCTACCGGGTGTAATCTTTGCCATGGTGGTACGCCGGTCGGATCTTCGACACATGTCAGTAATAACCCTGATCGGGATAGCAAGTGTGACAAGTGCCATTCCAGGACAAATGGGCTCTTCTCTACTCCGGGAGTACGAACCGCCCACTTCAATAACAACACATCTGCCAAATATCCTGGAAGTTATGTATCCTCACAATACGAAAAAAACTGTCGAAAATGTCATAACCCTCACGATACAACGACTGCCAGAAACAACCTGAAGGACTGGGCAACCAGCGGGCACGGGACCGTAAGTGGCTTTAATTCATTCAGAACCAAAACTCGTGATGAGTATGATTTTAAAACCGCAGGTTCGTTTACGCTCAAGGCATCACAGGCCTTAAGTGACAGCACTAATGGTACCTATCAAGTCTGCATCCGCTGCCATACAACAACCGGTTATATTAATTATGTATCCTCCGGGTTTAGTGATCTTACACCGTTTGGAGCCGTTGATCCGAAAACCGGTAAACCATACCGTATGGATGACTATCCTTCCGGACCATCTGACTGGAGAAGCAAAATATCGTCCGACAAGAGTAAGGAGCTGACTAACTGCAATGCCTGCCACGACAACGGTAGTGGAAGCGCATATGGTTACAAGATACGCGGCGTTACAAAGGTCACAACGTTTTACAACTTCTCCTCGAAATCCGGTGTCGCAATGCTAGGCGGGCCTGTTCCACTTTCCGGCGGCACGCAAGCCGGTGGTGCCATCCGCGGATTCGGACTTACGTTTCCTGATGTGGGTGCTTCAAATACCTGCGTGGCTTGTCATTCTGGTCGCATGACCGGCCTTAATGTCAAGATGGCTGACATCAGAGGGCTCGAACTCGACAAAGCGGGGAGAATTGTTAACCATTTCAGAGCAGCTTCAGAACTTCTTTTTAGACCGACAGATAAAAACGGTAATATCGTTGGCGCTGGTTTTGAGTTCTACAGCAGCGGTTCCGCCAAGCTCCAAGCCTACGATAATGTCCAGTTTACCCACGATATAATAGGTACAAGCAGGACGAATCCGAATAAATTTATCTCTGCAGACGGAAAAACAAATTCAGCAGATGAAGGGCATAAAGGTCTCCTCGCAGACTCACGTGGTTATGGACCCTGCATCGGCTGCCATATGAATGCAAAAGGAAATGACGGTACGTCACATACCTTTCTGCCGGTCAATCGTAACGCCAGCTCTACCTTTCGCGATGGGGCAGCCACCTCTGATCCCATCACAGGTGTGACCAGCAAAGCTTGTATGGTTTGTCATACCGATTCAACCGGTGCAGTAGAGTGGGATGTCACTGGAATAGATCCCGCCAGTGGTGTCACATATAATCTGCTGGAGCTTCAAAAGATCCAGTACAAGGCGGCCGTCAAGGCATTTGCACGTTTACTGACATTTTCTCTCGATGCCAGACTTCCAAATTCAGCTAAGCCCACGGATACCAAGGCCGGCAGGGTGTGGGATGATGGTGAAGGCCGGCCAGGAACTCCGGCGAACTGGTATGGTTTTGACAAACCGACTGACCCAACAAAAGACACTGCGGTCAGGCTACAGTCATGGCTGCGCACAAATACATCGTCGTCTAATAGCAAACCGACGTTCCTTAGCTATTTCGTCCCAGGTGCCGAGTTTATTGACCCGCTGACCGGGAATTCCTATAATCTGCGCTCTGCAGCATACACCATGGGAGCCGCCTACAATTTTTTCATGCTCTATTACGACCCAGGTGCGTTTGCACATAATCGCCGTTATGTGAAGCGCCTTATCTTTGACTCCATGGACTGGCTCGACGATGGCATGCTGAATAAGTCCGTTTGCGATTCTGATCTAACCAAAAGATTTGACACTATCGTTGCCGCAGGCAAAGCTTCATCAAAATACCAACGACTGAATACGTTTGGCGGAACAGGTAAACAGGGTGAAAATGATACTTTTATGTATGATACCTACCTGACGAATAATGAACTTAAGCAAGCCAGTTACTACCTCTGTCGCAGTCCGGGCAGTGACCACAGGCCTGCCCCGTAGTTGGGCAAAAGATATGAATCAATTATTCGATTCAAGTAACAAAATGTAATTTTATGTTTACGCAACTAATTATTTAAGGGGTACAACTGATGATAAAACATCTTATAAAGGCATCACCAGCCCTGTTGATATTTGCACTGGCGGCACCATTGTTTGCTCCGGGAACTTCCCATGCCATCCCGGCCTTCACCCGAGCTAATAACGTCGAGTGCAGTACCTGCCATACCATCTTTCCGGAGCTTAACGAGTATGGTGAAGCTTTTTTGAAAAACGGGTATGTTTACTTTGGTAAGGGCAAAAAGAAGTCTTCAGAGAAGCCTAAGGTCGTTTCACCTGCTGTTTCGGCAAAGCCTGCTGCAGCGCCAGTCGGAGGTAGTGTTGTAAAAGGCGACGGTAACGCCGATTTACTTACCAAGCTTAAGGCGGGTACGATGATTTCTGCCGATGCTCCGGTAGCAGCTGTAAATGTTGCACCAAAAGAGGATGCAGAGGCGAGCCACACCACTGCGGAGTCAAAACTGGAGGGTATTGGGTTGTCAGGGGTGCCGGAACAGCTGCCGATCTCCTTCTCCGCTAATATTCATGGTACGTATAACCGCAGTATGCCAAATGAATATGATCTTTCTTCTCGAAGCGTAAAGCTTAATGCTGGTGGTAATTTCAAGGAAAAAGCAGGCTTCTTTGGCACTTATTTATTGTACACCGAGAATACAGCAGGAATGACTAATACGTCACAAACCCCGACTAATATGACTGCAAAAAATGACATCGGAGAGTTTTTCGTCATTGGGCGTCACGTTCTTGATACTCCTGTCAATCTTAAAGTCGGCAGATTTCAGCCTAAGCTCGGCCTCTGGAAGTCAAACAATAAACTGTCTGCGACAAATTCGTATGCGACGTACTCATATACGGTTGGTTCATCACTATTCAAAGCTGAGCAGCCACAGGATGCTGTAGAGGCTAATATTATTGTCGCAAATCGTCTTTTTATGGCGGGAGGGGTCGTAAATCGTAAAAATCAGAATACCAAAGAATGGTATGTTCATACATCAGTGAAGGTTGGTGGTGCTGACTATCTTGCAAATGAACCGGAAATTGATCTGAATAAAGACGAAAGTGTTTTTGATTATCTGACTGTCACGGTAGGCGGCTATGGGTACGTCGGCACAAATGGTGACCCTAACACCACTCCAGGGGTAACGCCGCGTCAAAATCAATATTATCGCGCCGGTGGTGACCTCGACCTGCTCTATAAATTGTTCCGGCTCAAGGTGTCTGGTGTCGTGGGAAATGATGATAGTCCGGCATTAATATATTCACCGCTCAAGACATACGTTTATGCGATTGAAGGTGACTATACGATCCAGCAAAATTTAATCCTGGCACTTCGCTACGAGTATCAGGATGATGGTGCTAATATAGTGCGTCGCTTTATTCCAACTCTCGCATATAATCCGATAGAAAATTTAAAAATTGTGGCGGAATATAAGCATGAGTATGGTACTGCCTACAAGGTGACCGGAAATACAGAAATTGCCAATAAAATTGGAACTCTTGGCGTCACCTTCAGCTTCTAGTTTTGGGACTTGACTTGATAGGTTTTATTACTCTGATATACTTTTACGGCAATCCAAAACGGTTAAGGAGCATCTATGAAAAAGTATCTAACTCTGGCAATACTCATATCACTTTCAGTCTGTTCGATTGCTGAAGCACGAGTAAAAGTGTCTGGGCGCGGCGCTAAAATGAACTTTAGTATCGACAGTATTCCAGAAATGTACAAGCCGTCTTTTGAAATTATGCAGGCGAAATGCATTAAGTGTCATACAATGGAGCGCACGGTAATTGCGGTTCAGACTGGTCGTGCACCAATAACGGGGCAGCCTTTTAACAAGCAGGCAGTCAAGGCCTACGGCATAAAGATGTTGCGTAAGCCGAATTCTGATATGAACAAGAAAGAGATTCGCGATATTGTCGTGCTTCTCAATTATTTTTTGGATGAAAATGCTAAATAGTTCCGGTCATGTACCCACATTAGTTATAAAAATATGTTCCACGACAAAAAAAGGCCATGCTTTCAAGCATGGCCTTTTTTGTACTAAGCGGTTTATGGAGGCGCGTGTCGGATTCGAACCGACGTTAACGGTTTTGCAGACCGGCTCCTAGCCTCTTGGATAACGCGCCGTTAGTAAATCAAGTGACACTTATAGCGAATATTCCGCCGCACTGTCAACTTCTTTTTTCTATTTGAACTTAATCGCAAATCCGGTAGCACGATATTCTGTCGACGGAATAATGCCACTGGTTGTCGTACGTCCGGTAACTTCCGGGAGTATGATCGCATCGGCACCCATTTTTTCGGCCTCCAGTCGTACTGCAGCGAGTCCCCATGCCCTAATATCGGGCGTGAGTGAATAATCAGATCCGAACGTTTCCCGGGTAACCTGAATCCTGCCAAGTTTTGTATAAGGACGTATTAACTCATCCTGTGAGAGTATCGGAAGAGTATCTGCGCGGGAGCTTTGTCGTATTATGCTGCATCCACCCAGTAAAGTGGAACATAATAAATAAAAGATGAACAGTATTGGCAGGTTATTAGTTTTATTCATGTTCGATCAGATCCTTCGTGCGATAAATTCTCACTAGACAGGTAAGGTGTTACATGGTAATGTTTCTCACTTTTTTAGGCAATATAAAACTCGTAACACACGCGTTTCCATGCGTTATGTTGGATACTGTATGGCAACGAATTTATTTTATGCCAAAAAGTGTGAAATAACTTCTAACTTACTAAGGAGCAGAGACAATGTCGGGTCATAATAAGTGGAGTACCATTAAGCATAAAAAAGGTGCTGCTGATGCCAAGCGTGGCAAACTTTTTACCAAGTTTATCAAGGAGATATCTGTTGCTGCTAAATTGGGTGGTGCAGATCTTGCCGCAAACCCCCGCTTGAGAACTGCGGTAGATAAAGCAAAAGCTGAGAATATGCCGAAGGACAACATTGAGCGGGCAATCAAGAAGGGGGCCGGTGGCATGGAGGGGGTCACCTACGAAGAGATCGTTTATGAAGGGTATGGTCCCGGTGGTGCAGCTGTTTTGGTTGAAGTATTGACAGATAATCGTAATCGATCTGTTTCAGATATCAGGAGTATATTTTCGAAGAGCAACGGTAATATGGGTGAAGCGGGTTGTGTCTCTTGGATATTCAGTAAAAAAGGTTTGATCGGTTATGCCAAGTCAATTGATTTTGACCAGCTTTTTGAAGCAGCACTTGAAGCAGGTGCTGAAGATGTTGCTGAGCAGGATGATTGCTTTGAAGTAACAACTGAACCAGCATCATTTATAGAGGTGCGTGAGGGGTTGGCTGTTAAGGGCTTTAAGCATACAAACGCGGAGATAACCATGATTCCGCAGACGCAGGTCAAGCTCGAAGGAAAGCAGGCCGAAAGTATGCTCAAGTTGATGGATAAGCTTGAAGATAACGATGATGTCCAAAGTGTTTATGCCAACTTTGATATATCTGAAGAAGAAATGGAAAAATTGATGTAGATTTTACGGGGCCCTTCGGGGCCCTTTTTAGTTTTCAATAAGCAAGAGGTTATTTTCTGTATTTGTGTCAGAACACGTTGTCAGTACATTTATTCCGCTTATAAGGGCTGGGAGAGAATATGATCGAGGTTGCTACTTTTGCCGCTGGCTGCTTTTGGGGTGTCGAAGAGTCATTTCTGGTCGTTCCTGGTGTCGTCTCGACTCGGGTTGGGTACTGCGGTGGTCGTACTGACAGCCCCACATATCGCGATGTCTGCAGCCACGATACTGGCCACGCCGAAGCAGTTGAGGTTTTATTTGACCCAAACCAGGTCAGCTATGCGGACCTACTAAGAGTTTTCTGGGAGTGCCATGATCCGACCCAGATGAATAGGCAGGGACCCGATTTCGGCGAACAATATCGTTCAGCTGTTTTTTACCATTCCGAGGAACAGCATCAAGCTGCGCTTGAGTCCCGTACCATACTTGAAAACAGGCATGCATTCAGGCGTACAATCGTTACTCAAATTGTACCCGCTATGATTTTCTGGGAGGCAGAGGCATATCACCAGAAATATCATCAAAAGAACAGTGGTGGTTGTGGCTTTTAATCATGATGGCTGAGAAAGGATGTATATGAAAATACCATTTACACCGCGTCCCGTATTTATTGCTGCTTCATGGATGGCGCCTGTCGGACGGTATAACGGTAAGGAAAAAGAGAAACGTTCTTTTCTGGAATTAGCTGAAATGAGCGGGGATGTCTTCAAGGACTGTCCGGTTCGGTCTCGTGATATTGAGGCCGTTATCGTCGGAAGTCAGAATCCGGCCGCCTTTTCGGGTGTTGACAATACTGCCGCTAAAATTGCCGGCATATTGGGGATTTCAGGGGCTCGTTCGGTACTTATTGATACGGCCTCTTCATCGGGGGCTTCAGCATTTGAAAGCGCCTATCTGGAGGTTGCTTCGGGGAGATATGATTCGGTTCTTGCCCTTGGCATACAGAAAATGAGTGACGCTTCGACACTTGAATCAACTCGTATTATCGCCGGAGTAATTGATCGAGATGAAGCTGAATATGGGCTGACGATGCCTGCATGTGGCGGGTTGGTCGCTCGTGCATTAAAAGAACGCCTCGGCCTCTCGGATGAAGAATGGACGGCCTATTCTGCATTGCTAACCCAACGTAGTCAGCGCTTTGCTGCCCGAAACCCCGACGCACACTTGAATGTTCAAATTGAACTGCAGGATTATTACTCGCAAATTGCTGATGGTCGAAATTATCAGTATTGGTATCCGTTGCGTTATCATGACTTTTGTCCTATGTCTGACGGAGCTGCAGCTGTTGTTCTTACCTCGCATCCGCAGGATGTGCGGGTAAGCGGTGTAGGAAGTGCGACTGATATTCCGACGATTGCCGACCGTAATTATTTTCATTCTTTTCCTGCGACGGTCATTGCAGCAGGGTACGCTTACGGAATGGCCGGACTTAAGGATGTCCGGGCGCTTGCCGGTAAATTGCATGTCAATATGCACGACCCTTTTAATGGCTTTGGACCGATAAATATGGTTGATCTTGGTATTGTCAACCGTGGCCGCTTAATGGACTCTTTGCTTGATGATTCACTTACCGGAGAAAACGGTGCTTTTCCAACCAATCTTACGGGGGGCCTCAAGGGTAGGGGACATCCACTTGGAGCGACCGGTATGATTCAAATCGTTGAAAATCATCGACTAATCAGAGAAAACGGCTTTTCAGCAGGTTTGTCCCATTCAATTGGTGGACCGATTAATAACAATGTTGTGACTCTTCTTGAACGCAGTGAACACTATGAAACCAGGCCGCATGAGCCATTTAAACCGTGGGGGCTTCCTGTCCTGGGAAAAATGAAGCCAAAAGGGGTAAATCTTGAGTCATTACTAAAGATCGGCTCTGCTGTTACAGGTTCTTTTGCTTCTGCAACTGTCCGCTGTAATCATAAAACCGGTTTCCCCGAAATTGCGATTATTATCGTCGCTTGTCGTTTTGAAGGCGCTACATATAAGTTCCTGTTTGGTGTTTCCGGTGAATATTATTCCCAGATATCTTCCTGCTCGGCAGGTGATCCGGTTTCTATTGAAATGACCAACGGCGCACTGCTTGTCAATAGTATGCCGGTTACCAGATTCTACACCCGTACAGTGAATGGCCTTGTTGAACTGGCAGGGAACAGCTGGAAAAAACTGACCGGAAGGGTCATGGCATAGAGTAAATAACACAAGGGCCGGAAGTTTTCTTCCGGCCCTTGTGTTATGAATCTTATTTATTACTTCTGGTTATGCGGCTTCTAAATCTACGTCAACGGCAGCATCGTCACTGCCGGCTTCTTTTACCGGGCTTTCCTTCAGCACGGGTGCATCTGCCACCAAACGTAAGTTGCGATAACGCGCAATGCCGGTTCCTGCAGGAATCAGGCGACCCATGATAACGTTTTCTTTGAGTCCACGCAGGTAGTCAATCTTTCCTTCTATTGCAGCCTGGGTCAAGACCTTTGTCGTTTCCTGGAACGAAGCGGCAGAGATGAATGACTCGGTAGAAAGCGATGCCTTCGTAATTCCGAGAAGCAACGGTTCTGCAACAGCCGGGCGTTTTCCATCACGGAAAGCCTTTTCATTTTCCTGCTCAAACACATATCGTTCAATCTGATCATCAACCAGTAGATTGGTGTCACCGGTGTCTTTGATACGTACACGTCGCAGCATTTGACGAACAATAACTTCAATGTGCTTATCATTGATCTTAACGCCCTGCAGACGGTACACCTCCTGGACTTCATCTACCAGATATTTGGCAAGTTCCTTTACGCCAAGTACCCTTAAAATGTCATGAGGGTTGGATGAGCCGTCCATGAGTGGCTCACCGGCACGAACATGATCACCTTCGTGAACACTGATATGCTTTCCTTTCGGAATTAAATACTCTTTCGGTTCGCCCAGTTCTGGTGTGACAATAACTTTTCGCTTTCCCTTCGCATCTTTACCGTATGACACCCGACCGTCAATTTCGGTAATAACGGCAAAGTCCTTCGGCTTACGTGCTTCGAACAGCTCGGCAACACGCGGCAAACCTCCGGTAATATCCTTCGTCTTTGTCGTCTCGCGAGGGATTTTGGCAATGATGTCTCCGGCGCTGATGACGGTATCGTCAATGACCGAAATATTGGCGCCAGCAGGCAGGAAGTAACGGCCGATAGTCCCGCCACCTTCTCCTGTCGCATCTTTAATGGCGATGCGTGGACGCTTGTCTGTATCTTTAGTCTCAATAATGACCTTACGGGAAAGTCCGGTGACATCATCAAGCTGTTCTTCCATTGTAACGCCTTCGAGGATGTCGGCAAATTTAACCCGACCGGCAACTTCGGTAAGGATCGGCATGGTGTAGGGGTCCCACTCTGCAAGAGTGTCTCCCTGTTTTACTGCTCCACCAGGAGCAATCTTGATTTTAGCACCATACACAACGGTGTATTTCTCTCGCTCTCGGCCGGTTTCGTCAATAACGGCAATTTCACCGTTACGATTCATAACAATATGATGTCCGTCATTGTTGATAACGGTATTCACATTAATATACTTGATAACACCGTCAGCACGTGCTTCGAGTGATGTTTGCTCCGCGTGACGAGAAGCAGTACCACCGATGTGGAAGGTACGCATGGTCAACTGTGTTCCCGGCTCACCAATTGATTGAGCTGCGATGACACCGACAGCCTCACCCATGTTGACACTATGTCCACGAGCGAGGTCACGCCCATAACACTTGGCGCAAATACCACGTTTACTCTGGCAGGTAAGCACGGATCTTATTTTAACCTTCTCAATGCCGGCATCTTCCACCCGTTTGACCAGATACTCGTCAATCTCCTGATTCATTTCAATCAGGATTTCATCTGTTAACGGATCGTGAATATCGTCAAGGGCAACACGCCCAAGAATACGGTCACCAATAGGCTCAATAATTTCTCCGCCTTCCGTCAGGGAGGATACAATCAATCCGTCCAGTGTTCCGCAATCAACCTCGGTGATAATTGCATCCTGGGCAACGTCGACCAGTCGGCGTGTCAGGTATCCGGAGTTCGCTGTTTTGAGAGCCGTATCCGCCAGACCTTTACGGGCTCCGTGAGTTGAAATGAAGTACTGAAGAACTGTTAAGCCTTCACGGAAGTTGGCGGTGATCGGAGTTTCAATGATTTCGCCTGAAGGTTTGGCCATCAAACCACGCATACCGGCAAGCTGGCGAATCTGCTGGGCAGAACCACGAGCTCCGGAATCAGCCATCATATGGATGGCGTTGAATGACGACGTTTCGACTTTACTGCCATCGCGCGCGATGACAATTTCTTTCGAAAGGTTGTCAAGCATTTCGGTAGCAATTTCTTCTGTTGCTTTTGCCCAGATATCAATAACCTTATTGTACCGCTCACCGTCAGTGATGAGACCCTCGGTATACTGATTCTGGATCTCGGTAACTTCTTCGTGGGCTTTCTCAATGATCGCCGGCTTGCCTTCCGGAATAACCATATCGTCGAGACAAATGGAGATACCGGCCAGATTCGCATATTTAAAACCGATTTCTTTAAGGCGGTCAGCCAAGAGGACGGTCTCTTTGCTGTCTGAAAGGCGATAACAGGTGTCGACCAGGTTTGACAGCTCTTTCTTTGTCATTACTTTATTAATGGTGGAAAACGGCACTGCAGCAGGAAGAACATCACGTAACAATATACGTCCGGCCGTGGTGTCAATCATCTGAGCTTTTTCGTCGGTGATAAGGTTCTTCATGCGGACTTTAATCAACGCCTGCATGTTAATTTCACCGGCATCGAATGCTATTCTCACTTCCTCTGGTGATGAGAAACAACCGGATACGCTCATCCCCGCCGCAAGTTCCTGGTCAGTGGGGCGATAATATTCACCTTTTGCGTTTATCCTGTCACGGGTCATGTAATACGCCCCAAGAACCATATCCTGAGACGGCACGATGATCGGCTTACCGTTAGCAGGTGAGAGGATGTTGTTCGTTGACATCATCAGAACACGTGCTTCAACCTGACTTTCGATAGAAAGTGGCAGATGGACAGCCATCTGGTCACCGTCAAAGTCGGCGTTGAACGCGGTACAGACAAGCGGATGCAACTGAATCGCTTTGCCTTCTATCAGTACCGGTTCAAAAGCCTGAATCCCAAGACGATGCAGGGTCGGAGCACGGTTAAGCATGACGGGGTGTTCCTTGATAACCTCTTCAAGGACATCCCATACTTCAGGGCGTTCTTTCTCAACCATCTTTTTAGCGCTTTTTATCGTGGTAACTAAACCACGCTCTTCCAGCTTGTTGTAAATAAACGGTTTGAATAGTTCCAGTGCCATTTTCTTGGGAAGACCACACTGATGCAGTTTAAGTTCTGGTCCGACAACAATAACGGAACGTCCGGAGTAATCAACTCGTTTACCGAGCAGATTTTGACGGAAGCGTCCTGATTTTCCCTTGAGCATGTCGGAAAGCGACTTCAGAGGACGTTTATTCGGCCCGGCAATAGCGCGGCCACGGCGCCCGTTGTCAAAGAGTGCATCAACTGCTTCCTGAAGCATGCGCTTTTCGTTGCGTATGATAACTTCCGGTGCTTGCAGTTCGCACAGGCGCTTCAAACGATTATTCCTGTTAATAACACGACGGTACAGATCGTTGAGATCGGATGTTGCAAAACGACCTCCGTCGAGCGGCACCAGTGGCCGTAGCTCAGGCGGAAGAACCGGAATGCATTCCAGTATCATCCATTCCGGCTTGTTACCTGAGTGACGGAACGCTTCAACAACTTTAAGGCGTTTGGCTGTCTTTTTGCGTTTTGCTTCGCTGGTTGACTCAACCATTTCAGCCCGCAATGTTACGGCGAGATCTTCAAGATCAAGGGCACGGAGGCATTCGCGAATTGCTTCGGCGCCCATTCCTCCGGAAAATGCGTCACTGCCGTATTCCTGCTGCTTTTGAATATATTTATCTTCAGACATTACTTCACAAAACTGTAATGGAGTGTTCTTTGGATCACTGATAACGAACCCTTCAAAGTAGAGTACTTTTTCCAGATCCTTCAGTGTGATATCCAGCAGGTTTCCGATTCGAGACGGTAATGATTTCAGAAACCAGATATGGGCAACCGGAGTAGCAAGGTCAATATGCCCCAGGCGTTCACGACGGACTTTTGAAGGTATAACTTCAACGCCGCATTTTTCACATATAATGCCGCGATGTTTCATCCGTTTGTACTTACCGCAGTTGCACTCATAATCTTTTGTCGGGCCAAATATTTTGGCGCAGAAAAGACCATCTCGCTCTGGTTTAAAGGTGCGGTAGTTAATGGTCTCAGGTTTTTTTACTTCACCATGAGACCTCTCCCGAATTTTATCGGGAGAGGAAATTGAGATACGTATAGCTGAAAAGTGGAGTGGATCTTTTGGTTTATCAAAAAAGCTGAAATAATCTTCCACGATGCTTTCCTCCGTTAGTCTGAAGCCGCATGCCTGAATGAAACAGACCCGGCCAAGAAATCTTTATTGTTCTTCTTCACCTTCGAGCAGATCAACATCCAAGCAGAGAGATTGAAGCTCCTTGATCAGTACGTTGAATGACTCCGGCAATCCAGGCTCCAGAGTGTGCTTGCCTTTAACGATAGCCTCATACATACGGGTACGTCCGGAAACATCATCCGATTTTACCGTCAGGAATTCCTGAAGAGCATGAGCTGCTCCGTACGCTTCCATGGCCCACACTTCCATCTCCCCAAGTCGCTGACCACCGAATTGTGCCTTACCGCCAAGTGGTTGCTGGGTAACGAGGCTGTATGGTCCAATAGAACGGGCGTGAATCTTATCATCTACAAGATGATGAAGTTTCAGTACATACATGACACCAACGGTTACTTTGTTATCAAATGGTTCGCCGGTACGTCCGTCAAACAGGGTTACCTGACCTGAAGAATGTAAGTTTGCCTTTCCGAGCATCGCCTTGATTTGCGCTTCACTTGCGCCTTCAAAAACAGGGGATGCCATTGCAACGCCACGCTGCAGACGACGGGCAACTTTAAGCAGTTCCGTACGATCAAGAGCATCAATAAATGCTCCCATCTCGCCATCACCATAAACATCTTTCAGATACAGTTTCAAGTTTTCTTCAGAGGTATGCTTTTCAAGCATATCCTCAATTTTCCAGCCAATACCTTTTGCTGCCCAGCCAAGATGCGTCTCCAAAATCTGGCCGACGTTCATACGTGACGGAACACCAAGCGGATTCAGAACTATTTCTACCGGTCGGCCATCTTCCATATACGGCATATCTTCTTCCGGCAAAATACGGGAAACAACACCCTTGTTGCCGTGGCGGCCGGCCATCTTGTCTCCGACCTGAAGTTTACGCTTAATTGAAATATAAATTTTGACCATTTTGATCACGCCTGGCGGCAGATCATCTCCACGCTTCAGTTTCTGGATTTTATCTTCAAAAACATTGTGAATCAGGTCAATCTGGCGATTTAAGGTTTCAAGAATCTGATATACTTTCTCATCAGTTTCGTTGTCATCACTTACTGAAATAGTACTCCATACAGAACTTGCCAGAGATTGCAGAGATTCTTCAGTTATCTGCTTTCCTTTCGCAAGAACAAGATTTCCTTTGCTGTCCTCAAGCTTAACGGCGAGTGTTTTGCCGATTAATAGTCGCTTAAGCTTCCCTATGGCAGAATCTCTGATGATTCGGATCTCATCCTGCTCATCTTTGCGAAGTTTGTCTTCCTCTGCTTTCTCAATTAATTCAGTACGGGAATCCTTGTCATTGCCCTTACGGGAGAATATCTTGGCTCCGATGACCGTACCTTCAACACCAGGAGGAACAGTAAGTGAAGTATCTCGTACGTCACCGGCTTTTTCTCCAAAAATGGCACGAAGCAATTTTTCTTCAGGAGAGAGTTGAGTCTCACCTTTCGGGGTAATCTTGCCGACTAGAATATCACCAGGCTTTACTTCAGCACCAATACGTATGATGCCGGATTCGTCCAGGTCTTTGAGTGTCTCTTCGCCAAGGTTTGGAATATCAGATGTGATTTCTTCCTTACCGAGTTTTGTATCGCGGGCAACACATTCGAATTCCTCAATATGGATGGAAGTATAGCGATCATCCTTGATGAGTTTTTCGGAGATGAGAATTGAATCCTCGTAGTTGTACCCGCCCCACGGCATAAAGGCGACGACAATATTCTGCCCGAGTGCCAGCTCACCCATGTCGGTAGATGGGCCATCGGCAATTACAGCTCCACGTTTGACTTTATCGCCCACCTTAACCACCGGCTTATTATTGATGCAGGTGTTCTGATTGGAGCGTGCAAACTTGATCAGGTTGTAGATGTCAACGCCGGTACCGTTTTCATCAATTTCATTTTCATCAATTTTAACAACAATACGTGCAGCATCAACTGATTCAACCTCACCGTTGTGACGGGCAATAACTGATACACCTGAGTCACGTGCAACAATGCGTTCCATCCCGGTCCCTACAAGAGGAGAGTCTGCACGTAGCAATGGTACTGCCTGACGTTGCATGTTGGATCCCATAAGGGCTCTGTTAGCATCATCGTTTTCAAGGAAAGGAATCAGGGCAGCAGCTACCGATACCAGCTGAATCGGAGCAACGTCCATCAGTGCAATTTCATCACGATGAACAAGGATGAATTCACCGCTTTTACGCGCTGAGTTGTAATCATTAACAAAGCGTCCGTCAGCGTCAAGTTCCGCATTTGCCTGGGCAATGGCATGCCCTTCCTCCTCAAGCGCAGAGAAGTAGCGGACCTCATTGGTTACTTTGCCTTCCTGAACGATGCGGAACGGAGTCTCAACAAAACCATGGTTGTTGATACGGGCGTACGTAGAAAGAGACGCTATCAGTCCAATGTTTGGACCCTCAGGCGTTTCAATCGGGCATACACGGCCATAGTGAGTAGGGTGAACGTCTCGAACCTCAAATCCGGCACGCTCACGGGTAAGTCCGCCTGGTCCGAGTGCTGAAAGACGTCGTTTGTGAGTTACCTCGGAAAGCGGGTTAGTCTGATCCATAAACTGGGACAATTGTGATGACCCAAAAAACTCTTTAACAACAGCTGAAACCGGTTTGGAGTTGATCAAGTCGTGAGGCATGAGGTTTTCGACCTCTTGCAGACTCATTCTCTCTTTAATAGCACGTTCCATGCGGACCAAACCAATACGGTACTGGTTTTCCAGTAGTTCGCCGACGGCTCGTACACGGCGATTACCTAAATGATCAATGTCATCAATTGCGCCACGACCATTCTTAAGCTCGATAAGATATCTAACGATCTCAAGGATATCATTTTTTACCGCAATCCGGATATCTGAACTGAAGAGGTCTTCAAAAACCATCCTGTTGCGTCGAAGTACTTCAATTACTCTGCGATTCTCGTCAAATCCACCTTGATCAATGACTTCAGAAAGTTTTATGGTTGCTTTTGAAAGTCCGAATGTAGCAAAAAGTTCCTTCTGAAAGAAATCGTTGTCACGAATAATATTATTAAGTTCTTGGAGTAACTGATCTCTGAGTTTGTCCGATATAGATTGGCCTGTCTCTATCTTTTTAAGTGATTTGGCAAGGTCAGAAGGCATCTTCATCATTAAATACTGTGAAAATGGGTCATTCCCGCCAGTTAGTCGGGCTATAAGAGATTCAAAACTGGCAACATCATCACTGCTCAACATGCATGGAGCGTTCAATACCATGCAGTCCTGCCAAACTTTCAGACCAAGTTTATAGTTGAGCTTAAGTCGGCCAACTGCAGATAGGTCATAACGTTCTGGGTTGAAAAACAGATTATCAAAGAGTGCCAGTGAGCTTTTTAGTGTAGGAGGGTCTCCCGGACGGAGTCGGCGATATATTTCAATCAAACCTTCATCACTGGAACTGATTTTATCAATCATCAGCGTATCACGGAAAGATGACGTTATATGCAGGTTGTCAATATATAAGGCTTTAAAACTGCTGACGCCACGTGCTGTTATCTCATTAAAACGATCAAGTGTAATTTCATCATTACATTCAACAATGATTTCGCCTGTGGTCGGGTCAACAATGTCGGATGATGCACAACGGCCTATAATATCCTCAATAGTTGCCGGAACGGTTTTAATGCCACGCTCTTGCATTTTCTTGATCGAGGACTTGGTATACTTTCGGTTTGCTTTAACCAAAACTTCGCCATTAACCGGATCCGTTACATCAATAATTGTCTTTTGAAGTGTCAAAAGCTCAGGCTCTATACTTTTAGTAATTGAGTCGGAACCGATAAAAATCTCTTCACTCTTGTAATAGTAGTTAAGTAACTGTTCGACAGAATAGCCTAAGGCTTTGAGGAGCACCGTTGCAGGCATTTTCCGGCGGCGGTCGATGCGAACATAGAGAATGTCCTTATGATCAAATTCAAAATCCAGCCATGATCCGCGATAGGGAATTACTCGGGCAGAGTACAGTACCTTACCGCTTGAGTGCGTTTTACCCTTGTCGTGGTCGAAAAAAACACCAGGCGAACGGTGCAGTTGGCTTACAATTACGCGTTCAGTCCCATTAATGATGAACGTTCCGTTATCAGTCATAAGCGGAATTTCGCCAAAGTAGACTTCTTGCTCTTTAATATCCTTGATTGCCTTAACGGTAGAATCTTTACCAGCATCCCAGATAACAAGACGAACTTTAACTTTCATTGGTGCGGCATAAGTCATGCCGCGCTGGTGACATTCGTCGACATCGTACTTGGGCTTGTTGAGTGCATACGAAACGTATTCGAGAGAAGCACTTTCGCTAAAATCTTTAATCGGAAATACACTTCTGAATACGGCTTCAAGCCCGGTATTCAGGCGCGATTCGGCAGACGTTTCCTGTTGCAGAAAACGACGATACGAATCTTTCTGAATGTCAATAAGATTTGGGATTTCGATTATGTTCTTTATCTTGGCAAAGTTTTTACGCAAGAGGTGATTATTGGCAATAGAATAAGCCATGGCTTCTCCTTTGGCGAGTATCGTGACTGGATCCAGATGTATAGCGTAACGTGCTGGAATATCAGAAGTTTATGACAGTTAGGTCGTGCCGAAACAGCACAAGCCAAGGCCGCTCCGGGCGACCTTGGCTCTCATAAAGAAAAAATTCTAGGTGCTATTTGATCGCTGCTTCTGCGCCTGCTTCAATAAGTTGTTTGAGTGCATCGTCAGCTTCTTGTTTAGAAACGCCGGTTTTTACGGTGCCAGGAGCGCCATCAACTACGTCTTTGGCTTCTTTCAGTCCGAGGCTTGTTAGCGCACGAACAACCTTGATAACATTGATTTTGTTAGCGCCTGCAGCTTTCAGGATAACATCAAATTCAGTCTGCTCTTCAGCTGCTTCAGCAACAGGTCCGGCAACAGCAGCAACAGCAACAGGGGCAGCTGCAGAAACACCGAACTTCTCTTCGAGTTCCTTAACGAGCTCAGCAAGATCAAGAACAGTCATTTTTTCGATAAAGCTGATTACATCTTCTTTAGTGATAGCCATT
>JAYTVV010000114.1:0-30345 GCA_043743795.1 Geobacteraceae bacterium
CTTGGCGTCAGTAGCGATACTCGAGAAATTGGCACTGTTGAAAATAGCATTCTGCAAAGCCCCTGCCTGGAGCAGGGTTGCTTCGCTACGAAGCTCTGATATCAATTCCATATCAAGGCCCTCTCTTCGTTGGCTCGTCTTTATTACTTTTCATTGTTTACTCTCTTTTGTTCCAGATATGACCAAACAATGTCACAGTCAGCTCTCTACGGTAGAAGTGTGAAGTAACAGGTTGCCCTTTTACTCCCATCAGGCATGGTTCCGAAAGTGATCATCGCAAATGTATACATTTTAACCATGACAATTTTCCGGTTTTGGGCTAATTTTGACGAACAGTATGCATCGTTGATGTCACTCTTCACGACTATTTGTGTCTAGTTCAGTATAATCCCGGATGGCCTGTCTCACGCATGGGAGTTTGTCTGTAATTTCTATCAGTGTTTCGATACGGTATTCAGGGTAGTTATCTTATTTTTGCAAAGCGGCTTCGGAATGAGTCATTGAATAGGACAAACACCTACTAAAATCGGCATAACGACCTATCGGATTCTCGTGATTTAACCTATAAAAAATACAGACATCTCCGTATATCCTTTGCGGATAAAGTCATATATCGTTTTGATGTGGATGCATCTACGATTCAACCCGGGCGGATTTAGTGATCATACAGGCTTAAACTGGGTTGATAATGTTCGAAGTGTCATAAAAAATGAGGTGATACATTGGATGCTCAGCTGGGTTCAGTACTGCCGCAAGATTTGTCTTCGCGGGCCGGTGAAGAGGGAGTTTCTGAAATTCTTATCAAGGAATTGGAATTGCTCAGGCGGGATCATCTTGTACTTCTGGATGAAAACGTAAAGCTTTCACAGGAAGTATCCAGATACAGGGAGAGCGAAAATCATCATCTGGCTCTGCATAAAAGTAAGAAGGCTCTTTCTGCTCAAGTCACAAAAGTTCAGGAGGAAGAGCGGGCGATACTCGCCGGGGAACTTCAAGAAAATCTCGGACAAATGCTGGCTACCCTGCAGCTGAACATTTCAATTATTGCAATGGAATATCGTGACCACGAGTCTCTCGTTGATAGAACCGCTTTGATGGAAAAAATACTCGTAAAGTCGATCAATATTGTGCAGCAGATCTCCTCAAAACTCCGGCCGGTAATGCTCGATATACTTGGACTTGTTGATGCTATCGAATGGCAGGCTCAGGTGTTCAAAAAAATGAGCGGGATTCAATGCATAACCAACATCAGCCTTTTAAGAAAGAAACTGGATCGTAGCGTTTCATCGACAGTATATTGGATTACTAAAGAAGCGCTTAACAATGTAATTCATCACTCTGATGCAACCATTGTCCAGGTGGACATCGTGGAAAAAAAGTCTTGGCTGGTTTTGTCGGTCCGCGATAACGGACGTTTGAACCTTGAGGAAGAGACGCTGAACATTCAGACCGTTGCCATCGCAATCATGATGGAACGGGTCGAAGCTGTTGGAGGTAAATTGCGACTGAGTGACTCTCCAGGGCGCGGGACAGCACTATTTGTAAGAATACCTTTAGCGCGAAAGGAGCACCGGCATGCCAACTAGGATACTTGTTGCAGATGATCACGCCATCTTCAGGGAAGGCCTCAAACAGGTTATCGGCATGACAGTCGACATGACTGTTGTCGATGAAGCGGTTAATAGCCAGGAGTTGTTACACAAGGTACAGAACAATGACTACGATATGTTGATTCTCGATATTTCCATGCCTGGCAGGAACGGACTTGATGCTCTGGTAGAAATTAAAAACATGAAGCCGAAGTTGCCGGTTCTTGTTCTAAGCATGCACCCCGAAGAACAGTATGCACTTCGCGCTTACAAATCGGGAGCTTCCGGATATTTGACCAAAGGTAGTCCCTCTCACGATCTCCTCGACGCGTTGCAGAAGATTTCACTCGGCAAGAAATACGTCAGTTCAGCCCTGGCGGAATCATTAGTTACCGGCCTTAGAGAACCCAGTCAGCAAGATCTTCAGCATAGCCTCTCCAACCGCGAATATCAGGTGATGAGCCTTATCGGATCGGGAAAAACTGTCGGTAAAATTGCCGATGAACTTGCTTTGAGCGTAAAAACCGTCAGCACGTATCGTGCTCATATCCTCCGCAAGTTGAATATGAATAACAACGCTGAGCTTACAAGGTATGTCATTGAGAATGATTTATTGTAGGCATGCAGTTTCATGTGGCAGAATTAAAATTCTTTACACGCCACGTGGGGCTTGTACGACAACCTGAATAAAAGTCAGATTTTATTGAAGGACTTCATCCCCAACCTGCCCCCCCCTACAGATTAAGACAGCAGTTGATGTCTGCGACCTGCAGAGAGTCCGGCTATATCGGCGGATTGTTTTTAGAGCTCCGCTGCCTTCGGAAAAAGAATGTTGTTCTCCAGATGAACATGCTTGTGGAGGTCGTCTTCAAAATCCCTGAGCTTGCGGTAGGTGAGCACGAAGGTAGTGCAGGCGTCGTCAGGAATTGCATATTCCTTTGAAAGATGACGAATCCTGTGGACGGCATCACCGATATCCTCATGTTCACGGACAAGCGTTGCAAGGGATGACCTGATCACTTCACGATCCTTCGTGTCCAACGTAGTGCCGGCTATTCTGGCGGCATCGGCCCGTTTGACGGCAGGAAAGAAAACCTCTTCCTCTTCCTTGAGATGTGCAGCCATGTCTGTGGCTATCTTGTCGAAGATGTCAGCTATCTCGATAACCTCAGGGTGATGAGCGCCATGAACGCCGGCGATTTTACGGGCGTAGGCCGCGATCTGCCCGTCATTCTCCTTCAGGTAGACATGGTGGGTATTGACAATATAGTCCGCCAGGAAGGATAGTGCCCACGCTGAATAGTTTTGGCTGCGGTCAATCTCTTTATTTTTGATCGTCTCGATCTCCTGCAGTAGTGCAACTGGATCAACCCCCTTTTCCTGACATATCGCGGACAGAACAACCTTGCCGCCACAGCAGAAGTCTATTCCATGGGCCTCGAATACCATGGCGGTACGGTAATCTGCGGCGACAATTTCACCTACGGTTGTATCTGACGTATGTCTCGACTGAAGTGATGATGACTCATGCATAATGTATCTCCTTTACCCTGGTTTGAACCGTGATGACTCATCTGGAAGCTTTTGACGTGCTGTATTGTTTGCAGTGACTTTATAGCTGTTTTATCGCCAGGTTTGCCGCCACAAGAATCGGATCCCACACCGGTGAATAAGGTGGGGCGTAGCTCAAGTCAAGCTCGGCCAGCTCGAAGACCGTCATATGGTTGTAGATGGCGGTAGCCAGAACATCGAGCCGTTTGGCCACCACATCCTGCCCCACGATCTCACCACCCAGGAGCGTACCGCTCCCTTTTTCAAACATCAGCACGATCCGCATGCTGCCTCCGCCGGGGAATTCACCTCTTGTGGGGCTGTCCACGGACACCTTTGCGAACGATTTGCCCAGATCCTGCAACTGCTTCTCATGCAGTCCGGTGGTCCCCACGGTCAGATCAAAAAACTTGAAGACTGCAGTCTGGTCAACACCGAAAAACATCCGCATTTCCTGATTATTGACAATATTGTTGCCGATCAGCCGTCCCTGTTTGTTTGCGACCGGTCCCAGCGGTACATAGCCGTTGGCGCCAAGCTGACGTACATAGTGTTCGGCACAGTCACCGCCGGAAAAAATGTTTTCAAAGTTGGTCCGCAGGTACCGATCCACCTTGACCGCTCCGGCCACACCCAGTTCACCGCCGGCGGCCGCAAACAGCTCCGTATTGGGACGGACACCGGCGGCCACGATGACCAGGTCGGCATCGAAGTCTCCGGCAGAGGTCTTCACGACAGCACCGCTTTTTTCCAGCACATCCGTGGAGACAAAGAAATCGAGCTGCTTTTCGGCAATCTTGTCCAGCACTTTCTCACGCGCCTCAGCCGTCATCATCGGCAGAATAAGCGCGGACTTGTCGATCAGGACCGGCTTTATTTTCATATTGTAAAGCACATCTGCCACTTCCAGGTTGGTATACCCGGAGCCGATCATAACCGCCCGTTTTGGTGACCGCTCCCGGATAAATTGCTTGACCCGCCGCGTGTCGGCCAGAGTCCGAAAGTAAAAGACATCCTCTCCATCAAAGCCGGGCGACGTTAGCCGGTTTGGTTTGCTGCCGGTGGCATAGACCAGGTAGTCATAGCCCTCACGATACTCCCTGCGATTCACACGGTCGCTCACCGCCACTTCCTGTTGCAGAGGATCGATGTGAGTGACTTCATGGTAGAGCCGGTACTCTATCCCTCGATCCTTTTGAATAGTATCCAGGCTCAGGGCATACAGTTTTTCTACCGGGGTATCCGGATAAAAAAGGTTGTAGGGCATGCCGCAGGCAGCGTAAGAAACGTCGCCGCTCTTTTCGAGGATGATCACCCGGGCCTGAGGCGCCTGCCTCCTGATCTGGCTGGCTGCAGAAAGGCCTGCTGCTATTCCGCCAATAATAACTACCTTCATGCATCACCTCTTACCGGCACCCCTTTCGTATCTGCAGTTACTATCAATCAGACACAATCCTCACGCCACATCCCCGTGACGTGTTCGTATTCCTTCGAGATCAGATCCATGTGGCAACCTGTTTCATCAACGACATCGATGAAATGCAGATGATCAGGGCGCTCATCAACAGAGGTCGTAATGAGTTCCGCAGAGTGGAGTCCATTGTGGTAAATGCCCTTCCTGTTATAGTTTTCGTTGACAGCACTGCACACCTGATCAGATCATGTCAGTTAAGTTTTAGCTTTGCCAAGCTTATATAATTAATCACAGTATAGATGAGAGCTCACGTGCGGATAATCGTCGGGTGTCTGAAAATGCCATCTGATTTTGTCCTATGGCAGGATCATAACTGGTCTTATTCCAATTCCAAATCAAAGCGTCTTCTTCGTTGGCTCGTCCTCAGCTCCTCAACATACTGACGAGTATGCTTTCGTCGCTTCGATCCTCGCCGTCTTGAATCCATCTTTGATTTGAAATTGGTCTTATGTGTGCGGCATGCGGGCTTTTTTCAGCGTCGCATCCATCAGATTCTTTGAGATGAAGGATGGAGATCGTTATGGTTCATAATTGAGGGGTATATTGCATCGCGAGTTGGATCATGGCAGGGAGAATTGTCTCAATACCAATGAGTCGTGAGATATCCAGTCACGGGATGCAAAGTAGTACATTGCATATTTTCTTGAAGAATTTGCTGCCAAGATTCATCAGAACGCAATTAGTTTAAGATGCCTTAGGAGCACAGAAGAGTTGTAATTTTTCTATAGAGGTTGCACAAAAAACAAAAAGCACTTACATTGATCTGTAAGTGCTTGTAATTATTGGCAGGGGTACCTGGATTCGAACCAAGAGATGACGGCGTCAGAGGCCGTTGCCTTACCGTTTGGCTATACCCCTAGAAGTGAAGAGCGCCTTTTGTAGCAAATCAGACTCCCGACGTCAAGACTTTTTACCCACCCTTTTCAACCTCTTGCTGCCTGAGCCCCTGCTTCCATTGCTTTCACGTTGGCTGGTATCAACTTGTGATTGCGCTCGGGGAGAGCTTTTTTCAACGCCGCCACCAGTGACTCACTTTTCAATGCTCCTGATTTTTCTATATATGCACCACAGGCCACCATGTTGACCATTCGTACATCACCCATGTCGAGAGCGATCTGATTCATCGGCACGAGGACAATTTCAACGCCCGGCAGTACAGTTTCACCAATTTCCACAAGACTTGAGTTAACAATACACGTCCCACCCTGCTTGACCTTGTCGGCATACTTGTCGAACGAGAGTTGATTGAGCAGCACCGAAACGGATGGATTGCCAACCACCGGCGAACCGGTGTCGCCGTCGGCAAAAACGACCGTACACATGGCCGCTCCACCCCGTTTCTCAACTCCGTAAGCCGGAAAAAACGACACATTTTTCCCTTCGTGAATAGCCGCATAGGAAAGCAGATTTCCGGCAAGCAGCACTCCCTGCCCACCGTAACCGGCAAAAAAAACATCATAGCGCATGAGTATCTCCAAGCTAAAGTTGTGCAGTATTCTTATAGACACCAAGCGGGAAATACGGAATCATTTCATCCGTCACCCGCTGGTTGGCAGCAAGCGGGTTCATCCCCCAGTTGGTTGGACAGGACGACAACGCCTCGATGAAGGAAAAGCCTTTCTTCTCCACCTGATACTGGAACGCCGTCTTGATCATCTTCCTGGCATGCAGCACATTTTTAGGGTTGTTAAGCGCCACTCGTGCCGAAAAGGCCACCCCATCAAGATTGGAAAGGAGTTCCGCCATTTTGAACGGAGCGCCGTCTTTTGCGGTGTCGCGACCATACGGCGAGGTGGACGTTTTCTGTCCCGGCATGGTTGTTGGCGCCATCTGGCCACCGGTCATGCCGTACGTCGTATTGTTAACAAAAATAACGGTAATGTCCTCACCACGATTGGCGGCATGGATAATTTCTGACATACCGATTGCCGCCAGGTCGCCATCGCCCTGATACGTGAAGACGATCCGGTCAGGACGTGCCCGCTTGGCACCGGTGGCAACAGCCGGAGCGCGGCCGTGGGGAGCCTCAATCACGTCAACATCGAAGTAGCCGTAGAGGAATACCGAACAACCGACGGATGCGACACCAATCGTTTTATCACGGATACCAAAATCATCCATCGCTTCGGCCACGAGACGGTGGACTGATCCGTGGTTGCAGCCGGGGCAAAAGTGAGTTGAGACATCTTTCAGGCTTTCCGGCCTGGTAAACACCTGTTTCATGGGTTATATCCTCAACTGATCATAGTTTTTCTTGATCTGTTCAAAAAGCTCTTCCGGGGTCGGCAGCGAACCGGCTCCTGGCGGGCGGCCATAAAAAGCAACTTCGGCATCACGCGCTATGGAAAGGCGGACATCGTCAATCATCTGACCGGTGGAAAGTTCGATATCCAAAAAGAGTTTACAACGCTCCGACAGTGCGGCGTACACTTTTTTAGGAAACGGAAACAGGGTAATCGGCCGCATCAGCCCGACTTTCATGCCGGCCTCGCGAGCCATAGCAACGGCGGTTTTGGCGATTCGTGAGGTTGAACCGAACGCTGTCACGATCAAGGCTGCACCCTCGATCATGACCTCTTCCCAACGGTTTTCGTTCTCAGCCAGCTCCTCGTAACGTGCCTGCATCGCCCAGTGATGCTTTTCCATCTCACCGTCACCCAGCTTGAGAGACTTGACGACGTTCTGGGGAGTACCCTCTGTCCTGCCGCGAACCGCCCAGTTTTTTTCCGGCAGCGCGACAACGGGACGCGGATTGGCGATGATGGACTCCTTCATCTGCCCAACTACCGAATCAGCAAGCACCATGGCCGGAATACGGTAGATATCCGAGAGATCGAAAGCAAGCATGGTCAGGTCGTACATCTCCTGCACCGAATTGGGTGCCAGGACGATAATGCGGTAGCCGCCATGACCGCCGCCCCGCGTTGCCTGCCAGTAATCGGCCTGCGATGCATCAATTCCGCCAAGACCGGGCCCCTGACGCATGACATCCACAATGACCCCGGGAAGTTCCGAGCCGGCCATGTAAGAGATGCCCTCCTGTTTGAGGGAGATGCCGGGGCCGGAAGATGAGGTCATGGCACGCACTCCGGCAGCCGAAGCCCCCAGCAGCATGTTGATGGCGCCGATCTCGCTCTCCGCCTGAATGAACTCACCGCCCCGCCCCGGAAGTTCGCGTGACAGGTATTCCGGAATATCACTCTGCGGGGTGATCGGATAACCGAAATAGCAGTGGCAACCGGCTTCCAGAGCCGCCATCCCGACCGCTTCATTGCCTTTGACAAATATTTTTTCAGGTGCAGCAGTATGCATGTCCGTCACTCCTTAAAAACCGTGATGGCAACATCAGGACACATCTGAGCGCACAGCGTGCAGCCGGTGCATTTTTCAGGGTCCGAAAAGATCGCCACGGTGTAACCAAGACTATTCGGGCTGTCACTCATCACCACCAGCTTTTTCGGACAGGCGATGGTGCAGAGTCCGCATCCCTTGCAGCGCGTTTCATCAATCACTATATACGGCATCGTTGTTCTTCCTTTTACCTGTTGATGCTCTGAGTTCAGATCTTTCCTTTGTAACAGATTGAAAACTTGTCCGTCAAGCTTCCCCCGCATAGTGGCACGACTGACAAGAAAACAGGTATTCCCCCACACATACAAGGAATACCCGTTTTCAGAACAACCGCCTGCGTGAGTGTTATTCCGGTCGCTTCACATATCCGGCGCAACTTCCGGTGAGTCGCTCCTTGATTGAATCGAGCATTGCCTGCTCATCGGTGAAACCGGCAGCCGCCTTGACATTCATGGCCAGCGGAAGCAGCCCCAGCAACATCACTCGCAGGTTGCCGCACCCCTCGCCGCCGCCAAACGTTTCCTGCAGTTTGAGATTGAGTCCCTTGCCGATAACAAATCCTACCAACCGCTCCATCCGCCAGGCTACATTTGGACAATTTTCCGATGGATGACGCACAAAATTGACCCGTGCGGCATGTATGACGAGCGTTTCAAAATCGGCCAGCACTTCCATCCGGATATCATGAAAGCGATCCTTAAGCTGTGCAGTCAAGACAATATGGGTGTCATCACGTCGGACGTGATAGCTGATATCGCGCTTGAAATCCTCCATGGCATTTAACGCAGCCATTTACTACCCCTTCTTTACCTTCGGAATAAATATTTCATCCGGGTCAAGCACCTCATGGATGATGCGCAGCTCTTCCCGCGTCGGAACCGCAGTTTCCCCTTTTACCCGTGAAATATCAAGATCAAATTGACATAACTCCCGAATCTCCTCCGCTGTTTTGCCGGGGTGGCAGCTGTCCAGATACATCAAACCGGTTTCTCCATCAAAACGGAACACACCGGCGGTACTGATAACTGCGGACGGGCCGCCACGGAAAGCGGCTCCGTACAGTTCGCGGCGATGCACAAATTCGCCACCCGGCCATTTTTTGACCCGCCAGCCGGGGCTGGTTATGTAACTGACATTCTCCACAAAGCGCCGTTTCTCATGCACCATGATAAAGACTGTCCGCTTGGCAAAAGAGTTGATGTCCGGATTACCGCCGCTGCCGGTCAGGCGCAGTTCCGGATTGAGATAATCGCCGATGCAGGTGGTGTTGACGTTGCCGTACTGATCGACTTCTGCCCCACCCAGAAAACCGAGATCGACGTAGCCCCGCTGGGCGATACTAAAGGCGTCGTAAAGCCCTGAAGCGCGGGAAGCGCCCATTTCACAGCGGGCATCGCCAACGGAGGTCGGCAGTTCCGGCGGGCGGCCGTCAAGTGTTCCCGCTTCAAAGATCAGCTTCAGGTTGGGAGCATGGGTATTTTGCGCCAGCATGATGGCAACCATCGGCAGGCCGGTGCCGGCAAAGACGATTTCATTATCCCCTACTTCACGGGAGGCAGCACAGCAGAGCAGGTCTGCCAGTCCGAATTCTTCCGGTTGAGCAAAATCTGACATATCATTTCCCTCCCTTTTTTTCGCGAGGAGCATAATTCATGGCGCTGTTGGCCTTAAGCTTCAGCATACGGGGAAAGCCAAGTTTTTCCAGATAACTCATATGGTTCTGGCCGTGAATCCACTCAGTGGCAAAATCGTCAAACCCTTCCTGGGTGCGGGTCCGCCCGTAGAAATCCTTGAGGAACGAGCCATCAACGTCATAGCGACCGAACATACCGGTCGGATGCGCGCCAAAGGGGCATTCCAGGATATGATTGACCTCAAAACTGACGATGGTGTTCTGATCGGCATTGCGGCGCAGATACTCTTCGGGCACGATCTCCTCGGCCATGACAATGGTGATATCGGCAGCACGGGCAACTTCCGGATCAGAATAATACTGGCCGTTAACCCGCACCGTCCCCTCTTCCCCCACCTGCTGTACGCAGAGTATCGCAATATCAACCTTGGCGGCCGGAATAAGAACCTGGGAGCCGGCACCAAAAAACGGGTCTTCGGTGAACTGGTATTTATGTTTGGCAATTCGTTTGCCATCGCGCAATCCGGCGCAGCCGAGCATATCGTATTCAGGGTTATGAATGTCGGTGCCGAGCGAGGTCTGAGTAACGGAGTATGGTGCCCCGGAGGCTGCGGCAGCGAAACGGAACATCATCTCGGCATGGCTGTAATCCTCAACAATAATCTGCTTGTCGGCAACCTTACGCGAAATATTGGCACCGTACTTGCCGTACAGTTCATGGCCGACCCAGCAGGATTCCCAGATATCGAGGCACCCGGCACCGGCCAGAAATTCAGTGTGCGAGCCGCCGTTTACCTCAATCAAGTGGAGGTGCTTCCGGTGCTGACGAATCAACTCAAACACTATCGCCATCGGCCGACGCCAGATGGTGAATCCGGAAAACGTAAGACTGGAGCCGTCTTTAATTATTTCGGCGGCTTGCTGCAAGGTAATGCGTTTGTCGGTACTCATGCCTGCCTCCTGATGAGTGCGTTAGAATAGGGTTAGCTGAAATTTCGTAAAATTTCCCTGGAAATTATCAAGCGCTGAATCTCACTGGTCCCCTCATAGATCGCGGTAATCCGGGCATCGCGGGTAAAGCGCTCAATTGGGTAATCCTGGGTATAGCCGTACCCTCCCAGCATCTGCATCGCGCTGTAGCAGGCCCGGTTGGCGGACTCGGTGGCAAACAGCTTGGCCATGGACGCCTCCTTGGCGAAGCTCTTGCCGTTTTCCTTGCGCCAGGCGGCGCTCATCAGCAGCAACCGTGAAGCTTCAAGTTCCGTATAGCCATCCGCCATCATCCACTGGAGCGCCTGAAAGCTGCTGATCTTCTGGCCGAACTGAGTCCGTTCAGTTGTATAGCGCGTCGCGTAATCCATGGCGGCAAGCCCGACCCCTAGGGCGAGTGACCCGATACCGATACGACCGCCGGTCAGCTCAGCCACGGCAATGCGGAAGCCATCGTTCAGCTTCCCCATCATAGCGCTGGCCGGCACGCGGCAGTTATCGAAGATCAGCTCGTTGGTGGCGGAGGCGTGCTGCCCCATCTTCTTTTCTTCCTTGCCAACGATCAGGCCGGGTGTGCCCCCTTCCACCAGGAAGCAGCTGATCCCTTTCCCTTTCGGCGCATCCTTGTCGGTGACCGACCAGACGACAAACACGCCGGCATAGGGGGCGCTGGTGATGAAGATTTTGGTGCCGTTCAGGACGTAATCATCACCATCCCTGACCGCCTGGGTAGTCATACCGGATGGGTCGGAACCGGCTCCCGGCTCAGTCAGACCGAAACCGCCGGCGGCGTATTCACCGGAACAAATCTTCGGGATATATTTCATTTTCTGCTCTTCATTGCCAACCGCCTGGATGACTTCACAGACCATGTTGTTAACTGAAAGCGTCACCGCGGTGGAGGCGCAGGCACGGGCAATTTCAGTAATCGCCACGCTGAACGCAACAACTCCCGCTTCCGTGCCGCCGTACTGTTCCTTGACGTTCAACCCCATGAAACCGAGCTCTGCCAGTTTTTTGAGATTAGCCAGCAGCGGCGCACGGTCGTCGCTCTGGTCAAGCGTTGCGGCCACCGGCTCCAACTCCGCCTTGGCAAAATCCCGGGCGGTATCCTGGATCAACTTCTGCTCTTCGGTAAGATCAAGAAACATCTGCACCCCCTGATTGATTTTATAAAGGTTTAACGGACGGTTTCAATCGGCACATCCTGCGCATGCCCCCACTTCTGCCAATATACTGAGTTTTGCAGAACAAAAGCGGCCTGATACTCTTCAGGAGACGCAATACCCAACGCGCTCTCCAGTCGCTGTTTGAAATGCGGTTCCAGCGCAGCCACCGCGACCCAGCCATCGGCGCTTTTATAGATGTTATATTCAGGAATGCCACCCCCAAGAAGGGCGCCCGGTGACGTGCAGCCATAGCGGAGCGGTTCAGCCAGTGACGCAGCGGCTTCTGACAACGCCACCTCTGCATAGCCCGCTTCTCCGCCCCGTTCTCGGCCAAGCAGCAGCGTCAAAGCCGAAGACACGGTCATTTCAGCGCCTGCCATGTCGGCAAGCAGGGTACGCGGCATATGTGGCGGGGTGAGGAGTCCGAGTGATGCCTGGTAGGTAAGATCATGCCCCGCCTCATTTTCGCGGGGTGCGGGATAACCGACAATGGCCACCTGACAGAGACGGGGAAACGTTTGGTGCAGTGATGGCCAGTCAAGCCCGAGTCGTTTCATAGCCGCAGGACGACTGGCAGTGATGAGCAGATCGGCAGAGCTGAGCAGACGGTCAAGCTCGGCGCGCCCGGTCCCGGATTTCAGGTCAAGTTTCACAAGTTCCTGACCGGCAGCCATATCCCGGTACCAACCGGCGTGATACAGCTCCATCGGATCACCGGACGGCGCTTCAACCTTGACAACATCAGCCCCCATCCCATGAAGACGCTGAGCCGCGGCCGGCCCGGGAAGGTTAACCGCCAGATTCACGATCCTGATGCCGGCCAGCGCCCTCATTGTGCGACTTTAGCCGTCAATGCCGGTACAAACTGCAGGACATCAGCTACCACCAGCACATCGGCAATCTCTCCAATCGGAGCATCCTTGTCCTTGTTGATGGCAATAATGAAGTCAGCTTTCTTCATGCCGGCCAGATGCTGAATGGCCCCACTGATGCCACAGGCAACATACAGCTTTGGTGACACCGTCTGGCCAGTGGTGCCGACCTGATGGCTATGCTCCACCCAGCCGGCATCAACGACCGGACGGCTGGCACCCATCTCACCTCCCAGAGCCTTCGCCAGGGCCTGAATAACAGGCACGTTGTCTTTTTTGCCGATGCCGCGTCCAGCAGAGACGATAACTTCAGCCTTGGCAAGATCGATATCTTTCTTTTCCGCAGGCTCATAGCCGACGAACTCCAGATTGCCACCACCGGTAGCAGTAAGCTTCTGAACTGCCGGTGACCCACCCGGCTGCAGGACCGGAAAGGCACCGGCCTGAATAGTCAGGATCGCTTGTGCGGTTGCCGGCTTGACGGTGCGACGCATCTTGGCATTGCAGCAGCCGACTTCAAAACCGCCATCAACAAGGGCGACTATTTCCGAAACCTGCGCAGCCTTGAGAGCGGCCGCAACCCGGGGAGCCAGATCCCAACCGTATGATGAGTGTATAAACACGATGTAGTCCGGATTTTCTTTCTGCACCGCTTCCAGAATCAGCTTCTTGTGCAGGTCGGGGTTATATTCACCGCAGGTCGCCGCATCGGCCAGATAGAGGGTGCCGCCATATGATGGCAGTTGATTGTCACTCCCCACCAGCAGCATGGCGGTTTCTGCCCCCATCTGGCCGGCAAAGCCGAGCAGTTCGTAGGTTGATTCCAGCAGCTTGCCTTCGCGGTATTCGCCTATAAGTAATGTTTTCATAGTTTCTCCTATCTCAACACTGCAGTTTTGTCTTTGAGTATCGCGATCACCTTCTCCACCAAATCTGCCACATCACCTTCCAGCACAATCCCGCCCCCTTTTTTGGCCGGTGGGTGGAAGCTGGCAGTGGTCGCCAGAGATTGTTCCGCCAGCAGATCAGCAACCGGTATGGCGGCAATCTCTTTCTTCTTTGCCTTCATGATGTTAGGGAGTGTCGGATAGCGCGGGACGTTGAGGCCGAGCTGACAGGTCACCAGAGCCGGTGTTTTCAGCGTAACAACGCCCTTGATACCCCCTTCGAGCTCACGTTTGGCGGTGATAGTGCCGTTGTCGTACTCGAAGCCGACAATGGTGGTGGTGCAGGCAAAACCCAGCTGTTCGGCTACGGTGACGCCAACCTGCGCCGAGCCGCGATCCTGGGACTGCATGCCGGTGAAGATGATATCGAAACCTTTGTCTTTGGCGTAGGCAGCGATGATCGAGGCGATCTGCCACGGGTCTTTGGCTGACGCAGCACTATCCTGAATATGGGCGGCATTGTCACACCCCATGGCGAGCGATTTTTTGATCGCTTCCACAACACGGTCCGGACCGATGGAGAGGACGGTGAGCTCACACCCCTCCCCCAGTTTTTCCCGCAGCTGAACGGCCTGCTCCACGGCATATTCGTCATATTCATTCATGCGCCAGGCCAGGTCGGTTTCGTTGTACCAGGTTCCGGCAGCGTCAGTTTTGAAACGGGATTCCAGGTCAGGGACCTGTTTGATGCAGACAAGCAGTTTCATATACATACCTCCTGAAAAATATATCTATCTGTTTTTACGCAGTTATCCGTTCAGCCACAATTTCCGCCAGATCTCTCACCTGGATCTGTCCTTCCGCGCCGCCGGTTTTGATACCATCCTCGAACATGGTCAGACAGAAGGGGCAGTTGGATACCAGCAGCGGCGCGCCGGTGTCGGTCGCCATTTTGATCCTGGCTTCACTGATTTTGCTTCCCAGCTTTTCTTCGGCAATGATGCGGCCGCCACCGGCACTGCAGCAAAAACTATCGTAACCGTTCTTGTCCATTTCAGTCAGAGAACCGCCCGCCTGACTGAGGATAGAGCGGGGCTGATCGATAATGTCCATGTAGCGCCCAAGGTAGCAGGAGTCGTGATAGGTGAAATTAAATGGCTCCGGTGTCAGTGTGAGACTGCCACTGTTAAGCAGCGTGTGAATGTAGGTGCTGTAATGTTCCACCGGGATGTTCAGGCCGAGATCTTTGTAATCACGCGCCAGTGTATTGAAGCAGTGCGGACAGGTCGTAACTATTTTTTTAACGTTATAGGCTTTGATCAGTTCGATGTTTTCGTTGGCGGTCATCTGATAGAGGTATTCGTTCCCCAGTTTTCTGACCGGTTCGCCGCAGCACTTTTCTTCTTTGCCGAGGATGCCGACCTTCACACCGGCGGCGGTGCAGATCGTAATAAAATTCCGGGCGATCGCCTGATTACGGCGGTCAAAGGAGGCGTAGCAACCGACGAAGTAAAGGATATCAACGTCGCTGTCCTGCTCCATCAGTGAAATCTGCAGACCGTCCGCCCAGTCACCACGGGCAGCAAAGGCGAGGCCGAAGGGGTTGCCGTTGACTTCGATGTTGCTGACCGCCGTGCGAACTTCATCACCGGGGAACGCCCCTTCCATGAGAGTCAGGTTACGCCTCATTTCGAGGATTTTGTTGACGTGCTCGATATTGGCCGGGCAAACATCCTGGCAGGCGCGGCAGGTGGTGCAGGCCCAGAGCGCATCCTGGCTGACGGTTTCAATCAGGTTCCCCGTCGGGTTACTTTCGGCCAGTTCACCGATCTGTTGAACAATCTTCATGGGCGAGAGCGGTTTGTCAGTTGCGTACGCCGGACAACGATCCTGACAGCGCTTGCAGGAGGTGCACGCGTCGGCGTCAAAGATGTCTTTCCAGGTCAGGTCAGTTATTGCCGCGGCACCAAATTGCTCGACGGTATCGTCTTCCATATTAATGGTGGCTATGGTGCCTTTTGGCTCAAACGGAGCAAAAAACGCATTGACGCTGGTAGTAAAAATGTGACGCAGCTTGGTGTAGGGGATGGCACAGAAAAAGCCGAGTACCAGGACGAAGTGAAACCACCACAAAATTTTGTGGGTCATCAGCAGGGTACCGGTGGTCATGGAAGCAAAAAGCTGCCCCGCCAGTAAACCGCCCGGTGAGAAGCGCGCCAGTTCAGGATTCTGCTGCAGTTCAGTGGCAGCCATGCGGGCTCCTTCGATCAGGAACCCGGTGATCAGGATGGCAAAAAGCAGCTGTAGCACAATGTAGTCGTCCCTGACGATCTCCAGCCCTTTCGGCTGAACCACAAAGCGGCGGATAAAGAGCCCGGCCAGCATGACGATGGCCAGGATGCCGGCCATATCCAGCGTCAGGGAAAACGCCTTGTAAAATTCGCCGGAGAGCAGGTTGATCTGCAGCAGCGGGGTAAAAAAGTCGGCCTGGAACATGACCAGCATGGTGCCGACAAAGAGAATCAGGAAGCTCCAGAAGAAAATCGAATGGAATATGCCGCCATCGGTGACACGATAAATCTTTGACTGGCTGAAAACTTCAGACAGCATTCGCTTGATCCGTTCATCATAACGATCGAAACGGTCAAGCGCTTTGCCCTGACGCCAGATCGGCAGGCGCTGCCGGAAGCCCCACACCATGACACCGAAAGCGGCACAGGCCAGGATATACATCGGGATGACGACGCCATGGCCGATATTCCAGTAAATTTGACGGGTAGCTTCCATAAATCATCCTCGTAGGGGCGAATCTTGTATTCGCCCGTTTACCGCCCTAAACTGGCGTTTACCGCCCGATAACAGGCGAGAAGAAGGGCGATCACAAGGATCGCCCCTACAACAATTCACCTATGACAACAACAGTTTGGAAATGACCACTCGCTGCACTTCGTTGGTGCCTTCGTAAATCTCGGTAATCTTGGCATCGCGGTACATCCGCTCAACCTCGTAGTCGGCGATGTAGCCATAGCCGCCATGAATCTGAATCGCTTCCTTGGTAACAAAGGTGGCTGTTTCAGACGCGTGCATCTTGCACATGGCCGATTCCATGGTGTAGCTCTTTTTGGCATCCTTGAGGCAGGCGGCACGATAGGTAAGGAGTTTACTGGTTTCGATGCTGGTCCACATATCAGCCAGTTTGAACTGGATCGCCTGGAATTCACAGATAGCCTGGTCAAATTGTTTGCGTTCTTTGGAGTAAGCAAGAGCACGTTCAAAGGCACCTTCCGCAATGCCGAGCGCCTGCGATGCGATACCGATACGGCCGCCATTCAGGGTATCCATGGCGACATTGAAGCCCTTCCCTTCCTGACCAAGCAGGTTTTCCACCGGCACACGCAGGTTGTCAAAGGCAAAGGCGGTGGTGTAGCTGCCGCGAATACCCATTTTGTTTTCGTTTTTAAGGATCGTGACGCCGGGTGAACTCAGATCGACGATAAAGGCGCTGATCCCTTTGTGTTTCAGACTACGGTCAAAGGAGGCAAGCAGAACACCGGTGCCGAGATAACCGCCGTTAGTGATGAAGGTTTTGCTGCCGTTGATGACGAAGTGATCGCCGTCGCGGGTGTAGGTGGTGGCGGTACCACCGGCGTCACTGCCGGCGTTCGGTTCGGTCAGCAGAAAGCAGCCGATTTTTTCGCCGCTGTTGAGTGCCGGCAGCCACTTCTTTTTTTGCTCTTCAGTGCCGAAGGTTTAGATCGGGCCGCTGCAGAGGGAGGTATGCGCCGAGATCAGAACGCCACTGGAGCCGCAGGCTTTGGATACTTCTTCGACGACGATGGCGTATGAGAGCATGTCAAGCCCTGCCCCGCCGTATTCCTCGGGGAGATAGCTGCCGAGAAAACCCATTTCACCCATTTTTGCAACCAGAGCATCGGGGATCATATGTTCTTCGTCGATTTTCATGGCAATCGGCTTGATTTCTTTTTCAACAAAGTCACGTACTGCCGACTGCAACACCTTGTGATCCTGGCTCAGTTCGAAATTCATGGTTCTTCCCTCCGTAATGGATTTTATTTTCCTTGGAACAGTGCGGGGCGTTTTTCGAGAAAAGCTCCCATACCCTCGCGCTGATCGCCCGTGGCAAACAGCACACCAAACAGGGAGGCTTCATAGCGGAAACCATCGTCTTTCGTCATATTCAGGCCGTTACAGATGGCATCCTTTGCGTATGCAACCCCCAGCGTTCCTTTAGCGGCGATTTCCCGTGCGGTTTCCAGGGCTTTTGTCAACAGCTCTTCCGGCGGAAACAGCTCGTTGACAATCCCCCAGGCTTGAGCTTTAGCCGCAGAGATTACCCGCCCGGAAAACACCAGTTCATTGGCCTTGTTCGGGCCAATCAGGCGAGCCAGATTCTGGGTGCCGCCAAAGCCGGGGATGACGCCGAGGCCAACTTCGGGAAAGCCGAACTTGGCTTTTTCTGAGGCGTAGATGAAGTCGCAGGCAAGCGCCAATTCCAGACCACCGCCAAGCGCATAACCATTGACAGCAGCAATAACCGGTTTACGCATCTTATTGATCAGCAGCATCAGACGCTGTCCCCTGCAGGCAAAATCATGCGCCTCAAACGCAGATATCCGGGCCATCTCCTTGATATCAGCCCCGGCCACAAACGCTTTTTCTCCGGCACCGGTCAGGACAACAGCTTTGACTGTGTCATCCAGATTCAGTTCAAACAGGGCACATTCAAGTTCCTGTACCACCTCGCTATTTAAAGCGTTCAGCACTTGGGGACGGTTGATCGCCAGGGTTGTGATGCCGTCAGTGGTTTCGATCAGCAAATGTTTGTATTCCATGCGTATTCTCCTAATAAGTATAAAAGCCTCGCCCTGATTTGCGCCCCATATACCCCGCATTCACCATCTTGACGAGCAACGGGCAGGGACGATATTTGGGATCTTTGAAGCCGTCATAGAGGACATTGGCGATCGCCAGTACCGTATCCAGACCGATAAAATCGGCCAGTGTCAACGGCCCCATCGGCTGGTTAGTGCCGAGCTTCATCCCCTTGTCGATATCCTCGGCTGTTGCAATACCCTCATACAGAGCAAAGACCGCCTCGTTGATCATCGGAATCAGGACTCGATTGACGATAAAGCCGGGGTAATCCTGGGATACCGCCATCTCTTTTTCAACTTTTGCCACCAGACCGGAAGTCAGGGCAAACGTATCATCGCTGGTGGCATGACCACGGATAACTTCAACCAGCTTCATGATCGGCACCGGATTCATGAAATGCATGCCGATAACTTTGTCAGGACGACCGGTAACCGAGGCAATTTTGGTGATCGGAATTGAGGAGGTGTTGGACGCCAGGATTGACCCGGCCTTGACAATACCGTCCAGCTTGCGGAAGATTTCCAGCTTGAGCGGTTCATGCTCCGTAACCGCTTCAACGGCAAAATCAACGTCGGCCAGGCCGTTCATATCCTGCGTAGTGGTGATCCGACCGAGCGTTTCACCAACCAGCGTCTCGGGAATCGCCCCTTTTTTTGCCTGACGCTCAAGATTCTGCTGTATTGTGGCTACCGCTTTATCCAGCTGTGCCTGTGCAATATCGAAAAGCACTACCTGATAGCCATACTGGGCAAACACGTGGGCAATACCGTTGCCCATCTGACCAGCGCCAAGAACACCGATTGTTGTAATCACGTCAACCTCCAACAATAATTTTTACATGGATTTACAGGATGAACAGGACGAGAATTTAAATCATAAAATCCAGACTATCCTGTCCATCCATGTTCAAATGAATTCAGACTCTTTCAAAGATTACGGCTACTGCTTCTCCGCCGCCAATACAGAGGGTAGCCAAGCCGTAGCGCAGATTACGTTTATGCAGTTCGCGAACGACAGTCACAGCCAGGCGGGCACCGCTGGCACCGATCGGATGGCCGATGGCGCAGGCACCGCCGTTGACGTTGACCTTGGCCGGATCCAGCTTCAACTCCTTGATTGCAATCAACGTCACCGAGGCAAAGGCTTCATTGATCTCGAACAGATCGATATCATCGATTTTCAGCCCCGCCCGGTCACAGACGGCCTGAATGGCTGAAACCGGAGCTTCGGGAAAATAGTCAGGATGGAGGCTGCTGGTAGCTGCAGCGACAATGCGGGCTTTTGGGGTGAGATTATGTTTTTTCACCGCCGCGGCTCCAGCCAGAAGCAGCAGTGCGGCGCCATCATTTATCGTAGAGGCGTTGCCGGCGGTGATACTGCCGTCTTTTTTGAAGACCGGCTTGAGGGTGGCGATCTTGGCAATATCACCTTTGAACGGTTCTTCATCATCAGCCACCACGGTGTCAACGCCGCGGACACTCTTCACGACCGGGGCAATCTCATCCTTGAATATGCCGTCTTTTACCGCCGTCTGGGCCAACTGATACGAACGGATCGCCAGGCCATCCTGCTCCTCGCGCGTCAAACCGTTACGCTCGACACTGGCTTCGCCAATGATACCCATGTGCACACCGGTGTAGGGGTCGGTCAAGCCGTCATACACCATCAAGTCAATTATTTCGCCATTCCCCATGCGATAGCCGTTACGGGCTTTTTTGAGAATATAGGGGGCAAGGGACATGTTTTCCATACCGCCGGCCAGCACCAGATCGGCGTTACCCAGCTGTATTGAATCGCTGCCGAGCATAACCGCCTTAAGGCCGCTGCCGCAGACCTTGTTGATCGTCAGGGCCGGAGTCGAGTCCGGCAGACCGGCAAACCGCATCGCCTGACGGGCCGGAGCCTGTCCGCAACCGCCGCTTAATACCTGCCCGAGAATAACTTCACTGACCGCTTCCGCAGGAAGAGCGTTCCGGCTCAGAATCCCTTTTATAACCGTGGCAGCCAACTGAGGGGCGGCAACATCTGACAGCACACCACAAAAAGAGCCAAACGGAGTTCTCATGCCATCAATTATATAGACTTCTTCTTTCATATCCGTGCCTCCGAAACCGTTGTAATGATCCAATAATATATTCCGTTTACGTACATGTCAACCAAAATTATAACAGAATTATATGTATCACAAAAATACGATCCCATCATCAATATCAGTTATCTTTTCACCGCCGCTGTTCGACACGGCAAAGGTGTTTTCGATGCCGATGACGCCCTTGTCAGGAAAGACGAACTTCGGCTCGATGGCAATCGTCTGCCCCGCCTGCAGCGGCACTTTAAACCCTTGCGCCAGTACCGGAAACTCATCCAGCTCCAGGCCGACGCCATGCCCGACAAACTTTGCCTGCTCGCCCGGCATCCCCATAAAATGGGCGCCAAGCCCCCCCTTGTCGGCAATTTCCACCGCCTGGAGAAACAGTTCTTCACAGATAACCCCCGGCTTCAGGGCATCCTGCAAATGTTTCTGTATCTGCAGGGACAGGTCGAAGGCCCGCTGCAGTTCCGGGTCAAGGGTACCGATGACAAACATGCGGGTCATATCGGTAATGTAGCCGTTAAAAACGCCGGTATAATCAAGAAAAACCGGTCTGTCGCGGGTAATGATATCGAGCGACGCCCCTTGCGGAGAAGCATTGGAAAGGCCTTTTCCGGTAACCGCCCCATCAAAGAAACCATAACTGGCAGCCCCTGCTGAAAGGGCGAGGCCACCAAACAGCTCCTGGTTGAATGCTCTCATCCGGACGTACCCTTCATTGCCGGCTTTGCGGAGGCGATACTCGAATTCTGCCGCCAGATCCAGCTCGCGCATACCTTCCTGCAAGAAGCCGGGCACCTGGGCAAAAACCGCCGAAAGGGCTGTGCCGCTGGCTCTCATCTGCTGCAGCTCAAACGCCGACTTGACTGAGCGCACTTCGCGATTGGCGGCGGAAACATCGACAAACTCCCGCCCCGGCAGCAGTTTTGTGTAGTAATTCAGCTGCTGAGCCGGAGCGACATCGAAGGTAAAGCCGATCTTCTGCACCTGTTCACCAAACAGGGCCGGAAATTCCTTGCTTGACGGGAAGGGTCGGATATCCGTCAGGACACTCTCGACTCTGGCGCGGGAGAGACTCTTGCGCACCATCAGGACCGGCTCGCCGACCGCCGGAATCCAGAGGGTGGAGTTCTGGCGGGTTCCCGAGAAGTAAAAAACATCAATAGGGAAAATAAACAGCGCGCCGTCAACTCCTTTGGACTGGAGCTGCATCTGCATGGCGCCTACTCTTTGCATCGCTTCTGTTTGTGTCAGCATTGAATTATTCCTCCGTATGTTTCCAGTGATTAAAATAGGCAATATCAGACAATCCCTTGCGGGGCCGTGGTTTTGGTTCCTGGTCCGGATAGCCGAGCGGGGTTATGCCGACAATGCGGATGTCAGCCGGAATACCGAGCGCCTGCTTGATCTGCACTTCGTCATACCACCCCATCCAGCAGGTGCCGAGGCCAACGGCGTGGGCAGCCAGGCAGAGATGCTCAAAAGCAATGGCAACATCAACGGCAAAGTACGGTATGCCGTTTTCCACATCTGACTCCGCCGGATTAGCGCAGACCACAATCACCACCGGTGCCGCGGCAATCGCTTTTGTGCCCGGATTATCCGCCGGAAACGCCTCAAGAACCGCAGCGCGCTTGTCCGCATCGGTCAGCACCAGAAAGCGCCAGCACTGCAGGTTTTTCCATGAGGGGGCCAGACGCGCCGCATCGAGAACCTGCTCGATTTTTTCCTGTTCTACCGGTGTGTCCTTGTACTTTCTGATGCTGCGTCGATCACGAAAAACTTGAAAGATGTCCATTGTTGTTTCTCCATTGCTGAGTACATAAGCAGATCCGATGAATTAGTTTGGCCGGAGGTTCATCTCCCTCCGGCCTATGAAAGGAGTACAAATGGCAGTATGTACTCATCCAACACCTGAAACATCAAATATTTCCCACTTTAGTGATCTGAGCTACATATTCCTTCTGTACTTTCCGCCAACTTCGTAGAGAGCGTGCGATATCTGCCCCAGCGAAGCAACTTTTACCGTTTCCATCAACTCCGCAAAAATATTGCCGCCGGCAATAGCCGTTTCCTGCAATCGTTTGAGTGCCGTCGGCGCCTTATCCTTATTCAGCTCATGGAATGCCCGCAGATTCTTGATCTGCTGCTCTTTTTCCTCTTTGGTTGCGCGGGCCAGTTCACCCGGAGTATTGAATCCCTCTTCATCAGCCCGTGGGTTGAGGAAGGTATTGACCCCGACAATCGGCAGTTCGCCGTTATGCTTCTTGTGCTCGTACAGCATCGATTCATCCTGAATCCGGGAGCGCTGATACTGGGTCTCCATGGCCCCCAGCACCCCGCCCCGCGAGTCGATCCGCTCGAACTCAGCCATAACCGCCTCTTCCACCAGATCGGTCAACTCCTCGATTATGTAGGAACCTTGCAGTGAATTCTCGTTTTTAGCCAGTCCGAATTCCTTGGTAATAATCATCTGAATCGCCATCGCACGCCGCACCGATTCTTCCGTCGGCGTGGTGACCGCCTCATCATAGGCGTTCGTGTGCAGCGAGTTGCAATTGTCATAAATCGCCATCAGTGCCTGCAGCGTGGTGCGGATGTCGTTGAAGTCCATCTCCTGGGCATGCAGAGATCTCCCCGAGGTTTGGATGTGATACTTCAGCTTCTGGCTGCGATCGTTGGCGCCGTACTTCTCCCGCATGGCCACTGCCCAGATCCGCCGCGCCACCCGGCCGATTACCGTGTATTCGGGATCAAGGCCGTTGGAGAAAAAGTATGACAGATTGGCGGCAAAATCATCAATGTGCATGCCGCGTGACAGGTAATATTCGACAAAAGTAAAGCCGTTGGAGAGGGTAAAGGCCAGCTGACTGATCGGGTTGGCCCCTGCCTCGGCGATATGGTAGCCGCTGATCGACACCGAATAGTAATTGCGCACCTTCTGTTCGATGAAGTACTGCTGCATGTCACCCATCATCTTCAGGGCAAACTCGGTGGAGAAGATACAGGTGTTCTGCCCCTGATCTTCCTTGAGAATGTCGGCCTGCACCGTACCGCGCACCGTCTGCAGGGTGCAGGCGCGGATTTCAAGATATTCGGCATCGGACGGTTCCCGCCCGTTCTTGTCGCGGAAGAGATCCAGCTGCTGCTCGGTAGCGGCGTTGAAGAAAAACGCCAGCATCATCGGCGCCGGGCCGTTGATAGTGATGGAAACGCTTGTGTTGGGAGCACAGAGATCAAAACCGGCAAACAGCTTCGACATATCATTGACCGTGCAGATTGACACCCCGCTCTCGCCCACCTTGCCGTAGACATCCGGCGGATAATCAGGATCTTCACCGTAGAGCGTTACGCTGTCGAATGCGGTAGAGAGGCGCTTGGCGTCATCATCCTTGCAGAGGTAGTGGAAGCGGCGGTTGGTCCGCTCCGGCGTACCCTCGCCGGCAAACTGACGTTTCGGATCTTCTTCAGCCCGCTTGAACGGAAATACTCCGGCTGTGAACGGGAAATAGCCCGGCGCGTTCTCAAACATGCACCAGCGCAGAATCTCGCCCCAATCGGCAAAATCGGGAAGGCACACCTTGGGGATGCGGGTGCCGGAAAGGGTCGTTGTGTAGAGATCGCTCCTGATTTCCTTGTCCCTGACCCTGGTAACCAGCTGGTCACGGCGATAGGAAGCCTTCAGCTCCGGCCACTCTTTCAAAATCCGCTTCGGCTCTTCGTGCAGCCGGGAATCAAAGAGTGCCAGCTGTTTGTCCAGCTCAGCCTGCGCGGCGGTATCGCCCAAAACTTCACGGGCGCCGCTCAGCTGAAAGAGCCGCCGGGCCACATCAATCTGCTCTTTGACCTGCTTGCGGTAGCCGCGCACGGCCTGGACAATTTCACCAAGATAATGAACACGATCCGTCGGAATAATATATTTTTTCAGACTCTCTTTTTCCGTAACCGGCAGAGAGGAGTGCCACCCGGTCCCTTTCGTACCGTTGATGACATCAAGCAGCGAGCGATACAGAACGTTGGTGCCCGGATCGTTGAACTGGGACGCAATGGTGCCGAATACCGGCAGCGCCTCATCGGCCACATCAAAAAGATTGCGGTTGCGGCGGTACTGTTTGCGTACGTTGCGGAGAGCATCTTCGGACCCTTTGCGCTCAAATTTATTGATGGCAACCACGTCGGCAAAATCAAGCATATCGATTTTTTCCAGCTGGGTCGGCGCGCCGAACTCACAGGTCATGACGTAGAGCGAAACATCGCAGACCCCCACAACGCCCGCATTTCCCTGGCCAATACCGCTGGTTTCCACAAACACCAGATCAAAACCGGCAGCGCGCACCACATCGATGGCGTCCTGAATCGCAGCGGAAAGTTCCGTCTGGGAGTCGCGGGTGGCAAGAGAACGCATGTAGATGCGGTTGGAATTGATGGAGTTCATCCGGATCCGGTCACCAAGCAGCGCACCACCGGTACGTTGCCGTGAAGGATCGACGGCTAGAATGGCAACGCTTTTGTCAGGAAAATCGCGGGTGAAGCGAAGCACCAACTCGTCGGTGATGGAGCTTTTCCCCGCCCCGCCGGTGCCGGTGATGCCGACCACCGGAACATCCTGCACCATCCCCTTGATCGTTCCCCGAAGCGCGGCATACCCGGAGGCATGATCATGCACCGCCTGCTCAGCCAGACTGATCAGGGTATTGACCGCCCGAATATCCCGCTGAGCCAACCGGGACGTCTCAGCCGCGATGTCACGATTGAGGGCAAAATCGCACTCCTCCAGCATCAGGTTGATCATCCCCTGCAGCCCCATGCGGCGGCCATCCTCTGGTGAAAATATTTTTCGGACGCCATACCCCTCGATTTCGGCGATTTCATCCGGCACAATGACCCCGCCACCACCTCCGTAGACTTTGATGTGCCCCTCGCCCCGCTCTTTCAAGAGATCGATAATATACTTGAAAAACTCGACATGGCCACCCTGGTAACAGCTGACCGCGATCCCCTGGGCATCCTCCTGGATGGCGGCGGTGACAATTTCTTCGACCGAACGGTTGTGGCCGAGATGAATGACTTCGGCGCCGGAGGCCTGGAGAATGCGGCGGATAACATTTATCGTGGCATCGTGGCCGTCAAACAGGCTGGTTGCGGTGACAACGCGCACCTTGTGGGTGGACTTGTATGGTTCGGGAGCGGCAAGAGTCATGGTTTCCTCCGACAGATGAATAAATGTTATCCTTGCAGCGTGAATTCCCAGGCACACCAGAACTCTTCCGGGTGCGCATCGGGGGGACAAGCGAGACAGTTCGTCGTGATACGCGGGTCAATTGCTTTAGCAAATTCGCTGTATTCAACAATGCCGACCGACTTGCAGGGATGGTCAGCCAACCCCTTACGTTTGCGGGCCGACTGCACCCGGCAGTCAAGCATCCGGAACACCACGCGCGTATCGCTCTGCTCGATTACATCCTGCAGATTGAGCCGGGCATAAAAACGATGTTTCAAACATTCAACCAACGCCGGAATTCCTCCCCCCGGTTTCATCCCCAGGCGCTCCATAATCCGGCGGGCTTCAATGACCGTAAAATAACGCCACGCTTCCGTATCAACAGCAACGGCGGCTTCCATTCCGTATCGCTGTTCGACGGCCTGGAACCAGACACCATCATGGGCCAGCCAGTTTTTAGCATCATCAACGATAATTTTTATCAGCTCTTCCTTACTTAAATCAGAGAGAAGCGAGACACCTTCATCACCGGCACGTTCAGCACTTGACATACGAACCCTCCTCTTGAAATACAAATAAAACAGCATTTCTTTTAATAGCAACTATCACAATATATGAATCCATTTACGTGCAAGTCAAGGACAAAAAAACAGCTATCAATTCATACAGAGCGGGCAGCGGCAAACCTCCGGGGCGGTAAAGACCCCGGAGATCTATAAACATCAGTGTTCACTGGCCTTTGAAATACCCAGACCGGTAATCTGCCGCACTTCAATTTCGTCAAACAGCTCTTCAGCCCGTTTATCCCGAAACAGCAGTGTTCCAAGAATAGCTGCAATCAATCCAAGCGGCACCGAAACTATGCCCGGGTTCTTGAGTGGGAAGATTGGGGCCTTGAGCCCGACCATGGAGGTTCCGCCGTCATTTTTCGCAAAATCAGTGCGTGATTTTTCAAGCAGCTTCACATCCTTATCTGCCAGGATGGCGCCATCCAGCTGCTTCTTCTCCAGTGTCACGATCATCTTTTTAGCGTCATCGGCAATCTTCTGCGGATAGGTCATGACCGGCGAAATTACCACGAGGCCAAGGGCGGAGATTGTACCCACCAATAGTGCAGAGATAACACCGGCCGTATTGAAACGTTTCCAGAAGAGCGACAGCATGACGGCAGGGAAGTTACCGGATGCGGCAACGGCAAAGGCAAGCGCCACCAGGGCGACCACGTTTTCCTTCTCAGCGGCCAGACCCATCGCGATGGCGGCCAAGCCGACAAACAGCGAGGTGATTCGTGCAACTTTGACCTGGGTGTGCTGATCAGCCTTGCCGTCCATGACAATATTGACATACACGTCGTGGGCTATGGCCGCCGAAGCCGCCAGCACGAGACCTGAAACGACCGCCAGGATGGTGGCAAAAGCAACCGCACAGATGAAGGCGAGGAACATGTCGCCACCCAGCGAACCGGCGCCGCCGCCCAACAACTGGGCCAGCAGCAGAGTCGCCATGTTGCCGCCCTTGTCAACCGAGCTGATCAGCTGGGGCGACAGGTAGAGCGCGGCACCAAAACCGATGATGTTGATGAGGAAGAAAAAGCTGCTGTTGATGAACAGTGCGATAACGATAGATTTACGGGCTTCCTTAGCACTGGGAACGGTAAAGAAGCGCATCAGGATGTGCGGCAGACCGGCAGCGCCAAGTGCCCAGGCAATGCCGAGTGAAATCTGATCAAGCGGATTTTTCAGAAACAGACCCGGCTCCATGAAGCGCTGGCCATAGTCAAAACCGGGCTTGGGAAGCGCATCCTTGAGGACGTTAATCCGGACATGATCCTGAACCAGCTGGTTGCCGACGATATCGTTAAAGAGACCGATCGGGTTGAAACCGGCCTTTGCAATAACCAGAAACGCCAGCAGTACAGTGCCGGTCATGAGCAGTCCTGCCTTGATAATCTGCACCCAGGTGGTCGCTTTCATGCCGCCGAATACAACGTAGCCGACCATAAGAATGCCGACGCCGATAACGGAAACACGGTAGGGAATATCCAACAGCACCTGCATCAGCTTGCCTGCCCCAACCATTTGGGCAATCAGATAGAAGAGCGATACCGTAACAGTGGAGAGTGCCGCCACGGCACGAACCGGCTTGGGAGCGGTGCGAAAGGAAAGGATATCCCCCAGGGTAAATTTACCGGCATTGCGGCACGGCTCGGCAATCACGAGAAGAATGGCGATAAAGGAAAACATGGGACCGACCGCATACATGAAGCCGTCAATGCCATACAGTGAGATCAGACCGGACATCCCCAAAAACGAAGCTGCCGACATATAGTCACCAGCAATGGCCCAGCCGTTCTGCAGACCGGTGATCCCGCCACCCGCTGTATAAAAATCGGATGCGGATTTAGTCTGTCGTGCCGCCCAGATGACAACACAAAGGGTAATACCGATAATCGTCCCGAACATGCTGATGGTAATGGTGCGATTCGGCTTGACCTTGGTTGGCAGACCCGAAGCGGGAGCCGGAGCAGCTACTGCTGCAGCCTGGTTCTGGACAGGGGCGGCGGCTTGCAGTGCCGGTGCGGCAGCAGGTGCGGTCACGCCAGGCTGTGTTGTTTTGGCTGGTTCGACAGCATACCCGACTGTAGTCAGGAGAAGTGTAAGCATCAGGGTAGATAATATTTTGGTAAACATGTGTCCCTCCTCCTTATTGGATTTCTCTGACGAGCTCGTCAGTCAGTCGGTCAAAGTCCCTGTTGGCGACTTTCGTGTAGTACATGGCAACAAATATCGCCACAAGGAATTGGGACAGGATGAAGACATAGCCAACGTTAATGGCTCCGATCAGCTTGATCCTGAACAGCGCGGGGAAATATCCGGAAAGAATCGGCAGCGAAAAATAATAAATCGACGCTGCAATCCACCACCCGAACAAAAACACCCTTTTTTTTCGCTTCAGTTCCAGATATTTCGGATTCTGCGCGATTTCACTCCAGTTGTACTCAGCTTTTGCCATACCATCCTCCCTTTTCAAAATGGTTTACCTCTCCAACAACACGACTGACACGCTTTGATCTATTCCGGTAACCGCTACGAGCAGACTGAGTTCACGCTCTATGTTTCACATCAGTAAATTTAAGTTTTATTGCACGTAAAATATACAATGCCGCTTACGTGCATGTCAACCGAAAATATAATACTTTTATAAAAAAAATCTGTTTTAGTTATCTTGCCGTGAGATCTGACCGTAGTGAGACTTTACGTACCCACTGGCAGCGACATCGGGTACGGAAGTCGGCTGTTTGTGAATACTGTTTTATACAGACCTGTTGACAAAACGGCGATTCGGACATAATAACAGTCCATAGCGTGAGGATATATTTCGAGGCGGTTTTTTATGAATACGAACGAAGAACATAATCAAATAATTGCGATAGGCGATCTGGCAAAAAGTATCGGCCTGACAACACGGACACTCAGATATTGGGAAGAGGTCGGCATCATTGAATCAGAAGACCGCTCGGACGGGGCAAACAGAGGATATTCACCCTACTATGTCAGACGGATCAAATTCATTATGAAATTGAAAGACATGGGACTCAGCATCAAGGAGATGCAGGATCTGTATGTTGCGTATGGAGAGGCAAAAGAGACTGATCAGATGATACCAAAGCTTGTCGCTATCCTGGACAAGCACACCAGACAGGTAGACGAGAAGATTGCAAAACTTCATTCTCTCAGAAAAGATATTGTTGAATACCGCCAGAAAATGTCCGCCAGGCACGCCGCCATACACGGATTGCAGTAGTTTGAAACAGACCCGACAAAATAAAGGAGCGCCCGCACATGATGACAACAGAAGATGCACGGGAATTCACTAACCGGTGGCTGCCAAAATGGACCGGAAACAAACCTGAAGAGCTGATTGCGTTCTATGCTGATGATGCGTATTTTATGGATCCGGGGCGCCCGCTGGGGATCAGTGGAAAAGATGAGTTATTTGCCTATTTCATCAAGGTGCTCGGCAACAATCCGACCTGGGTCTGGACCCAGATTGAACCGATACCGATTGAGGGCGGGTTTCTGAATAAACTGGAAGCTCGCATCCCAGTGGGGGAAAGGATCATTGAGTGCGTCGCTCTTTGTTTCCTGCAGTTTAATGATGAAGGGAAAATCAAACGGAATGAAATTTATTTTGACAGAACCGAGCTGATCAGAGAGATCAACAAATATCGTCAATCGTTTGCGCACTAATAGTGTCGTTGCCGCACGGGCATATTCCAGGTAAAAAGCCCGGTTATGCCCGTGCACTCCAGAATGCTTTCAGCTCAGCTTCCGCCAGCCCGAAATCCTCCAGATCCAATTCCAGATCCGGTGTCCAGGGACGGTGTTTATAGTACATCTTGTCGTAATACCCTTCTATCAGACCCCGGGCAACCCCCTCCACATTCCACTCATCCAGATCGCCTTTCAGCTCCGCATAACGGGGACCACCCAGTTTTTTTCTGATTCGCTCAAGCGCTTCCTGCATTGCCCCCCTGTATTCGGGACGGGCGTATTCGGCAGTCAGCCGGCGTATCCGGGTTTCAATAATGGCATGACACCAGATTTTGCAACTCTCCGC
>JAYTVV010000115.1:0-2909 GCA_043743795.1 Geobacteraceae bacterium
GACAGGTTTGACAGAAAGAAAATGCTCCTGTTTTTTTACTCCGGTTTTGTCTGTGGCACTCTTTTCTGCGCAATTGCCGACAGTTATCTGCCTCTGCTCTGTGCCAGGATCATCACCGGGATATTTGGCGGCGTGATCGGCTCAATATCTTTTGCCATAATAACCGATATGTTCTCAATGCAGGTACGGGGCCGGGTGATGGGAGTCGTACAAATGGCATTTGCCGCCAGTCAGGTTCTTGGCATTCCGGTTGGCCTTTATCTTGCGACACATTTCGACTGGCACGCTCCATTCCTGATGATCGCGGCAATTGCTCTCATTATTGTTGTGGTCATAGCTATCAAGCTCAAGCCGGTTATTGGGCATCTCCAGGGCCGTCATGACAAAAATGCATTTCTCCACCTTTGGCACACCGCATCGAATCCGTTCTACATCAGAGGTTTCGCAGCGACGATGCTGCTTGCAACAGGTGGTTTCATGATCATGCCTTTTAGTACCGTATTTCTGGTGAATAACGTCCTTATCCCGGAAACCCATCTCTCGGAGATTTTCTTCATAACTGGCATAGTTTCCATAGTTACCGGTCCGTTTCTTGGGAAGCAGGCTGATAAGTATGGTAAATACAGGTTGTTTATCTTCGGAAGCATTCTTTCCATAATCATGGTGATGATCTACACTCATCTCGGTACTACCTCAACCTGGGTAGTCATCATGATCAATATCATCCTTTACACAGGGATCTCATCACGAATGATATCATCTTCGGCGCTAATTTCAGGCGTACCAGATATGAAAGACCGTGGAGCATATATGGGGATAAATTCTTCCATTCAGCAGGTGTCTGGAGGGATTGCCGCATTTGTGGCGGGGCTTATAGTTTACCAGCCAACTAAGAATGCACCGCTACAACACTTTGATGCTGTAGGCTATGTCACGGCTTGCACAATGCTCATTACGCTTGGCATGATGTTTTTCATCGACCGGGAAGTGTCGAGAAAACTTAACGTGGATCATGCCTGAAATCTAACTATTATCTCCTGAAATCAAATATGAGCTCATTACATGATTGAATTGAAAAACGTTACCAAACTATACGAATCGCTGACGGCTGTGGACGATGTTTCCTTCTCTATCAAGACAGGCGAGTGTTTTGCTCTACTTGGCCCCAACGGCGCCGGAAAGACGACTATCGTTAAGATGCTGCTCGACTTTACACGACCGACATCGGGAAGCTTATTTTTAAACGGCATCTCAAGTACCCTAGCAGAATGCCGACAGTCGATCGGTTATCTTGCCGAAAACCACCATATTCCACCATCCCTTTCAGGCTGGCAATACCTACTACGCTGTGCTGAGTTATTGGATATAAACCGGTCGGATGCAACAGCTCAGTGTGGTCGTATTGTCGAGCTGATTGGAATGCAAGGCAGGGAGAATACAAAAGTCGGCACATATTCCAAGGGTATGGTTCAACGGTTCGGATTAGGCTCTGCACTTATGGGAGACCCAAAACTGTTGATTCTTGATGAACCCACCTCCGGCTTAGACCCCATCGGTATCAGGGAAATACGCCTGCTTCTGGAGTCTCTTAAAGGTCAAGGCATGACGATCTTCCTGAATTCACACCTCCTGTCGGAAGTTGAAAAAATCTGCGATACCGCAGCAATAATCAACCGAGGAAAGCTCTTGGTAAAAGACCCAATTCCCGACATTGTCAAAGACGGTGAGACCTTGGAAGATGTGTTTGTTCGATTGGTGAAAGGTTGACATGGAAACTTCAAAATCACTACCCCCCATTACAAGGATTACAAAATATACTCTTATTGACGAAGTGCAGCAGAGAAGTTTTGTCGTCATGTTTGGTATCTGCGCAATCTGCGTATTTCTCCTTCGTGGCTGTTTTCAAGGCAATTACATGGTGAACGGTCAAGCTCTTGATGCCGGGACCATTGTCAGAACTTTATCGAAAGCGACCTTCCACGTCATTGGTGCTGGCGTGATGGTCATGGCGGCTTTACTTTCAATGCGGATATTCAGGCGCGACCGGAACGAGGGAATGCAGTCGTGTATTTTGTCAAAACCGATAGCCCGGTGGCAGTATGTTATGGGAAAGATCCTTGGATTATGGGTCGTATCGACACTTTTCATGTTTATCTTGCATAGCATTGTCTTCTTGATCACATCCATCAATTTAAAGGTTATCATGCCGGGGTACCTCGTTGCCTCGATGCTCTGCTCTATCAACCTACTCTTCGTGATTATTGCTGTGCTTCTATTGTCTCTTCTGATGCCCGACATTGTCGCTTTTCTTGGTGTTCTGGGTGTTGGCATCGTTGGTTTTGTAGCTGACGGCATAGCTGCTGCCAGCCACAGTCAGATGGCGCAAGTGATGATGCAGCAGCCGGGCACCGGTCCACAATCAGACATGACATGGTGGAAAGTTGTGTATTTTCTATGGCCGAAGCTCTTAGGTGTTCAGCAGTTGGCATCTTCGTTGATTGATAGTGAATCAAGCCATGGATTCAGCCAGGTCTATCCACTCATCAATGTCCTCCTTTACTGCCTCATTCTTGGTGCATTGCTTTTCAGGCGATTCAGGGATGAAGATATTGTCTAGATTAATGGGGTGATTGCTGAGGATGTATCGGCAGTCTGTAGTGACCGTCCAGTAGTGAGTTGGCCCTCAAGGAGATTCAGTAAATGCTTCAAATTCACAGTGAATCCCACAGGTCAGAAAGAATAGGTTGGCTTCGAGCGGCTGTTCTTGGCGCTAACGACGGAACAATTTCGGTTGCAAGCCTTGTCGTTGGAGTTGCAGTTTCTGGAGCATCACAAAATAACATTCTGCTTACCGGCATAGCCGGTCTTGTCGCTGGAGCGATGTCAATGGCGGCAGGCGAGTATGTCTC
>JAYTVV010000116.1:0-2481 GCA_043743795.1 Geobacteraceae bacterium
ACTTCATTGATGCTGTCATTGAAAATAGTGTTCATCGCACTTTTTAAATTTTTATGCAGGTTTTCACGAATACGGTCAAAAACTACAACTGTATCTGTCAGTGAATAACCGGCGATTGTAAGTACGGCCGTGATGAACAACAGATTGATCTCTTTATTCATCAGATAAAAAACCGCAAACATGGCCAGACAATCGTGCATGGTGGCCACAGTTGCACCCACGCCGAACTTGAAGTCAAAACGCCAGGCGATATACATGATAATCCCGATCAGTGACAAGAAAACTGCAACCAAAGTATCTTTGCGCAACTTGTCACCGATGGAAGGACCTATTTCTGTTGAACTTTCCACTGTAAATGCGTTGTCTGAAAATTCTTTTTTTAAAGCAATCTGTACCATTTCGGATGGTTTACCAACCGCAGCGCCGGCCATCTTTACCAGTAGTTTATTGCCGTCTTTTATTTCCTGAAGATCAGCCTTGGCTATGCCATTCTTATGCAGCGCTGTTCTGGCATCAGCAATGGAGATCGGTTTAGCGAACTTCAACTGCATAGCTGTACCACCTGAAAAGTCGATGCCCATATTGGCGGCACCACGGCCGACCTGGATAACCCCAATGATACCGACAATCGAAATAATCGCCGATATAATGAAGGATATTTTACGCATTCCAATAAAATCTATTCTTGTTTTCCCAAGAAGTTCCATGAACGGTGTTACCCCCTATATGCTCATTTTTTTAGCTTTGCCCTTGTGCAGAAACAGGTCAAAGGTCACCTTGGTCCCGATCAGTGAGGTAAACAGATTTATGATAACCCCCAGACTTAAGGAAACAGCAAAACCTTTTACCGGACCGGTACCGAACTGAAACAGAACAGCTGCCGTAATTAATGTTGTGATATGGGAATCCATGATCGTCAGGAAAGCCTTGTCATAACCGGCATCCAGCGCCGATTTTGGGGTCTTGCCCAGCTTAAGTTCTTCACGGATTCGCTCAAATATAATTACGTTCGAGTCAACCGACATACCAACCAGCAACACGATAGCGGCAATACCGGGCAATGTAAGAGTTGCGCCCAATGCCGCCAATGCACCCATCAGATAAACGATGTTCAGTACCATGCCCAGATTGGCAATCATTCCGGACAGCTTGTAATAAATCCCCATAAACACGACTACCAACATTACTCCGATCAGGCCGGCATACAGACCTTTGTTGATGGAATCCTGTCCCAAAGATGGGCCTACGGTCACATTCTGAATGATCTTGACCGGAGCTGGCAATGCCCCTGCACGCAGTACAATTGCAAGGTCCGCCGCAGTTTTTTCAGTGAAGTTCCCCGAAATTTGAGCACTACCACCTGAAATACGTTCGCGGATGACCGGAGCGGAGTGAATATTATTATCAAGCACAATAGCAAATCGTTTGCCGACATTTGCTGCGGTAACTTGGTCAAACAACTTGGCACCAAGAGAATTGAATTCAATTCCGACATATGGCTGGTTGAACTGTGAGTCGATTCTGACCTGAGCGTCGGTCAATAGATCGCCCGTGATCATCGGCTTTTTTTGCACTACGATCGGGATTTCAGTAACTGCGCCGGTTGCCGGATCTACTGTTTTTTCCTTGAGTAGCTCGGCATCATCCGGAATAGTTCCGGATGTTGGCGAGATGTCCTCGCGCACCATTTTAAAATCCAGCCTTGCGGTACGTCCGATAAGCTCGATCGCTCGCTGCGGATCTTTGATACCTGGCAACTGGACAACGATATGATCGATTCCTTCGCGCTGGATGGTAGGCTCAGAAACGCCGAACTGGTCAATCCTGTTACGGATCGTTTCAAGAGCCTGCTGAACAGCTTTATCCTTGCGATCTTTCGCATCCTTCTCACTGACACGCAATGTCAGACCAACAAAGCCTCCCTCATCAAAAGTCGGACTCTGTTCGTAGGAAGGATATTTATCCTTGATCAATTTTTGTACGGTTTCTGCAGTCCCCTTCTCGTACAGCACCAAGGACACTTTATCAGAACCATTTCTTGAAATTCGCTTAAAACGAAGATTTTTGTTGTTTAACGTATCTTCAAGGTCCGTAGCGACAAGATCCAGAGTACCTTCAACCGCCTTCTGTGTATCAACTTCCATAACAAGGTGTGTTCCACCCTGCAGGTCAAGTCCGAGATGAATCTTGTCCTTTGGCAACAGGTTTCCCCACCATGACGGCAACTTGCTAGCCAGGGTTGGAGTCAGATACAGAAACGAAAGTACAACAAAAATACTAATTAGGCTTATACGCCAGCCAGTTCCTTTCGGCATAAGGCTTGTCTCCTTTCCAAATTTTTTTCTAGTCCTTCTTGATTGCTGCAATATAGCTCTTGGTAATCTTTATATTTACGTTGTTTGCAATTTCGAGTGTCACAAGCTCATTTTCAACTGAGGTAATTTTGCCATGGACCCCACCAGCCGTAATAACGTTGTCACC
>JAYTVV010000117.1:0-2808 GCA_043743795.1 Geobacteraceae bacterium
GACATATACATAAAAAATATATTTCAAGTAGAGGTAAAATAATTCTTGACAAAGGCAATAGTTTTGTTTATCTATAGCTTTAATAGATATGATATCCAAAAAAACAATATACGCCTTTAAGGCGCTGATGCATCTTGCCGGGACGCCAAGCGGACAACCCGTTTTGATTGCTGATCTGGCGAGAGATGAGAATATACCCAAGAAATTTCTTGAGTTTATTCTATTGTCTTTAAGAAAAGGCGGTCTGCTTCAGAGCCGGGTTGGAAAAGGTGGAGGTTACACGTTAGCGCTTCCGGCCAACAAAATCACGATTGGTTCAATTGTGAGGAACCTCGAAGGTGATATTGCTCCGGTACAATGCCTTAGCACAACCAACTATGCGCGATGTGAAGAATGTCAGGATGAAGAAACCTGTGGCATACGACTAACCATGGCTGATGTGAATGTAGCCCTCTCCTCAGTGTTGGATGGCCTGACACTGGCGGACATGGTTGAACGTAGCGAGAATGCGCGGAGCAAGCGTGAAAATGTAGTCGATTACAGCATATAATTTTTTTCACTTTAATGCCTATAAATTCTATAGACATTACAACTCATAGAGGCGAAAGGAGATTACAAAATGAGCAAGATCTATGCAGACAATTCCCAGTCCATCGGCAACACTCCACTAATCAAACTAAATCACATCACCCAGGGAGCCAAGGCAACAGTTCTGGCAAAAATCGAAGCCCGCAACCCGGCCTACTCGGTCAAGTGCCGCATAGGCGCCAATATGATCTGGGATGCGGAGAAGCGTGGCATTCTCAAGCCTGGCGTTGAAATTATTGAGCCGACCTCCGGCAATACCGGTATCGCCCTGGCATACGTGGCCGCCGCTCGTGGCTATAAGTTGACCCTGACCATGCCGGAAACAATGAGTATTGAACGTCGTCGAGTGCTGGCTGCACTGGGAGCAACGTTAATCCTGACACCGGGAGCCGAAGGTATGAAAGGCGCCATCAGCCGCGCTGAAGAGATCGCCGCCGCCGAACCGAATAAATACTTTCTTCCCCAACAGTTCAAGAACCCTGCAAACCCCGAGATTCACGAGAAAACCACTGGACCAGAGATTTGGAATGACACTGACGGCGAAATTGATGTTTTCGTATCAGGTGTAGGTACTGGTGGCACTATTACCGGCGTTTCACGCTACATCAAAAATACTAAGGGCAAGAAAATCATCTCGGTAGCGGTCGAACCCAAAGAGAGCCCTGTCATCAGTCAAAAACTGGCTGGACAGGAGATCAAGCCCGCTCCACACAAGATCCAGGGAATCGGCGCCGGATTCATTCCAGAAACACTTGACCTTTCCGTGGTGGACCGCGTTGAACAGGTGTCCAGTGACGAAGCTATTGAATTTGCCAAGCGACTTGCCAAGGAAGAGGGGTTGCTGGTGGGTATTTCCTGCGGAGCGGCAGTAGCAGCCGCAGTCAGACTTGCCAACCTGGATGAATTTGCTGGCAAGACGATTGTGGTGATACTGCCTGACGGTGCCGAGCGCTACCTCTCTACGGCACTTTTCGAGGGAATCTAGTGGCAAATCCAGGCCCTGAAACATGGACCCGAGAGATTGAACGATTGGTGAGAGAGGCGCTCACATCAATCCGTTTCGGGACAGTAACTCTCGTGGTTCAGGATGGCAGGGTCATACAAGTGGACAAAAACGAAAAGATCCGTATCAACAGGGCGGGTCATATCGACGGAAGCGGAATCTAAAGACGCTTAACACACACATAATAACCGTGCTGACCGGAAAACCGGAGGCCGGAGCAGCTTACCGCAAGGGGCTCTCCGGCCTTTTTTATTAATTTGGCACATGCGATCCGTAACAGGACGGAGAATTACCCGTCTGTAACCATGATGAACAGGAGTGCCGCCATGACAGAACATATCGTATTGTACGGAAAGGGAGGTGTAGGAACATCAACACTCGTTTCCAACATAAGCGCTGCCCTTGTTGAGGCAGGATTCCGTGTTCTTCAGATAGGTTGTAGTTTGAAAGGCGACTCATCTTGTATCCTCAACGGCGGGAGGCTGATTCCAACGGTTTGGGAACAGTATGAGAAAAATGGAACTGTAACATTCGATACTGTTGTAAGCCGTGGTTTCAAAGATACCTACTGCATGGAGTTGGGCAGTTCTAACTCTGTACCGGGTGTGATCGGTACGTCAGAGGCTCTGGATCTGCTCCTGAAACATGACTTGATATCGTCTTTGCACCCGGATTACGTCCTCTACGATATATCAGGAGACCAGACATTTGGAATCATACAAGCTATAAGCGATAAAATTGAGCTGCATCGAATATTTGCGGTAACGACAGCAGACTTTATGTCGCTCACAAATGTCAACTCGATCATACTGCAGTTAGAGCGATTAGCTGATAATCGTGTCCCGATCCCTTTTGGCGGTCTGTTGCCCAATGGCATTTCCAGTTCGTTCGAAGAGTCATTTATTTCCGATTTTGCCAAGAATACCGGTACCCATACCTTAGGCCGAGTTCCCCGTTCGCTCATGGTTCGCCAGTGCGAGTTGTATGGCAAGACAGTCATCGAAGCGGCACCCTTGTCGAATCAATCCTATTTTTATCGACGACTGGCAAACCAGCTCGTGGATGAATCGCATACGCTGTCGGTAAAACGACAACCAAATCCATTTTCTCAGGAACAGCTTAGGTCATGGGCTCTTGAATGGGCCGACCGACTCTTTGCTCTGGAAAATGGCTTGGTAACTGATGGCGCGGCAATCTGAACCAGAATTCTAACTGAA
>JAYTVV010000118.1:0-11161 GCA_043743795.1 Geobacteraceae bacterium
CCCATCTTCGTTGGCTCGTCTTCGTCTCCTCAGCATACTGATGTATGCCTTCGTTGACTCAATCCTCGCCGCCTTGATGGCATCTTTGATTTGAAATTGGAATTATAAATAATTGAGCAATGAAAGCGGCGCGATTTTGGCTGTTGCCGCAAGAGCCGCTTCAAAAGCGGTTTTTTGGTTAGTCAATTCGATAGCTGCTTTCGCGTAATCAACATTCTGCATATCGTCATGCATTTGCGAGAGAACACTTACGTTTCGCTGTTGCGACGTCAGAGCATTATCCATGCGCGCCTTACGCATGCCAATATCACTGATGGTACCAAGCAGCTGTTGATTGGCTGCATCAAAAGCCACATTTCCCGCCTGAATTCCTGCCGTATTGCCGCTCGTGATATCGGCAATCAGCGTATCAAGCGTTTTAATAATATCAACGCCAGTCGAGCCGGGTGGCGTTCCACCTCTCAGAACGGTTCCAGCGGAGACACTGATTGGAACCTGCACGCCTTTATTGACCTCCATGTTGACAATATCCTCAGTTCCGTTGAACTTCCCGGTAAAAGTAAGCGTACCGGCAGCATTGGTGCTCGTGGCAGAGTTGGACAGGGTTATTGCCCCGTTAGTGCCCGGAGTGGGGATCGCCGTAATGACACTGTTCGGCGGGATATCAGGGCCGGATATTGGCATGCCGACATAAAGGTCTGTCGTATCAACGTTGGTAACATCCGGAGTACCGGCAGTCGTGGAAACACCCGACAGGGTTGTCGGGCTGAAGGGTGCTTTATCACTGTTAAAACCGCTGAGAACATATTGGCCGCCAACCTGAACGCTGGGATAATCTGTCAGTTGATCCCGAAACGCTTTGAGCTGATTCAGCATATCGGCTTTCTTGATCGGATCATTCAGTCCGCCTATGGCCTGACCGGCGGTTCCTTTAATAGACATGACGCTGCCCAGAAGACCTTCCAGGCTGGTGCCGGCCATATCAAGCCAGGTTTGACCCGTTTTTATGTTGCTGATGTACTGATTCGATGACTTGATCTGTGATTCAATATCAAGAATTTTTTTAGTCGCAACGGGATCATCCGAAGGCCGGTTCACTATTTTGCCCGATGAAACCGCTTCGTTCAAGCGATCAAGCTTAATGCGGCCTTCATTGATATTATAAATGGCATTATTGGCGGTTGTTGTATCGGTAATGCGCATATCCTGCTCCTCTTGCTGCGGTACGTTAGCGGATCAAGCCCAGCACCGTGTCCAGCATCTGGCTGGCGGTGCTGATAACCTTCGAAGCACCTTCAAAAGCCTTTTGGTATTTGATCAGATTCGTCAATTCTTCATCAAGTGATACGCCGGAATTGGAATCCCTCAGATTATGCAGCTGCCGCACAAACGCATCGTTTTGCGTGGACAGGTTCTTGGCTGCCTGCACATCAACGCCGACATTGGCTACCAGCGAGTTATAGTAGGTTGCGGTCGAAGCCATAACGCCGCCGGCAAACGCCACCTGAGTGTTTGCAGCGTTTGCAAGCAACAGGGCATTCTTATTATTACCAATTCCTCCCGTCAGAGGATTGGTACTTGCGGCAGCAATGTCATTCGTGTTGGTGATCCCCACATTGATCGTGGCGCTATATCCGGCGTATGTGGCCCCGGGAGCGGGAGGGGCAACGGTTGTTGGTGGTGTGAAAAAATCAACGCCGGTGGCATTATTGAGGTTCCAGCCGGCAGCATGCTGGGTATTTACCTGATAGGAAACGTTGTAGGCCAGTTCATCCAGCTTGGCGAGGTAATCGGGCATGGCGGTATCCCGCGCATACAACAATCCGCCGATCTCCCCTTTGGAATTATTAGTGCCGCCAATCGTTGCCGTGACATTCGTGTCCGTTGCCGGATTGGGAGCCAATGCCGGTGCTCCCAATGCAGTGATACGGATTTCATTGGTTGTCACCGCCGGTCCGACCGCATTCGTGTACAGCGTCGCATACTGGTTACCGGAAACAAGTGTTTCGCCGCCCGACAGCTTCACATCCATCATGCCGTCCGGCTGTTCGGCATAGGTGACTCCGACCTGCTTTGAAACCTGCTGCAGCAAGAGATCCCGACGATCCCTGAGCTCGTTGGCATTGCCGCTCGCCAGTTCGGTCGTCCTGATTTGAATATTGAGATCAGCAATTGCTTTGGCTTTTGAAGTAATGTCGGTTGCAACCGACGTCAGGCTCTGATCTGCAAACGTCTGTGCATTGACAATACCATCACTCACCTGGTGAAAGGTATCCACCAATACGCGGGCTTTGCCTATTACCGCCTGACGTTCGGAGATACCGGATGCATTCAATGAGAGGGACTGCCAGGCGTCCGATAATCCTTGCATAGCATCACCGATCGAATTGCCGCTTAATTCATTCAGATACGGCTCAACCTGCTGAAGTGTCTTCAGTTTTGCATCATTATTTCCCTGAAGCGACGTGCCGTCATTGATCTGTTTATTAAGGACGTTATCGTAAATGCGCTGTACTGCGGCAACATTTACCCCTCCCCCCAGCGGAAAACCATCTTGAGTCGTCGCCGTAGCAGTTTCCAGGATGACCCGTTGGCGGGAATATCCTTCGGTATTTACATTCGCAATATTCTCACTTGTTACATCAAGAGCCGCCCGTTGTGCAGCAAGGCTGGAACTAGCAGCACTAAAAAGTGCACCTATACTCATTTAGATCTCCTTGCAGATAATCCGGGGCTGATCTATCGTTTCGACAAAACGTCCCTGCTGGCCGTAAGTGGCGCCACTGTTTTTCTTTAGAATTCCGGTAAACATCTGCAGCGAATATGTGGTAAACGCCAGCGAATCTTTTAACAATGCCTGATTGATCGCCAGTTCGTTTTCAACAGCGACAGAACCCGCCCGAACCGTTTTTTGAACACGGGCATACATATCACGATCAGGCTTCGGCACGACCGTAATCAACTGGGAGAGCGCTTTCTCACCCACCAGACCATACGCATCACACACTGAACCTATCTGGGATGCAACCTGCGTATTGAGAGCGCCGGTACGTGTCAGCAGCGCCTCAATCTTACCCCGCCGCTCCGTGAGTCCGGCCAGGTCAAGACCGACAATGTCCTGGCGCTCCTGCAGCGTCAAGGCACGCAACTCGCCAAGAACAGCATCAATCTCATGTAACGAATCATATATCTGTCTAATTTGTGGCATGGCATCTCACCGATTATTCTTTCGTATCAATCGCAGGGCGAATCTTACGGTTTTCCTGACGAATAATATCTTTTTCAATTATTTTTGCGATTCCAAGTCCACCGCCCCGTTTTACCGAAACAGCGGCGTATTCCTGATCCAGCATAGAACGATAGACTTCATCACCATGGCCGCCGCCGGTCAACGTATCTTTTCCAACTGTTGCGCGCATCGATTTCATCATCATACCGACGAACAGCGCTTCGAAATCCTGGGATACTTTCTTTGCCTGCTGCCGCTGTTTTTCAGTCAGCCCTGCACCACTGTTTACCGCCGCCCGCTGAAGCAGACGTGCTTTATCCGCCGCGTTTTCTGATGCATCCGGAACTGTTGTGGCACTTTTTATATCCATGCGGTTCTTATCGTCCTAACCTGTCAAATTGTTTAGCTTTAAATTATTGTAAGCTCCGCCTGAAGCGCTCCGGCAGCCTTAACGGCCTGAAGGATGCTGATAAGATCTCGCGGAGTGACCCCCAGCAGATTGAGAGCCCGGACAACGTCGCCGATACTTGCCCCTTCCTGCAGTACCAGCAGACGCCGGTTTTCCTCTTCGACTTTCACGTCGGTACGCGGCACTACTTTCGTCTCGCCGCCTTTACTGAATGGAGCCGGTTGCGATACCTGCGGCGTTTCCTTGATAACCAGCGCCAGACTGCCATGGGTAACGGCCACAGTGGAAATCCGTACGTTCTCTCCCATGACAACAGTACCGGTACGCTCATTCAGCACCACCTTTGCCTGTACATCGGGCTTGATCTCAAGCCGCTCCAAAGCAGCCACAAACTCGACAGCCCGGTTAGTATACGCTTCCGGAATCGTCAGGGTAACCGAACCGGGATCACTGCTGGCGGCAACGGGGCTCTTGAACTTGTCATTAATCGCGGTAACGATACGCGAGGCGGTAGTAAAATCAGCAACGCTCAGATTGAGGTTTAAAATTGACTTGCCCGCTAAATGGTTGGGAAGCTCCCGCTCCACCAGCGCTCCATTCGGCACCCTTCCGGCGGTCGGATGGTTTTTCTGTACAGTGGCACCCTGACCACCAAAGGCAAAAGAGTTTGTCAGGATTGAGCCCTGGGCAACGGCATAAATCTGATTATCAGCACCTTTCAGGGGGGCCATAAGCAGTGTACCGCCGGCAATACTTTTGGCATCTCCAAGAGATGAAACCAGCACGTCCAGACGATTGCCCTGTTTTGCAAAAGGAGGCAGCGTCGCCGTTACCATGACAGCAGCAACGTTTTTAATCTTGTTATCAACAACATTGGCACTGATGCCCATCCGTTCAAGCATGTTAACCACAGACTGGGTCTGGATTCTGGTCTGGTCACTGTCTCCTGAACCGTTAAGGCCCACCACCAGACCATAACCGATCAACTGGTTGTCCCGAACCCCTTCAAACGAGGCAAGATCCTTGATGCGGATGGCATGGGCGGTTGCTGTCACCAGCACAACAAACACAAAAAGTATGGCGGATATCGTAATCTTCATATTTTTACCTTATGACGAGTCTCGTGTGCAGTTATCAGAATGGCCATATTTTATTAATAATACTCATCAGCCACCCCGGACTCTGCTGGTCGGAGAGCAGACCCCGCCCGGAATAACTGATGCGCGCATCAGCCACATAGATCGAATTAACGGTGTTGTCCGGTGAAACATCGCGTGAACGCACGGTGCCTTCCAACACAATTATCTGGTCCTCTTCGTTAACCTTGATATTGCGACGTCCCTCAATCATCAGATTCCCGTTCGGCTGCACATCCACAACCTTGGCGGTGATGGTCGCATTCAGATTTTCCTGACGCGAAGTCGTGCCGGAACCCTTGAATGACGAGTTGGCATTTGCCTTGATTATATTCGCCAGATCACTGAAATTGTTTCTGAAGATCCCCGTTTTTTCCAAACCCATCAGACTCGGTATTCCAGCGCCCACCGTTGTATCGCGGGAGGTCCCTGTTTTAGCCTCTTTGGAAGCACTGGCGGTTTCAGAAATCACAATGGTTATGATGTCCCCTCTCCGACGAGCCTTCAGATCATCAGTCAAATTAACTGAAGATGCCTGCCAGATAGAACCGCTTGAGTAGTCAGCCACCGGCCGCGGCGTTGTATCTTCGAAGCCCGCAGTCTTAATATCGGTCCTTTCGACCGCACACCCGGACAGCAGTACTACAAACAACAGTAAATATATCTGTTTCATGTACGTTCCTTTAATCGAGCTCTGCTCAGAAAGCGACCTGTACAGTAGTTGCATTAATAACTCTGGCCGGTATTTCCTTCAGGGAGGTCAGATTTTGCACTCTGATGATGTCCCCTTCTGCACCGGAACTGCGCGCCGTTCCGGAAACGGAGATCTTCAGCACTTCATTTTCAGCAACAATTGTTACGATCTGGCCGCTTTTTATCAGGGGTACTTTTTCAACCTGATCGGTGCGAACCGGCTGATTGGCCCTCAGGGTTGTGCGGGCTTTTTTCCCGCTGACGTCATCGAGCGTGCGGGCGGCAAGATGGGAATTTTGCGTTATCTCCCGCTTCTGCAGAACCACGTCAGCTGCTGACACAATTGAGCCGTACTCTATCTGGCGAAGGGTGACGACCGTGTCGGTCAACGCTTCAACATCAACCCGCACCGGAACATTACGAACCACTCGATCCTTCTGACGGGCTATAACAGCTATGCTGATATTCCCCCAGCCTTCCCACTGCTGCGGAGCAACAACCTCGTAGTCGACGGGCCCCTCCGGCAGTTTCAAGGCATCCGAAATGGTTATACGGCGGATATGTACGTCCCATCCCATTCCGGCGGTACGGGATGTAACAAAAGCAGTGACAACATCTCGAACCTCCTGCTCCCGGTCGGTTGCTGAGCGGGCCTGCAGCGGGCAGAAAATTGCCAGGATCAGAAGCAGAATAAAAATATGCGGCAATAATCGTTTCATGAAGTGTCGGATCCGGTTTTATCGTTTCAGGTTATTAGCGGTCTGGAGCATCTCGTCCGAAGCGGTGACCGCCTTGGAGTTGATTTCGTAGGCTCGCTGGCCGACGATCATGTTGACCATCTCTTCCGCCACGTTGACGTTGCTCATTTCCAGCAATCCCTGGGCAAGGGTTCCGGTACCGTTTTGTCCGGGAGGGCCTGTCGTTGCCGCCCCCGAGGCATCGGTAGGCAGATACATGTTTTTTCCCTGACTGGAGAGACCGGACGGATTTGAAAAAGAGGCCAATTGAATGTTGCCGACCGTAGTCGTGGCGCTCTGCCCGGCAACCTGCACCGAAACCGTTCCATCACTGCCGATATTTATCTTGGTGGCATTATTGGGTATCGTGATTGCGGGAGAAAGCGGATTCCCGTCAGGAGTGACGACCTGCCCGGTACTGTCACGTTTGAAAGCGCCGGCTTTAGAATAGCCGACGGTACCGTCAGGCAGCGTGATTGGAAAGAATCCGGCGCCCTCAATTGCAACGTCCAGTTCGTTACCGGTCTGGGTAAAATCTCCCGCCGTAAATATTTTTGTAACGGCAGCCAATCGACTACCGAGACCGATCTGGATTCCGGTTGGAACCTGAGTCGTGTTCGTAGCAGGTGAGCCGGTTGATTTGAGGTTTTGATAGATCAAATCCTGAAAATCTGCGCGACTGCGTTTGAAGCCGGTTGTATTAACGTTGGCCAGGTTGTTGGCAACAACGTCGATATTTTTTTGCTGCCCCTGCATGCCGGATGCCGCTGTCCAGAGTGAACGAATCATTGTGTAACTCCTTGCGTAAAATAGGTGTACGTCTAGACCCTGCCAATATCATTGGCGGCTTTGGCCGCCATATCGTCAAAACCTTTTATAACCTTTGAACACGCCTCAAAATAGCGGTTTGTTTCAATCATCTGTACCATTTCAGAGATGCTTTCAACGTTCGAACCTTCAATATGTCCCTGCTGAACCAGAGCCTTTCCAACCTGAGAAGCCGCCTGTGGGTCCGCCGGAACAAATAAAGCGCTGCCCACTTTCGTCAGGGCGTACGGCTTTTCAAAATCCACCACCGAAATTGCACCGACCTGTGCGCCATCAACGATAACACCGCCCTTTGCATCAATTTCAACCCGGCTTCCCTGAATGCGGATTGCAGACCCTCCCGCACCCTGGACCGGATAACCGTCAACCGTCACCAGAGTACCGTCAGCAGACGTACGAAAATTGCCCTGACGTGTGTATGAGGTCCCCTCCGGGGTGGTTACAGCAAAGAAACCGTCGCCATCAAGCGCCAGATCAAGTGGATTACCACTCTGACTGGTCGGCCCGCCGGCAAAATCAATATAGATATTTTCCTTCTGCATAACTGGATCGGCGGTCGTACCCTGGGGAACAGCAGGCGGATTGGCGGCGCCGGCAAGCAAACCTTCGAATGACATCTTGTCTTTTTTATATCCGGGAGTGTTGACATTTGCCAGATTGTTGCTGATGACATCAAGTCGGCGCATAGCCGCCAGACTGCCCGATACCGATGCGTATATGCCGCTGTTCATATCTGATCCCTTCTTTTATTTTTCTAGTTTCGGTGTAACTTGAGGCGCGAACGTAGCCTGACCATTGCCTGACTGATGATCTGCGAAATACGGGATTCAGTCAGTCCAAGCGTCTCGCCGATTTCTTTAAGATTGAAATCTTCATTATAATAAAGCGTTACCGCAAGGCGCTCTTTCTCGGGCAACGTATCGATGGCCTGGCCAAGTGCTGCAGCCAGCTGCATCGTCATAACCTGCTGCTGCGGACTTTTTGCATCGGTTTCACAGAGTACATCCGCCAGACAGAGCGGACTCCCGTCATCCCCCTCCCAGCTGTCATCCAGGCTGATAAAGGTGAAAACGTGGACATCGTCAAGCAGTTCATAATAGTCATCCAGGCTTATCTGCAGGGATGCAGCAACCTCTTCGCTGCTCGGATGACGGCCAAGCACGTTTTCAAGAAGGCGCAGCTCCCGCTCAAGCCGCTTGTACTTGTCCCGCATTGAACGACTGAGGACGTCATAGGAGCGAAGTTCATCCAGAATGGTTCCCCGGACATGCTGTTCGGCAAAGGTTTTGAAGAGCACTCCCCGGGTAGTATCGAAGCGATCGGCTGCATTTATCAAGCCAATCATAGCTGAGCTCATCAGGTCCTGCTGGTCAAGATGCTGGGGGAGCTTGGTCGCCATTCTGCCCACCAGATAGCGCACCAGCGGAATATGTTCCAGTATCAGCTTATCTCGATCAGCAGCGGAACAGCCGCCTGCGCCGGAATCACTTTCCTCGATCATCGTTTTAGCTTCCTCCTGCATTGTCAAGCATTCTTCGGAAAAAAAACTGGATGGTGCCTTTGACGCGTCCCTGCCGTTTATTTTCAATAACCCGTTTGGCTATCGTCGTAAAACACTGGGCAGCTTCTGAATCGGGAAACAATTCGGTGACGGCTTTTTGACGCCTGACCGCTTCAACAACTTTTTCATCCTTGACGACACAGCCAAGATAGTCGAGCGAGATATCCAGAAAGCGGCCGGCCACATTGGCAAGTTTACGGAACACCTCCAACGCATCCTCACTGTCCTTGGCCATATTGACCAGTACTTTGAAATGATGCTCCGAATAGCGGGTCGCCAGAAGCTTGATCAGGGCGTACGCATCGGTGATAGAGGTTGGTTCAGGTGTCACGACAACAAAAATTTCCTGGGCCGCGACGGTAAAGTAGGTAACATTTTCTGAAATGCCCGCTTCGGTATCGACAATCAGAATGTCGAACTGCTCTTCCAGCATGTCAAGTTCGTCAAGCAGTTTCAGCTTTTCATGCTGCCCCAGACTGGTCAGTTCCTGAACACCGGAGCCTGCCGGAATAATCTTGATGCCGGCCGGACCGTCAATCAGGATATCCACAATACTCTTGTCACCATTTAAAACGTGATTGAGGTTATAAACCGGCGAGAGCCCCAACAGGACATCAAGATTTCCGAGCCCAAGGTCTGCATCGATCAGCAGCACCTTTTTCCCCTGGGCGGAAAGAGCTATTGCGAGGTTGGAGACGACATTACTCTTGCCGACACCTCCCTTGCCGCTGGTCACCGAAATAACCCGGATACCCTGCTGGTCGGCTAATCCACCCGCTGAAGCGGAATCTGCTTTCTGGTTCATTTTTGCAGCACGAGCCATCTGGCGGAGAGTATCAGCCTGGTCGCCCGTTCCTGGTACGGTGCTCATTCTGCCCCCTCACGAAAAATCATATCTGCCAACTTGGCCGGTGTCGCAATTTCGATATCTTCCGGGACACGCTGGCCGGTAGTAAAGTATGCTATCTGCAAATTATCCTTCATCAATAGATTGACCATATTTCCAAAGCTTTCACATTCATCGATTTTTGTGAACACAACTTTACTTACCTGAAAAATTCTGAAGCGGTTCAAGATTTCTTCCAGCTCGCGGTCCTTGGTCGTAGCCGAAAGACAGAGGTAGACTTCCATCGGAATCTTGTCTTCCAGGAAGCTCTTCATTTCATCAAGTTTTTCCTTATCCTTATGGCTGCGCCCTGCGGTATCGATGAAAATCAGATCGCAGGCGGAGTGTTTTTCAACAGCCTTTTCCAACTCTTTGGGAGTTGAAGCGACTTCAAGCGGGATTCCCATGATGCGCGAGTAGGTTTTGAGCTGTTCAACCGCCCCTACCCTGAATATATCCATCGTAATCAACGCCACTTTGTTGCCTCGATTAAGGGCGTACATAGCTGCCAGCTTGGCGGTTGTCGTCGTCTTGCCAACACCGGTCGGGCCAACCAGGGCGATAATACGGGGAGAGTTCTTTTTCAGCTTAAGCGTACCGGCAAATTTAATCAGACGTCCGAGCGTTTCACCAAGTCGGCCCTTTACCGTCTGGTCACCGCTCTGCAGCGGCAGCGTATTAAGGGTATCAACAATTTTTCTGATCAGCTCGGTAGAAACTCCGCTGGTTGCCAATTCCCGGGCAAGGGGAGAATCTTCCGGAAGCAGTTCTGCACCAGACCGGCCAGCCACAATGCCACCGTCTGTTACTGCCGGCCACTGAACATCTTTAGTGCCCCCCTCCTGACTTTTTGCCAGCGTGGCAAGGAGCAGTTTTTTGATCTCTTCCAGATCTGAGCGGGGAATATTCTTGAGGTTTACTCCCGCTTCCAGCTGTTCGGCCGCTTCTCCGTCAGCCTGCTTTGCTTCTGCACGCGCCTCCTCTTCCCTCCGGGTAAGTGACTCCACCTTTTCACGCAGGTCTTTCAGCTCTCGTGCCAGAGGCGCCAGCATTGAACTTTCCATCTCTTCCCGTGCAGTCCGCTCGCGTGGCGGCGCTTCACGATATACGGCCGGTGCGGCAATCGGCGGAGCCTGTTTACGCACCGGATCAATCGCGGCGGTAACGCGATAGACCTGCTTGCTGAAAAAACCGAGGAACCCTCCGGTCCGCTCTTTTTTTGTCGAAAGAATCATGGCGTCAGGCCCGAGTTCGGCCTTTACCATACGCAGAGCTTCCGGCATGCTCGCCGCTTGAAATGTTTTAACCAACATTTAAACTTACCACCCCGAGAGACTGGATTTTAACATTCTGAGGAATTTCGTTGTGCGACAGTACCGCCATGTGCGGGACAAAGCGTTCAATCAATTTTCGTACGTGTCGACGGATCGACGGAGAAGCAAGAAGCAGCGGCTGAGCGCCGCTGGTTGCAAAGCGCTCGGACATGCTCCGGACGGACGAAATAATCTGCTGGGCAACCGCCGGTTCTATCGCCAGATAACTCCCCTGGTCAGACGGCTGGATTGCTTCGGCGATCATGTCCTCAACTTCCCGGTCAATCGTTACCAGAAAAAGGGTTTCATCTTCCAGCTTGTACTGATCAACGATAAACCGTCCCAGCCCCTGCCGGACAAATTCGGTCA
>JAYTVV010000119.1:0-18464 GCA_043743795.1 Geobacteraceae bacterium
TCCACCCGCCTCGACGATCCCGGGCGGGCATCACGCCCCTTTGACGCCGGCCGAGACGGCCTCGTCCCGAGCGGTGGCGCAGCGGCTCTTGTGCTGGAACGCTACGACTTGGCTAAAGCCCGCGGTGCGGCCATTCTCGGAGAAATAGGCGGGTACGCTTTTTCTTCTGACGGCAACCACATTTCAGTACCGAGCCTGGACGGGCTGCAGCGGGCCATGCGCAAAGCCATCTCACTTGCCGGAATTAAAGAGTGTGATATCGATTATATTTGCGCTCATGCGACCTCAACCCCTGCCGGAGACGCTGCAGAAGCGCGCAACATTTCGGCCGTGTTCGGACCGCAAACCCCGCCGGTTTCCTCCCTCAAGTCAATGACGGGCCATGAACTCTGGATGTCAGGAGCCTCGCAGGTTGTCTATTCGACAATCATGGCACAGCACGGGTTTATCGCTCCGAACGCAAATTTTTCAGAACCTGACGAATTCTCGGCACGCTTGAACATCGCAGCGGAACGAATCGACCGGGCGCCCGAGCATGTCCTCTGTAACTCCGCGGGCTTTGGCGGAACCAATTCCTGTCTGGTGTTGAGATTTGCTGAATGAAGTATGACTTCGTAGTTATCGGTGCCGGAATCTCCGGCATTACCTCGGCCATCACCCTTGCACAAAACGGCTACCACGTGGCGCTTCTCGAAAAAGCCGACCGTACGGCTCCGCTTGTACGGGGTTTTTTGCGACGTGGAATACATTTTGATACCGGTTTTCACTACACGGGGGGGCTTGGCGCGGGTGAACCGCTTGACGTTTTCCTCCGGTATCTCGGTGTTTCCAACCGCATAATCAGCTTTCCCTTCGACGAAAATGGATTCGACCTCTTCAGCTGCGAAAGTCCTGACTTCGAGTTCCGGTTCCCGACCGGTTACGACAGACTGCAGGAGAAACTTGGCGAGGCATTTCCCGATGAACGGGCAGCAATCGGGAGCTACCTCGCACAGGTGCGCTCCGCCTGTGCCTCCATCCCCTATTTGAACCTCGATGCGGAGATTGACCAAAGCGGGGCACTGCAACGGGTTCTCGGGCCAACGGTGCGGGAGACCCTTGATTCACTGACCGGAAATGTACTGCTAAAAAGCTTGCTTTCCATGCATTCTCTTTTGTATGGTGTTTCGTGCGATGAGGTGTCATTTGCCCAGCATGCGGCTATCGTCGGCAACTACTACGAATCAGTGCGCGGCATTCGCGGGGGCGGTTTAAGCCTTGCGCGCGCCTTCGATGCCAGGCTTGCAGAACTCGGCATCGATGTCCTGTGCAACAGTGAAGTGACCGGGATCTCAGTTGAACCCGGAGGAGCTCTTTCCGGAGTACAGCTTGCAGACGGCAGCTCGCTCGGCTGTAGCGCGGCAATTGCAACGATTCACCCTCGCCTTCTTCCGGAACTGGCTCCTGAGGGGACCTTTCGACCGACCTACCGCAAACGCCTCGGCTCCCTTGAAGAGACAGTCTCTGCGTTTGTATGTTTCGCTGCTTCAAAAAATCCAATTCCGGCACTTGCAGGAACCAATCGGTTTTTGCTTCCTGATGCTGAATGCATCTATCAGCTTGGCAGCAGACCGGTAGGTGAGGCCCCGCTTTACTTGAGCGCCGCGTACCGGGAGGGGGAGGTCGAACCGCACGGTTTCATAGGTATCTGCCCCGCCCTCTTCAGTGAAACAGCTCCATGGGAGTCCTCCCGTTTCGGGAAGCGCCCCCCGGAGTACCGTCATTTTAAGGAGCAGACGCTGCATCGGCTGCAAAAACAGATTGAACGGTCATTCCCTGACCTTGCCGGAAACATACAGTCCATTGAAGGCTCAACTCCGCTTACCATCCGGGACTTCTGCAATACCCCGCTGGGCGGACTATATGGCGTCAAACATATGGTCGGACAGTTTAACCCGCGCCCGGCGACGAGGATCCCCGGATTATTCCTGGCCGGACAGGCGATAGTCGCCCCCGGCGTCATGGGAGCTGTGATTTCAGGACTCCTCGCCTGCGGCACCATCCTCGGGCACGACCTTATGAGAAAGGAACTGAAGGCATGCTGCTGAAAAGAGTCGTTATAACAGGAATGGGGGTTGTATCGCCCTTTGGCCGTGGTATTGAAACCCTGATGGAGGCACTGCTCACGGGGAAAAGTGGTGTCGTTGAAGTTCCGGTCTTATCCGAAATCACCGGGATGAGAACACGGGTGGCAGCCCTTGCAACCGGTGTTGATCCGATGGAGATCCCCCGGAAATTCCGCCGTTCCATGTCAAGCATGTCGATTTTTGCGACTCTTGCCTGTCAGGATGCCGCAACCATGGCGGGACTCAGCGAAGCGCAGCTCCAGGGCGGGCGACTCGGGGTTTCAGTCGGCTCAACGATCGGGAGCCCGCAGACCATGCAGGAGTTCTTCCGTGATTTTGGCATCGACAACAGTCTGGAGCGGATGAAATCGACTCTTTTCTTCCATATTATGAATCACAGCTGTGCCTCAAACGTAGCCCAGGCGCTCGGTGTCACCGGACGAATCCTGGCGCCGGCGGCCGCCTGCTCCACCAGCTGCCACGCGGTCGGCTATGCCGCCGAGATGATCGGAATCGGCAAGCAGGACTTCATGCTCTGCGGAGGAGCGGATGAGTTTCACCCCCTCACGTCAGGGACATTTGACATTATGAACGCCGCATCAACGGCGTTCAACGACTCCCCGAGCAGAACCCCGCGCCCTTTTGATCGTGACCGTGACGGCATCGTCTGCGGTGAAGGGAGCGGCATCCTGCTTCTGGAGTCTCTGGAATCAGCCGAGCGGCGCGGCGCAACAATCCTTGCCGAAATAACCGGCTTCGCCACCAACTCGGACCCGGGGAGCATCGCCAACCCGAATGCAGCGTGCATAGCAGACTGCATGCGCCAGGCTCTTGATGATGCACAGGTTACACCGGACCAGGTTGATTACGTCAATGCCCATGCAACGGCGACTGTACAGGGTGATATTGCTGAATGCGAAGCTGTTTCCCGTGTCTTCGGTTCCCGGACGCCAACCAGCAGCCTGAAGGGACATCTGGGGCATGCAATGGCCGCCAGCGGCACTCTGGAACTGGCTGCCTGCATCGAAATGCTCCGACGGGGAGTACTGATCCCCACACTCAATCTTGAAAATATCGATCCGCTCTGCGCAAATGTGCAGCACCTGCCTGGTGTCACCACGCTCCCGATTGCGACGATAATAAAAAACAACTTTGCCCTGGGTGGCGTAAATTCATCCATAATTTTAAGGAGATATCAGTAATGACTGACCAAGAAATCATCGAGCAGATCAACAGTTCACTTGCAGAAGAATTTGAGTTTAATCTTGGGGAAATGACCCCCGAGACGACACTTTTTGAGGACATGGGACTGGACAGCCTGGACGTTGTCGATCTGGTAATTGTGCTTGAAACAGCATTCGGCATGAAAATCCGCGAAGAAGAAGCAATCAGAAAAATCCGTACTTTGGGTGATATCCATAATTTCGTGATCAGCAAAAAACGTCAGATGGAGAGCGCATAATTACGTGGCAGCGAGCTCGCACAGTAATCAGCACCGGGACAAAATGAGCGTTTTCAAGCAGATACAGGTCGTCGTATTCAACCTGTTATTCTATCCGCTGATGATTGTGTGGATTGTCGTGGGAATTCTTGCCTCTCCGTTTTGCCTGATGCTTTGGAAGGTTGTAACGGGATGGGATGTGGGACGGATTGTCAGACACCTGATCAACATCCACGGCTACGGACTGGTGGTCATGGTTTCTCCGTTCGTCAGTTTCCACTCCGAAGGTTTGGCCGGCATCAAACGTCCCTGCGTACTGGTAGTCAATCACCTTTCGTTTTTTGACAGCTATTTCATCTCCACCCTCCCCTTTCACGACATCATCTTTGCCGTCGGGGCATGGCCGTTCAAAATGTACTGGTACACCCTGTTCATGCGACTTGCCCGCTATCTGGACGTAGAAACGGGCGATTGGAATGAGGTGATGCATACCTGTACGGATACTTTTGCCAAACAGGGGACTGTACTCTTCTTCCCGGAAGGGCATCGGAGTAGAACAGGAAAACTGCAGCCCTTCTACTCAGGCGCATTTCGTCTTGCACTGGAGACCGGAGTGCCAATCGTCCCCCTCTGCATAACCGGTACCGACACGATGCTCCCCCCGGGGCACTCCCTGCTGCATCCCGCCCGGGTGCGCCTGGTTGCTCTCGACCCTTTGGACCCCGGTCTGTACAACAGAAAGGGAGGGGCTGCGGATTTACGCGAAGAGGTGCGAAAGTGCATGACCCGGAAGCTTGAAGAAATGCAGGGGACACCATGAGCGGGGACCATCCGGAAAAGCCGCTCTTCGATAGTCGCGCGGGAGCCGAACTTTCCCGCAGCCCGCATTCGGTTATCGCCGCCCGGCAGAATGAGCTACTACAACGACACATCCGGTATCTCGCCGGCAATTCGCCGTTTTACCGCAGCATGTTCGCAGATCTCGGAGTGACGCCGGAAACTGTTTCGTGCCCGGGCGATTTGGCACAGCTTCCCTTTACAGGCAAGAGTGATCTGGAGAACCGTCGTGAAGAATTTCTCGCTGTGGATCAGAGAGAGATCGTTGATCTCTGCCTCACATCCGGGACCACGGGAAAGCCGGTCGCCATGCTGCAAAGTGCCCACGACCTGGAACGACTCGCCTACAATGAGGAGCTTTCTTTTCGCGCCGCCGGCATCAGCAGCGCCGACCGGGTGCTGGTTGCCGTTGCCACCGACAGGTGTTTCATGGCAGGGCTTGCTTATTTCCTTGGGCTTACCAGGATCAAAGCCACGGTACTGCGGGGCGGTTCCAGCACCACCGCACTGACAACCGAACTGATCAAAAACTTCCACCCTTCGGCGATTGTCGGAGTTCCCTCGCTCCTGCTGCACATCGGGGAGAAGCTGCGACAAGAGGGGATTACGCCTTCCGAACTCGGCATCAAACGGATGATCTGTATCGGTGAACCGGTACGGGATCAGGATTTTCGTCTTTCGCCCCTGGGTGCACGGCTGGGAGAGCTCTGGCATACCCGCATCTTCGGCACTTACGCCAGCACCGAAATGGCAACCTCCTTCACCGACTGCCCCGAGGGGTGTGGCGGGCATCTGCTCCCAGAGCTGATGGTGACAGAGCTGGTCGATGAGACAGGATCACGTGTCTCGCCGGGTGAATTTGGTGAAGTTGTGGTGACTCCGCTCAGCGTAACGGGGATGCCGCTGCTGCGCTTCAAGACCGGAGATATCGCAAAACTTCATGTCGATCCCTGCACCTGCGGCAGAAATACGCCCCGCTTGGGACCTGTGGTCGGCAGAAAATCCCAGATGTTAAAATGTCGTGGCACAACCGTCTACCCTCCGGCAATTTTCACGGTACTGCAGGGTATGGACGGGGTACGCGGCTACTATATTGAAGCGGAGAGTGAGTTCGCTCTCTCTGACCGGATCCGGGTCGTGGTTGGCTCAAGTGACCCGACACTTTCCTGTTCCTTTGTTGCGGAAAGGATCGCAGCAGCCATCCGTGTCAGACCCGAGGTCGTGATCGTCCCCCCCGAGGAGATTGTCAGGGTGACCATCCGGGAAGATAAACGCAAACCGGTTACCTTCTTTGACCACCGCATCGTGTGATCAAACACCGCCTCCTAAAAGGCAAAATTATTACAACATCAACTACAGAACAAAAAGGGAATTTACCATGTCCGAACGTCCCACAGTAGTACTGAACGGCAGTGATTTAACAGTCGAAGATATCGTCGCAATCGGCGTGGGTGATAAACAGGTGGCACTTGATCCCGCTGCAGTCCTGCGCTGCAGGGCAAGCCGTACCTTTCTTGAAGAGGAAGTTGCCGCTCGGCGCATCATCTACGGCGTAAACACCTCTTTTGGCCCCATGTGCAACAAGATCATTGAGGATGCTGAAATAGAAGCGCTCCAGGTGAACCTGATCAGAAGCCACGCGGCCGGTCTTGGCGCCCCCCTGAAACCGTACGTTTCTATTGCTATTATGGCAGTACGCCTGAATACCCTGGCCAAGGGATACAGTGGAGTGCGCGTCGAACTGCTCGAATTCATGAGGGATATGGTCAACCGCGGCATAGCCCCCTATATCCCTGAATGCGGCAGTGTCGGGGCCTCGGGCGACCTGATCCACCTGGCACACCTCTCCCTCACCATCATCGGCGAAGGAAAATCGTACTATCAGGATGAACTGTTCGACACCGCGGCACTCTTTACAAAGCTCAACATCACTCCGGTTGTTCTGAGTTTCAAAGAGGGCATAGCCCTGATGAACGGCACGAGTGCGATGACGGCGCTTGCGGCCTTCGCCCTGTTCGGCGCCAAGAAACTGCTCAGGATCAGCTGTGTCACCGGCGCCTTCGCTCTGGAGATTTTCGGCGGTATTGATGATGCCTTCGATGAGGATCTGCACCTGGTCAAGCCGCACCCGGGACAGCTTCAGGTAGCCGAGACGATTCGGAACCTGTACGCAGGCTCCGGGAACATCACCCTGCGAAAGGATATGCACGAGCAGATTCGCGGACATCAGACCGAAGGACCGGTCTACGAGACAAGCATCAATGTACAGGATGTCTACTCCATTCGCTGCACCCCTCAGATCCTCGCTCCGGTCCTCGAGGCCATTGAGGCCGCAACCAAGGTGGTAGAGACCGAAGCTAACTCGTCCAACGACAATCCGATCATCATCCCTGAAAAGAAAAAGGTCATTCACGGCGGCAATTTTCACGGCCAGAGCATCGGCTTTGCCATGGATTCGCTCTGCATGGCGATGGCGACGCTCTGCACCCTCTCGGAACGCAGAATTAACAAATTTCTGGACCGGAACCTGAACGAGGGGCTGCCCGAGTTTTTGATCCCCGGCACCCTCGGACTGACCATGGGATTCATGGGGGCCCAGTATTTGGCTACCTCAACAACCGCAGAAAACCGCCAGCTCGCCAACCCGGTTTCCACCAACTCGATCTCCTGTAACGCCTCGAATCAGGATGTGGTCAGCATGGGAACAGTAGCGGCCCGCAAGGCGTTCAAGTCGGTCAGTAACGCAAAACATGTGGTGACCTTAGAGGTTCTCACAGACCTGCAGGCGCTTTCCTTCCGCAACGCCGATCGACTCGGCACCGCGACGGGGCGGATATATCAGCTCCTGAACAAGGAATTTGCGGTGTATGACAACAAGCGGGTGTTTCATGACGATCTGGTTAAATTCAGGAAGCTCCTGTTCTCGAGCCAGATATTTGACGACCTCCCGGTCTACTGGCGCTAACCTATGAAGAAAGATCTGACATTGCCGATGCCGGCAGCGGCATTCATCCCCCACCGCCCGCCGATGCAGCTCGTAGACACCTTGATCGCGTACGCTGACGCAGGAGGTGTTGTCGAGGCACGACCTGCTGCAGACTGCATTCTGGTCGATTCAAACGGTATTCTGGACGAGGCGGCGTTCGTTGAACTTCTGGCCCAGGGGTATGCCGTCATCAAGGGATATGACGACACGCTGCAGGGAAAGGAGATCTCCGAGGGATACCTTGTCGGCACCAGAAAACTGTGCATCACCGGCATAGCACGCGCCGGCGAGCGACTCCTGATCAACATCAGGACTGTCGGCAGCTTTGAGGGGTTTGCCGTTGCCGAGGGAGAGATTATGAGGGACGAAGAAACCATCGCCAGCGGTTCTATCAAGCTCTGGATTGTCGGCGGAGGGGAAGCAGCATGACCAGGATACTGTTTCTGATCGCCTTTTTACTGTTCGTTTCCGGAGTCGCCGTGGCTGAAGAGAAATCGACCGCAGACAGCTCCACAACCCTTTTCACCTCTCTGGAACGCACGGCGAGCGGCGTCAAAACCATATCAAGTGATTTTGTTCAGGAAAAACACCTGTCAATGTTCAAAACCGTCATGAGCTCCAAAGGACACTTTTACTTCAGCAAACCGGATTTGTTGCGCTGGGAGCTGACGACTCCGGTCGCCTCCGGGTTCGTCCTGAAAGGGGAAAAAGGAAGACGCTGGCATGAGCGCACCGGACGTACTGAGAGTTTCCAGATCAGTCAGGAACCGATTATGAAGCTCGTCTCCGAGCAGCTCTTTGCCTGGGCACGTGCAGATTTCCCCTGGCTCAAAAAGGAATACCGGATCAACGTACTGAATGAGTCTCCCGTTGCGCTGCGACTGGAGCCACGCTCCGCCGCGACTGCCGGGTTTCTGCACCATCTGCTGATTAACTTCAGCGCCGATGGCAGGTACGTACGCAGCGTCGAACTGCACGAAATAGATGGAGACTTCACGCGGATCAAGTTCGTAAACACCGCCATAAACAAACCGCTGCAGGCGGACCTTTTCTAGTGCCGGTCCCTTCCTTCACGCTGTTCGAACGCCTCTACCGCTTCTGTTCCGGCCGCCGAAAGATTATCTTCATCACGACTCTCATCGTCGTGGCACTCAGCGCCCTCGCTTCCTCAAGGCTGCGAATTCAGGAAGACATCATTGCAATGCTCCCGGACGACAGTTCATCCGTAGCAAAAGATTTCCGTTTACTGCAACTTGCTCCCTTTACGCGAAAACTGGTGATAACCCTGAAAAGCGGCAGTACAGAGGATCCAGCAGCACTGACCGCGGTTGCAGACGCTCTGGCAGAGAAACTCAGAAGTGAAAAAATTGGCAACGTAACGACCGGACCGGTAAATCTCGCCGGCGGGTTCTTTAACTGGCTCGGCACACATCTCCCGACGCTGGCAACCGAAGAGGACCTGGCCGGGCTCGCCGCCGCCAGCACCCCCACAGAAGTACAGAACCGGCTCCGGGGAAGCTACGAGCAGCTTCTCTCACCCGAGGGGTGGGCACTCAAGGGGAGTATCCAGAGCGATCCACTCTCCTTCTCCGCGTTTGCCCTGGAAAAGATGCGCTTTCTGAATATGATCCCGAACATGCGCCTGGTTCAAAATCATTTTGTGGCGGCTGATGGAAAAAGCGCCCTGCTGGTGGTTGATTCCGCCGTATCCATGACCGACTCGGCCGGCTCACGGGATCTTCTGGAGCGAATTAACAGGGCGATCATATCAAGCGTCCCGGCAGGAATGACCGCGACAGTTGTCTCCGGGCATCGCTACACGCTGGTAAACGCCGACACCATCAAACACGACCTCTATATAGTTCTGACGATCAATGTTATTGCGGTACTCGCGATCTACCTGGTTTTCCTGCGAAGCCTGAGCGCGATCTTTGTCTTCCTTGTTCCCTCCTCGATTCTGGTGATCGCCTCCGGAGTAATCGGCATCTGGGATGCCAACGTTTTTGCAGTGACACTCGGCTTCGGCGGGGTGCTGCTCGGCATCGCCGACGAATACGCCATGCTGATCTACTTCTCCTGCCGTCAGGGAGGGAAAGAACATGCCGTAATCACCGGAGAGGTGGCGCGCCCGGTACTGTTCGGTGCTGCGGCAACGCTGATCTCCTTCGGCGTCATGCTGCTGTCGAGCCTCCCCGGCCAGCGACAGCTCGCCATCTACAGCATGACCGGAATTATCGCTGCAGTTCTCATTTCGCTGATTGTCCTGCCGCATCTGATTACACCTGTGCCGGCGGGAAAACTCCCGATCAACAACACCACCAACGGTTGGAAACCACCACGCCGGGCGGTAATCGGTGTCTGGCTGGCAATTCTTGCCTTCTGCACCTGGCAGGCAACCAACGTACGCTTCAACGGTGACCTGCGGTCGGTCAGTATGGTAACGCCGGAACTACGTCAGGCTGAAGATGATCTGGTAAAAACCTGGGGAGACATGCGCGGCAAGGCGCTGCTTTTTGCCGAAGGCAGTGATCTGGAAAGCGCACTGGCGCTGAACGACCAACTCTTCACACGCATCTCCGGACGTATTCCTGCAGGGGAGCTGGTAAGCATCGCGCCGCTTTTGCCGGGCAATTCACGGCAGCGTGCCAACCGGGAGCGCTGGACATCCTTCTGGCAGAATGGCCGTGCCACCCGACTGGGCAGCGACCTGTCAAAAGCGGGAGCAGCCTACGGTTTTTCACACAACGCTTTTGCGCCGTTTCTTGCGTCACTCAGCACTCCGCCCCCGGCAGCAACGCTGGAAGGGCTGCGTGAGGCGGGAATGGGAGAACTGGTTGACTCATTGATCATCCGCTCACCCGGAGTGGTACGGGTGCTGACCCTGGTGCCGGACACGCCGCAGGTTGTAGCCGCGCTTGCTGAAGATCTCAAAACGCTGCCGGGAGTCCGTCTCGTATCACAAAGTCGTTTCGGCGACAGCGTGGGACGGGCCATCATCAAAGATTTCACCCGCTATCTGGCGCTGACCTCGGCACTGGTACTCGTCCTGATGATCGTCCTGTTCCGGCGCCCCTCGCGCATACTGCTTGTCCTGGTGCCGGTTGCAACCGGACTTATCTGCATGCTCGGCATCATGGGGATGCTCGGTCTTGAGTTCAATATTTTCAACATCGCGGCGACGATCCTCATCATCGGGCTCTGTGTTGACTACGGTATTTTTATGGTGTGTAAACTCACCGAGGGCTCCAACCATGCGGCGAACAAAGCGGTGCTTGTCTCGGGGCTTACAACACTTGCGGGGCTTGGCGCCCTTGCTCTGGCACGCCATCCCTCAATGCACTCCATCGGAATCACGGTCCTCCTTGGCATCGGCACCGGGATACCGGCCGCACTTCTGGTAATCCCTGCCCTATGCAGCACGGATCAGCCATGAGCATCCTGACCCGTGCCCTGACAGGTCTGTTTCTGCTGCTGACGAGCGCCTGCGCTGCGGTGCCGTTCAGGAGCACAGAACCTGCTCCGACAATCCCCCGCACTGCGGCGGAGCTGTCCGGCGCTCTCTGGAGCGCGGGGGCCGGAAACGTGATCATTCGCCAGTCGGCCCTCTTCGAGTTTGAAGGGATGCGGGTTCCAATCGCAGGGGTCATGAAGCTCGACCCCGCTGCGAAGATCGCCCGCTTGGTCGGAATGAATGACATGGGGGTGAAGCTGTACGACATCTCTGTGGATGCAGTTTCGAGTCAGGCGAACTTCATCATCCCGGATCTTGCCGGCTATCCCGGTTTTGCCGAAGCGGTTGCCGTCTCGGTGCGGAGGATTTTTCTCACTCCGGAACCGGCCCCGGGCGACAGGCTGGAACGCACTGCGACAAACTACCACTTGACCCGGAAAAATGATGACGGGGGAACGACCCGCTTTACCCTGGGGGGCGCGGATGTGCAGCTTTTGGAAAAATCATACAGAGGATCAGCCGAGTCATGGCGGGTCCGTTATTATCAGTATCAGCACCAGCAGGGGCGACTGTTCCCCGGCGGTATCGTGCTCGACGATGAACAGGCCGGCTACCGTCTGACTTTATGGATTGAAAGTGTGGAAAAAACCGATGAATAGAATCTTGCAGGGAATAGCAGCGGCGGCGCAGGGCGCCATAACGACCGATGATACCGGTACACTGGAAAGACGCTACTGTTTCGCAGACAGTTTTGCCGGATTTGCCGGCCATTTTCCGGAGCATCCGATCCTGCCTGCCATCGTGGAAATATTGACCGTAGTCTCGCTGGTCAGTGAGCAAACGGGATGCCGGCAGCGCCTTGCGGCGGTGGAAGATGCAAAGTTCCTCAATCCGGTACGTCCCAACCAGGAACTGACGGTTCGCTGCCGTCAGCGAACCGTCAGAGGAAAACTTCTGTATGACGCACAGCTGACAGCGGGAGATACAACCACGGCGACTCTGTTGCTCGAGCTCATCCCGGCGGGAGAACAGCCATGAGCCGCACCTATTTTCCGTCGCAGGAAGGGGCACCCCCCCCGCTCAGGGTAACAGTCGAGCGCCAGGTCCGCTTTGAAGAGGTAGACCCGCTCAATATCGTGTGGCACGGACGCTACCCGAGTTTTTTCGAGGATGCCAGGGTCGCATTTGGTGAAAAGTTCGGCATCGGCTATCTTGACTGTTATGCACACGGCATCCTTACCCCGATCAAGAAGATGCACCTCGACTATTTCCGCCCCCTGCGTTTTCAGGAGCGCTTCAGCATTGAGGGGATTCTGCACTGGAGTGCAGCAGCGCGTCTCAACTTTGAATTCATCATACGGAATCAGGCGCACGAAGTTACGACGACCGGCTATACGGTGCAGATGCTGCTCGACACCGAGATGAACATCATGCTGATCCCGCCACCATTCGTACACGATTTTCTCGATCGCTGGGAAAAGGGAGTTATCCAATGAATGAGGTCTGCATCTGTGCCGCCCAAGCAGTGACCGGCCTCGGCCCTGACCTGGACAGCCTCTGGCGGGGAGCCATGGCAGGTGAAAGTGCTATCAGGCCGATTACCCGCTTCGCAACCGGCCGCTACCTGACCGGAAACGCCTCTTGGATCGAGGGGCTGGAATCAAAAACCGGTCGTTCCGGTATCTACCCGCTCCTGGAGCGCCTGTTTGACGGTTTCGCTTCAGTCCCCGCGGATGCGGCACTGCTCACCGCAAGCACCAAAGGATGCGTTGACACGATGGAGCGGCTCCAGGAAGGGTTGCCGGGTGATCCTGCCGAGGTCCCGATGGCGCAGCTGCTTTGCCGGATATCCGCACGGTTCGGCCTTACCTCACCGGGTGTCAACATCAACGCAGCCTGTGCTTCCTCAACCATTGCGGTGGCGCGCGCCGCCTCCCTGATTGCTGCAGGAAAAAACGAGACGGCGCTGGTGGTCTGCATGGATCTGGTGAGCGAGTTCGTCTTTTCCGGTTTTTCTGCGCTCCAGGCACTGTCAAGCGGAGTCTGTCGCCCTTTCGACCGCAACCGCGACGGCCTTACTCTGGGTGAGGGGGGAGCGGCACTGCTGCTCATGAGCCGCGAACGGGCAATACGCGAGGAACGTCCGGTACTGGGCATTGTTGCCGGCTGGGGAGCAGCCAACGACGCGACCCATATCACCGCGCCTGCCCGCGACGCCTGTGGCCTGATCCAGTCAGTGCGCCAGGCAGTGGGACGGGCAGCCATCGCCCCGCAGCAGATCGCCGCTATCAGCGCCCACGGCACCGCAACCATATACAATGACCAGATGGAACTCACCGCCTTCCGCGCACTCTTCGATGGACGCCGCATCCCGATGCATTCAATCAAAGGTGCAATCGGCCATACTCTGGGTGCCGCCGGCGGCATCGAAGCTGCTCTTGGTCTCAAATGCCTTGAGGCGGGACAACTCCCCCCCACGATAGGAATGCGGGAACCTGAAGAAGCTGGCGATGGATTTCTGAGCTGTACTGCACAGCCGATCAGCGGGCAGTATTTCCTAAGCACCAATTCCGGTTTCGGCGGCGTCAATGCCGCCCTGATACTGCGCCGGGAGGGACAATAATGGACGCATATATCTGCGGCATCGGCTGGGTTACCGGAGCGGGATTCGGCTGGGGCAGACAGGGGGGTGACTGCACTTTTCCGCACCTGCCGCTTCCTCCCTTGACGCGTAAGGATGTCTTCCCGGAACCGAATCAACGCTTTGGCCGCATGTCGGAGTACGCGAAGCTGGGGCTTGCCGCTATTGCTTTTGCCCTGCGTGATGCCGGGCTGGAGGAGTGGAGTGATAAACGCCCGATCGGTGTGGTTGCTTCAACCAGGCTGGGATGCCTTGCCACCGACCTTGAGTACCACCGGACCGTGCTCCTTAATGGCGGCGGGCTTGCCAGCCCGAACCTGTTTGCCTACACACTTGCCAACTGCTTTCTGGGCGATGCGGCCATTCAGTTCGGCCTCACCGGTTCCTCGGTTGCCATCAACGAAGCCGGCGAGAACGGCCTCGGCGCCCTGCGGATGGCGCTGGAGGAATTGGAACTGGGTGAGGCGGACACCATGGTAGCCGGAATATGTGATCTAGCCGTGCCGGAACCCTTCGCTGACGTTGCAACAGTCAGTCACGGGGCCGCCTTTCTGGTGCTGAGTGTGGTCCCACCTGCAGCGCCAACGACTTACGGAACCGTATCGTTTGCCGATGGTGGTAACATCCTGCACAATGGCGTCGCAACCGATAGCCTCATAGAATTGGTACAAAACTCCCTGGCTAACTGCGGGCGATGGTCAGCCTTACAATTGATTTGAAACTTCTTGCAATACCCGTCCTGTAAATATATTTTATACGCATAAAATATGCGCATAAAGGAACAAGCTATGCAATTACAATTTTTTGATGCAAGCGCGCCAAAAAAGCCTACCAATCTAAGCATTAACAGTGATCTTCTTCAGCAGGCAAAAAAGCACCATATTAATCTCTCGCAGGCATTAGAATTGCGACTAACAGAAATGTTACGGGACGAGAAACGCCGATATTGGATAGAAGAGAACCGGGAGGCAATGGATGAATATAATCGTCGCATTGAAACTCATGGAGTTTTCAGTGACGGCCTGAGGCAATTCTGATGGCTCAGTTCGATGTCTATACGAATCAAAGCCCTGAAACAAAACGAACTATTCCATACCTGCTTGATGTACAGGCTGACCTTTTGAGCGACCTGACAACTCGCGTAGTTATTCCTCTCTATTCAACGTCTACCATGGGTAAAGCGGCAAAACATCTGAACCCACAATTTTCCATAAAACGAACCATCGTCATAATGTCTACGGCTGAGCTGGCCGGAGTCACGCGAAACAGACTTGGTGATAAGGTATGTTCTCTTAAAGAACATCGAAACGAAATAATAGCTGCCCTTGATTTCCTGATCACCGGTTTTTGATGATTGTAGTCGAACAGGAGTAACATCCGAGGGTCAAACGCATTCGACAAACAAGGGTCGATAACACCGAATACCCAACAAACGGCAACACCAGCCAGTGGAAAAAGCCCCCGCCGCCAGTGTAACTTGCTACGCCGAACAAAACAAAATATGAAGACAAAAGGCACACTTTCGAATATGATTACACGATGAAACCTATCAATTGGAATACTGAAAAAAATATTCGCCTGAAATTGGAACGCGACGTATCCTTTGAGGAAGTACTGGCTGCCATGTCTCATGGAGCCCTTCTCGACGTTATTTCTCATCCAAACAAAGAGCAATATCCGAATCAGTGCATTTATATTGTTCGGATTCGAGGCTATGCCTACTTGGTCCCTTTCGTCGAGACGGACAAAGAAATTTTTCTGAAGACAATAATACCAAGTCGAATTGCCACTAAAAAATATTTACTAGAGGAAATAAACCATGAAAACCAAAGAAGCAAAATATGAAGAAGATATCCTTACCTCCTTCGAAAAGGGAGAATGGCAGTCTGTACCAAATATCAAAGACGAGATAGCCCGTTACGCGGCAAGTGCTGCCGCTACTCTCACAAAAGACAAGCGAATCAATATTCGGCTTTCTTCTCGGGATCTTGAGGATGTTCAAACACGGGCAGCAGAGGAAGGAATGCCTTATCAAACGCTGATCGCCAGTGTTTTACACAAATATGTAAGCGGGCGACTTATTGAAACTACACCACGTCCAATGATGCGCTCGATCGGCCGCACAAAAAAACTGCAGGTTGGTTAGCACCCAGACAGTTATCCATCCAGCGAAATTATAATTCAACATCCAACAAAAAGTCCTAATATATCAAACAATTATCGAATGGAATGATTGCATGTTTATTCATAAGGAGACCACACCCATGAACATGATCCTGATTTACCCCAGTTGGCCCAAACTTGACCGACAGACGGAATTCCACCTTCCTCCCCACGGGCCGGCCGTCTTCTCAGCCTGCATTCCGCCGGAGGTGGAGCTGAAATTCATCGATGAAAACCTTGAGCCGGTCGACTTCGATGCCGCTTACGACCTGGTCGGCATCTCGGTTATGCTCACCTGCCAACTCCCCCGTGGTTTTGAGATTGCGGCCGAATTCCGCAAGCGCGGAGTACCGGTGATTTTTGGCGGCATCGCTACCATGCTGCATGCGGAGGAGGTTGCAAACCACGCTGACTCGGTTTTCCTTGGCGAGGCCGAGGGACGTTTTACCGGGGTGTTGGATGACCTCAGATCCGGCGGGATGAAAAAAGTATACAACTACATGGACCAACCTCCGGAAGCGGCTCTTATCGGTACTGCGCGCCGGGAGATTCTGAACCGGGAATTATACAACTACCGGGGCGTGCAGATGCTCGACCTGGTGCACGCCTCGCGCGGTTGCAAATTCGATTGTTTCCCCTGCTGTACCGGCTTCCTGGGAGGCAAAAGTTTCCGCCCCCGCCCGATTGACAAGGTGATTGAGGAGATGGAGGCGATCAAGAACAATCGCATGTTCATTGTGGACAATTCGCTGGCTCAGGACCGTCAGTGGCTGATTGATCTCTTCACCGCCATGGAACCGTTGAAGAAAAAATGGGTCTCCCACCCGATCATGGATGACGATAAAATTCTGAAACTTGCCGCCGATGCGGGAGCCTGGTACGTCTACCAGGCGGTCTTCGACACCTCAGATGTAATTCGAAATCGCATCAAACGATTGAAGGATCATGGCATCGGTGTTGAGGGAACCATCCTGCTTGGAACCGATGATCAGGATGAGGACGGCATCAAGCGCCTGGTTGACTTCCTGCTGGAGGTCGAGCTTGATGTAGCCGAATTCACCATCATGACCCCGTTCCCGCACTCTCCGTGCCGTACGCAACTGGAAAACGAAGGAAGGCTGCTGAGCAGCAACTGGAAGAACTACTCCGCTGACAAGGTGGTCTTTCAACCGAAACAGATGACCCCTGAAAAACTCCAGGAGATGTATTACTACGCGTGGGACACCTTTTATGCCGACGGCGGCCATCAGCTGAAGATGGGGAATCTCTTCAAAAAGGTGATTCAGCGGGAGATGGAGGATGATACGTACTACCGCTACAACCCGCGCCGCAAACGTTCGTTTGCCAAAGGATTGAACAAGCCATGAAACGGGTGTTGCTGGTCTCCGCAAACATAACTACGGAGCCGTATCCGGTCTACCCGCTGGGACTCGCAGTCATAGCGGCCGCTCTTGCGGGTGCCGGGCACGAGGTTGAGCAGTTTGACTTCCTTGCTTCGGGAGAGTCGGAAGAGTTGTTGTCTGCCCGGATCACCGCCTTTGCGCCCGACTATGTTTGTGTCTCCATCAGAAATCTGGACAACTGTGATTCTCTGAGTGTCACCTGTTACCCGGAGAATGCCAGGCGGATTGTGACGGCGATACGGAAAGGGTCCAGTGCACCAGTTATCGTTGGTGGACCGGCCTTTTCAATTATGCCGGAAGAGTTGCTGGCCTTCACCGGCGCCGACTTCGGTATCGTCGGCGAAGGGGAGCGGCTGGTCTGTGACCTGATCCGCGACCTTTCCCACGGTAAAACGCCACCCAGCCTGTTGCGCAGCGAGAGACTTCTGCAGGGGGGCGAGATGGGATCGCCGCTGTACTCGGACCAGATGATACCGTTTTACATGGAAAAAAGCGGCATGATCAACCTGCAGACCAAGCGCGGCTGCCCCCATGGCTGCATCTACTGCAGCTATCCGACCCTGGAGGGAAACCGCTACCGCTGTCGTGACCCGAAAGAGGTTGTGAATGACCTGGAACGGGCCAAAACAGAACACGGGGTGGAAAGTTTCTTCTTTACTGACTCGGTTTTCAATGATAGCGACGGCCACTATCTTGATGTGGTCGAGGAAATCATCCACCGGGGGCTTTCGCTCCGATGGTGCTGCTACATGCGCCCCGAGGGGGTGGGGAGAGGCGAAATCGCCCTGATGAAACGGGCGGGGCTGTATGCCGTCGAGCTCGGTACCGATGCCGCAAGCGACACGACACTACGCTCGCTCGGCAAGGGCTTCACGTTTGCCGACGCACTGGAGGCGAACCGGGCCTGTGTTGCCGAGCGACTCCCGTGTGCTCATTTCGTCATGTTTGGCGGGCCGGGTGAGACATTGGAAACTGTCGCCGAGGGGCTCAGAAATTTGGAACAGCTGGAGCATACCGTTGTCTTCGCCTTTTCCGGCATACGGATTTTCCCCGGCACACCACTCCTCGCACGTGCTGTCCGTGACGGGATTCTGCGTGAGGGTGCCTCGCTGCGTGACCCGGTATATTACCAGTCGCCCGGCGTCGATGTGCAGATAATGAATGAAATGATCATGGAAGCTTTCCGGAACAGACGCGACCGGATATTCCCCCCGTCCGAAGGACAGGAAAGGCTTTCGATCATGCACCGTTTCGGCTACCGCGGTCTGCTCTGGGATTCCCTGATCAAGTTCCCGAGCCCTAAAAGACAGGATAAGTAATTCCAATTTCAAATCAAAGATGCCATCAAGGCGGCAAGGACTGAGCAACTGTGTTCCCTGTCAAGTAATTTTACTGCGTAGCCGAGTTAAGCTGAAATTTTCCATGGTCCCACTTTTG
>JAYTVV010000120.1:0-4420 GCA_043743795.1 Geobacteraceae bacterium
TGTCGCTATGCCCTCGCCAACGGCACTCTTACTGACATCCGCCGCATAGCCCATGTCGAAATAAACAGTAAAACTGTATATGTGCACAGCCAGGGGCCCAAGGTCTACAAAGTTAGGTCGGCTGAAATCGTCACCATCAGCAATGGTGATGACGGTATCTATTTTATGGCTGAAAAAAGAAGTACTCCCTTCAGGTTTTTTGACGAGTTGCCAACATCTGACGACCTCTTCCATGACCTGCTTGTGAAGAAATTGTGCTTTGCCACAGGGACCCTCGATGAGGAGCAGTCAAGCTTCCTGCTGATTGTGTGGTTCTGCTCCCTATTCCTTGCCGGATTGCTGCCGGTGTCGCCTTTGCTCTTGCTGGCCGGTCCGGCCTCTTCGGGCAAGACAACCTTTATGCGGTGCATCAGCGAATTGTTATTTGGCAGGGATCTTTCTGTGGTCAGGATGCCGGGGGATGACAAAATGTTCGATGCAGTCATTGGAAAGCGCTCTTTCGTCTGTTTGGACGGCGTTACCGAGTGGAGTGACTGGCTAGATGAGCGGTTGGAAGGTGTTGCGCGGAAAGAGTCGATATTTGTCCGCAGAGGACAAGATTATGTCGAGAAGCGTCTGGACTGCTCCATGGCAATTACGACCCGTCAGTTTCCGGATGAAGGATTGCAGTGCGTTAACCGTCTCCTGCCTATTATGCTCAAACGTCCAGAGAGGAATGTGCCGGAACGGACAATCATTGACGGGATAAGGTGCAATCGTGACGTGATCATGACCCAGTTGCTGGTTAGGCTGCAGAGGCTCCTGATAGACCTTGGATTGCCCTCATCGCCCGGATACGGCGGGTCATACATGTCTGCCGATTTTGCCGATATAGCATTCCGTGTAGCCAGATCAATCGGCTTCGACACACGAGTCATCGAAGCGTTTGAGCGCCTTTCATCGCTCCATGAAGCGGTGTTATCGGGAGATCAGCAGGCGGTAGAGTTACTCAATCTCTGGGTTGCAATGCCAGGCAATGAGGGTAGAGAGGTTAAGTCAGCGGACCTTCACAAGGAGCTTGCAGTGATCGCTGAGGAACGTGGGAAAGCCATCACGTTGGGTGAGCGCCCTTTTGCTCACTGGCTGTCTAAGAGCATTGGGCGTCTGCGACAGATGTTTTCAATTGAAAAGATAAAGGCTCGCTCCAATCAGCGTTTCTATTCATTCAGAAGCATGACAAGCGATAAAAAGGATATGGAGTGTGCCCCATGACAGTTCCTGTCAAACCGGTTGTGACGTGGGTGGGTAGTAAGGGTGGAATCCTGGACAATCTGCTCGAACGGCTCCCGGACAATTATGTCTTCTATTATGAGTTATTTGGTGGCGGTGCCGCCCTGCGCCTTGCACTGCCGCCACGACGGTATTCCATGGTTGCTGATGCAAACCAGCACTTGATCCGCACCTATTCAATGATTGTGAATGACTGTGCCTCTGTAGCCAGTGGATTGGCGAACTACCGTGAAGAGTACCTGGCTTGTAGCCGGGATGATAAAAAAAATATGTTCTCACGGATCAGGGCTGAGTTTCGTTTGGACGCACAGACCAGGACAGACGGTCCTCTGCAGGCTGCACGCTTTATATTTCTGAACAAGACCGGATTCAACGGACTGTACCGTGAGAACCAGGCCGGTGAGTACAATGTTTCATTCGGCTATCGTGAACGACCGGCGTTAGACCCTGAAAGCCTTACCGCCTTCAGTCAGGCTTTTGCTGGCACTAAACTGTTGCATGGCGACTTCAGGCAATTCATATCGGAACCCAAGGGCGGCGACTTCCTGTACCTAGATCCACCGTACGACGGTACTTACAACAGTTATACCTGCAGCGGTTTCAGCAACGCTGATTTGCAGGATCTGGGTCAACATTGTCGGCATTTTGATCGTATGGGAGTGTACTGGATGGTCTCGAACAGTGACACACCTTTAGTGCGGGATGTTTTCAGGGGATTCAGGATTGGGAGCATAATGGCACCGCGATCGGTGAGTCGGTATGGCAGTGGTCGTGGGAAGGTTCAGGAGTTGATTATACGGAACTACTAAAGACGGCAAAAAGTTATCACCGTTTTAACCATTAGAGGTGAAAGGTCAATGATTATGGGACACCAGTGCTGGTGAAAACTATGGTGATGAGGTTGGTGATAATGAGGTGAAATGCCTGTGAATGTTTATCACAACCGTTTGAGTAATGGAGCACATTTTTCCATTCAGGGATGTACTTGGTATGCAGTATTTCACAACAGAACTGTTGACACTCGCGGAATTCGTTACGCGCCGTAAGATCGGCCGGACGACAATAATCGAGCGATGCACGTCTGGCGAGTATGTTGAAGACATTGATTTCGTGTGTGACGGCAACGAGAAGAAGTTCTTCTGGCCGCCGAAAGAATTCTTCATACGCGACAGGTGCCTCCAAGAGATCTGTGTATCTGATAGCTACAAAGTTGAGAAATCATGCCAAACCTCACAAAGCGAAGCTACAACCCGGATCTCACTTATGAATACAAGTCCATCAGTCGAAGCAGCTCTCAAGCCGTCCCGAAAGATGATGCCACCTGTGGATATATCTCTGCCTGAAAACGGGAAAACGAAATCTTCCAGACCTTTGGCAAGAAAGCCGGCCTTTGTCATACACGGGTGAGGGCCTTGCCATAATCCAAATCATCCCCTATCCTGTATGAGCGAACAAGCCAACAAGGAAGGGAGGTGCAAGAAAGGAGCAGTCAGAGTGAAAAAGAGTAAGAGGGAGTTCGGCAGAATAAAGGCAATCGGTGCTCATCTGTATATTGATTGCAGAATTTACAAGGAACGGGTCAGGTATGCCAGTGGGGTACTTGATACAAAGGTCAACAGAGTAGATGCTCGAAAGTTCTTGGACTCTGTTGAAAGCGCGATTGGCGAGGGGACCTTCAGATTCAAAGCGTTCTTCCCTTATGCCAAAGAGAAAGACCAGCTCAAATTCTTGGCGCTCGAAGCAAAAATGCTGCCTGTGCATATGCCGTTGGCTAGTGAGGTGGTGCTCAAGGATTTTGCCAAAGTGTGGTTTGAAGAAGAACGGCTGACCATGAACGACTCCACGGTGACTGATTATCGGAACTTTCTCAACTCAAGGATTCTTCCTATGCTTGGCGACTACACTTTCAGCCAGCTCACAGGTAAAACATTGAAAACCTTTGTGCGAAACATGAAGCACGCCGATGGCCCTGATACCGGCGAGTATCTTTCAGCCAAACGGATGCGCAATGTCCTCTATGTTTTGCGCATGATTTATCGCGAGGCTTGTCTTGAGTATGGATGGAATCTTCAGGACCCTTTTCCGGTTGCCTATCAGCGGATTAAAAAGATTGAAAAGCTGATTGAGCAGAAGGGGTTGAAGCACGATCACTCGCGTGATGTATGGCTCCTTGGTGAGTGGGTGGAGTTCAGCAAAGTCGTTTCACCGCACTACATTCCGTTTTTTGAGGCCATGCGTATGGGGTTAATATTCTCCGAACTCAAAGGCCTGAAGAAGGAACATGTATTCGATGATCACATCGAGGTCCTCACGACCATCTCGAGAGGGGTGGAAAAAAGTGCCGGCAAGACAACATTCCGTATGCGAAACATTCCTTTGACACAGCGCTTGAGGGAGCTGATCAACCAGGCGATGGAATCGTCTGACTCGGACTATGTCTTTGTCATGGAAGATGGTGGCATGCTGAACTACACTACCATTCGCGAGGATATATGGTCGATGGCCCTTACGGCAGCAAAACTGTCAAAGAGGAAGATGTACAGCCTGCGTCATACGTTCATTGGTTGGATGGTTTTGCTGGGAGTCAATTCAGCTCGGCTGAAGAGTATAGCCGGCCATTCATCGCGGTCAACTCTAACCGAGGATACCTACGGTGATTACAGAGAAGGTCTGCTGTCGGAAAAGGAGCAGATTCTGGAGCACCTGGGCCGTGACATCCTGACTCCGGAGGAATTCAAGAAGTCGTTCCCACATATTTATCTAATTGAAAGTGGCATAGATGTCAGTACCCCGCCGGTTACCGCGGGATTGTCGGATGACACCATCAAGCAGTTGGCGAGTATGGTTGCAAGTGAGGTGGTGGGGGCACGTACATCGGTTCTTGGTATTGGCGGGTTCACTTTTCCAACAGCTGGTAGCAAGGCTGACAACTACGAAAGGCTTGCTTCGTAATGGGAATGAAAAAAGCCTCAAATTTCCCATTTTGGTCAAAAAAATGGTCAAAATTTGAGGCTTATATTCCGCAACAGCCTGTAAATGCTGTCTTTTGTATGGAGCGGGAAACGGGATTCGAACCCGCGACTTCGACCTTGGCAAGGTCGCACTCTACCACTGAGTTATTCCCGCGCAGTGAGTTTTCTTAAATACCAGA
>JAYTVV010000121.1:0-24873 GCA_043743795.1 Geobacteraceae bacterium
CAGAAGTACCGGAAGGCAAGAAGCTGGAACAACTTCTGGATTATTTAGTCCATATTAGTGCACCGGCAGGCAGAGAACCTGGCACAGTCAATAAATAGCCTATCTCCAGATAGTTGGCTATAATTAACATCATGGATAAGATAACGATACAAAAGTCCTCCTTGCAATTTAATTGGGTGCTGGCAACAGCGCCCTTTTTATTGACTGGTCCCATCTACTAAAATAAAAGCACGGAGTATTTGATCGCGATATAGGTACTCCTATAAACGTTGTACGGAGCAATAACCGTATGGCCTATATACCCAATGTTAGCTGCTGAACTATTCTACCAAGAATCGGAGTACTTACTTAATATGACAATTATCCAGATAGCAATCCTTGCGGTTGTTCAAGGGGCTGCAGAACTTCTGCCCGTTTCCAGTTCCGCCCATGTTATCGTATTCGCCAAATTGATGGGACTTGACCCTACCACACCGGAAATGACGCTCTTACTCGTTATGTTACATACCGGGACGATGTTTGCGGTCATAATTTATTTCTGGAAATCTTGGCGAATGAACTTTTTCAGTTCAGCGACACAGTTCTTGGCAACGCTCAAACTCATCGTAATAGCCACAATGTTGACCGGTGTTGTGGGGTTAACTCTGAAAGGCATAATTGAAAAATTCGCAATGGGAGCTTTCCGTCACGCCGAAATTGAGATGTTATTTGGCAATCTGGGTTTAATCTCGGCGGCTCTGACTGCGGCAGGACTACTAATTATCATTGCCGGTTTTTGTGGGAAACGCTCTGAGAAAACCAGACTTTTAGGAGTCAGAGAATCAGCATTAATTGGAGTAGTGCAAGGGCTTTGCCTCCCCTTCCGGGGGTTTTCACGCTCTGGTGCAACTATATCAACGGGATTGATGATGGGTATTGCCAGGGAAAAAGCTGAGGAGTTTAGCTTTGCTTTGGCTGTCGTACTTACTCCGCCCGTAATTGCCCGTGAGTTTCTGAGGCTGCTAAAATTTCATGCTTTAAACGTGACATCGCTAGAAAGTCACCTGACAAGTCTTTTGCTCTCCAGTATTGGTGGAATGGTACTGAGCTTCTTAGCTGGTCTCCTTGCACTGCGTTGGCTTTCTAGCTGGTTGGAAAAAGGGAGATGGCAGTACTTTGGCTATTATTGCCTAGTTGCAGCTATCATCATTTTCGTTTTGTATCGAGTCGGATTGTAAGATTATAGAAGCAATGGAAGCGCGAATAGATTTAGCGTAGCAAAAAGTGATAAATGCGGATTTGAACCGAATCAGGAAACTGACTTTGAACAGGATAAAACTTAAAATCCAAGTAAAGGGTTTTGTTGCTAGCAAAAGCCGATTTAATAGGTGGCTTTAGAGCGCCATCGGGACATAATTATTTACATAAAAGTTCGAAGTGTGTTAGCTAGGGGACGCCAATTAATAAAAGGCACTTGCATATATAATTTGCAAGTGCCTTTTATGTAGGTTGCACATAGGCTGCACAGTGAAAGGCATCAAACTTTTTTAGGGGGAATATTGGAAAGACTATTGCAACAACTACACGAATCACTGCTTACCCAGGCAAGACCGGTGCAGGTTGCGTTTCATATCTACGAGATTTTGAGCGAAGCAGGTTATGACGATGAACTGATAGAAGAGGTTTCTTCGGCGTTGTCCGACATTGTTGTATAAATAAACTATTGGGGGGTAGCAAAAATGAAACTCGTAATCAAAGTCCTGCTAGTACTGGCCTTATTCACTCTTAACGCCTTTGCATCTGATTCAGACGGTAAAAAAATATCGAAACTTGAATCAACAATTTTAAACAATGAAACTATCCTCAAGTATGAAAGCTATGACGCCGGGACAATAGGTGGCAGCCTTGATGTCAAATTTACCGCGATGGTTATTACCGACCCGGTAAAATCCAATGTTGTTTCAGCTGGTATGAAGGTAACCATTATTGGCGACAAGAATATAACATCCACTGTGTACCTTGATTTAGAGGAAGGACAAAATTTGTTAAATACAATTGCTCTTATCAAAACGATTTCAGCAAAATATGAAACTGAGAAAATAGAGCCCTATACTGAGATATTATACTCATCTAAGGGGGGTTTTAAATTCGGCTATCTAAATAGAGGAAGCGGCTCCGGCATGTTTGAAAGCAATTCAGCTCTGTTCATCAGAACTCCGACGATGGAAAGTGTTCTTAAGAATGACGAAAAAAGATTGGGGCAAATGCAAACCGTTATCGCCAATGCTCTTTATAAAATGAGCAGTAAATAGACTCCGTTGCGGTTACAACCATAATAAATGCCGCTCCGGTGACCTGGAGCGGTTTTGTTTTTCCTGCCTTCCGACTCCGGTTGCCCATTATAATTCCCACATAAAATTGTGTTGTTAATTAGAAACTCACCCTGTATATCTACCGATACAATTTTCTCATGGCCCAGACGGATGTCTGGCTTTGACTCAAGATGGACAAGGAAGGTGACTCTTTCATGGAATGGCACATTGAGTATCGGCAAGATGTCGGCATTATATCCACGGAGATAACTGGCATTGTAACATTGGAGGAAGTCAAGAAGGCGAGTATCGAAATTATAGAGCTGTCGAACCAGACTGATGTAGGCAAATTTATCACAAGATTTTATGATATTTCCCAGGAAATCACGCTGCTGGAAATATACGGCCTTCCACAAATCATGCTGGGTCTCGGCATGAAATACAGTGACAGAATAGCGGTAATTTACCCGATGAATTCGCCTTTAAAGCACTTATTTAACTTTTTTGACAATCGGTGTTTTCTCTCTTCAGTAAATATCAAAGTATTTTCGGATTTTGATACAGGATACCGCTGGCTGTCGTAACATGTACCTGATGATCAATCCGGAGACTCACAATAAACGTACTCACTCTTTCACATTATCGAATCAGCCCCGACGACACACACAGTTCATGTGACACCCCATTCCGTTTAATGAATAACCCCGCCGCAGGCAGCGGAGTATCTGCAACGTTAGTTGATGTTTGAATCGCCCTAAGGGGCGGGGAATGTACCCTCAGTGATTCAATTAGTTCCTTTATGTCAGGGCATGGTAAACAACGTGGAGAAAACGGGAAAACAGCGGCTGGTGGAGCGGGTATAGAAAAACGATCTAACGATCGGCTGACTCACAATCATTTGAGGCACATGGAAACTAATAGTGGAATGCAACCCACGCGTCAATGCCTTCCTCAGCAAGTAATTCACGTAATATTTCAGCAATGTAATAACTTAACGGGCCACACGGTTCAAGTATAACGACCTTATGGCCCGTCTTTGGGTGAAATTCAACATCAAGCAGAACAATAGACGCGGCATTGAACTCGCTTTTTATTATCACGGGGTCAGCAGCCAGACGAGGAATACAGAGCAGCGCAGCCGCCTCCAAAACGATCATGTCATCAAGCAGCTCACCCATTCGCACCAACCGAGATACAAAATTAAAAGGCGTCAGTTTATTATTTCACTAAGAGCTTAATTCCAAAAAGCACTGTGTAATTCTAATCCAGTCACACGATATAAGCATTTTAACTTTTGAATGATACACTTATAAAAAAATAAAAAACAGACTGTTTTTTTAATTTTGGAATGATATATTCAAATCATGAAGAGGGAAGCAAATCTGGTTTGGAGGTTTTGACGTATGGAAGAGACTCCGCCTGAGCAGTACCGTTTGTAGGAGGCAGTAGCGCTCCGGTGTAACAGCTAAGCAGCGATAACTTGTTAAAGGGGGGCGGTTACTATCGCAGATATTCCACCTGAAATTAGCACACATAGCTTAGTAACGTCACTCCGAGGGTAGTTTGGATCGGAATACTCCTTGAAAATGGAATCAAATAGATAAGAGATAAGTGAAGCCCACCGAAGAACTTGGTGGGCTTTTCATTTGATATCTGCAGATACAACTCTTTTACATGCTGATTACATCTGGTATAGTTGCGCAATGATCTCCCCATCGTTCTACCATGTTGCAATTTATTCGTTTGTCTCAGTGGTCCTGATTGGCGGACTGCTGCTTGCGGCATGGTGGCTGGGCGCCTCGCGTACTTCAGAGGCCAAGCAGATGCCGTACGAATCAGGTGTAGCACCCAGCGGTTCTGCCCGTTTGGCGTGGCCGGCACCTTTCTATCTGGTTGCGATCTTTTTCATTATTTTTGACGTTGAAGCTGCGTTCATATTTACCTGGGCAGTGGCATGGGATCTCCTGGGGGTAGCCGGGCTTGTCCAGATCACTGTATTCATTGCTGTCCTGTTTGCAGGTTTTGCCTGGCTTTGGCTGAAGGGTGGCCTTGATTGGGGCCCTTCGCGAGAGGGAGGTACAAAACGTGGCTGACGAAATCCCGCAGAGCGTTATCCTCACCCGCCTCGATGACCTGATTAACTGGGGACGTGCCAACTCACTCTGGCCGATGTTCTTCGGCCTTTCCTGCTGTTTTGTCGAAATGATGACCTCGTTCACGTCGCGCCATGATGTGTCGCGCTTCGGAGCAGAAGTACTTCGTGGTACGCCTCGCGAAGCTGATTTAATGGTAATAGCCGGAACCCCCTTTGTTAAGATGGCCCCCACGATTCTGCATCTCTACGAGCAAATGGCCGAACCCCGCTGGGTTATGTCGATGGGGAGCTGTGCCAACTCAGGGGGAATGTACGACGTGTACAGCGTTGTACAGGGGATCAATCAGATTCTGCCGGTTGATGTCTACGTGCCTGGGTGTCCGCCCCGCCCCGAAGCCTTTCTGCAAGGTCTTATGCTGCTGCAGGAAAAGATCAGAACCGGTGAACGCCCGGCCCGACCGGTGCTCCATATGCAGGGTGGATGGCAGGGAACAACTGCACCCGTGCTGACGCCGGGTGAAACAAAATCTAACGACACCCGCGGACCGGGGATGGAAGCGATACATATCCGGGGTTCGGCGGCCGGGCATCCAACGGCGTTTCACTCCCGCTCTGACGAGGTATGGCGACCTCCGGCGGCACGCCACAACTTCCCGGATTTTGGCGTGCCGGAAGAGGTTGCTCAATTATTTGAAGGACAGGTTTCAGAAGATTTGTCGGCAACCGATATGCTGACACTACGGGCTCCGGCGGCCCTTGTCCCCGCACTGCTGAGACATCTGAAAACCCGCCCCGGGGCTGCATTCAAACGACTTGAAGACATTGCCGCCGTTGATGATTCCTGCCGCCTGGAGCGGAATTCCTATCAGGATTTCACACTCAACTATCACCTGCTTTCATTTGACCAGCCAGGATATCTCCGGATAAAAACCGAATTAAGCGGCGACAGTCCGGACATTGTGTCGATCACCTCTGTCTTTCCTGCAGCCAACTGGTACGAACGGGAAGTGTTTGACATGTACGGCATCCGCTTTACTGACCACCCCAATCTGCGCCGGATACTGATGCCGCAAGACTGGGAGGGATATCCGCTTAGAAAAAGTCACCCGTTCCGCGCCACCGAAATGAAGCCGTATACATTGGATGATGCCCGCCGTCATACCCCTCTCCCCGCCTCAGATTTTTTCGAGCGCGTCAATGAAGGAGAAATGGTTCTCAATCTGGGGCCGCAGCACCCGGGCACGCATGGCATCATTCGCTGCATTCTCAAGCTGGATGGCGAAGAAATCCGTGACATCGATTTCGACATCGGCTACCACCATCGCGGAGCTGAAAAGATTGCCGAACGCCAGCACTGGAACCAGTTCATTCCCTATACCGACCGCATCGACTACCTGTCCGGCGTACAAAACAATCTGGCCTACGTCAATTCGGTCGAACGCCTGTGTAACATTACCGTTCCTGATCGCGCGCTCTATATCCGTGTCATGCTGGCAGAACTGTTCCGCATCGCCAGCCACCTCGTCTGGCTCGGCACATTCACCGCTGATGTGGGGGCAATGACACCCGTTTTCTATACCTTTACCGATCGCGAGAAAATTTTTGATATTGTTGAAATGATTACCGGCGGAAGAATGCATCCCGCCTGGTTCCGTATCGGTGGTGTTGCCGAAGATCTGCCGGAGGGCTGGGAGGAACCGGTACGTGCATTATTGAGGTGGATGCCGCCCCGTTTGAAAGAGTACGAACAGCTGATTAATGGTAATCCTATTTTCCGAAAGAGGTTAAAAGGCGTTGGTGAAATCACGTTGCAGGATGCTCAGGAATGGGGCCTTTCCGGACCGAACCTGAGAGCCTGCGGCTTCGAATGGGACCTGAGGCGAAAGATTCCGTACTGCGGCTATGAGCACTTTGATTTTGAGGTTCCGACAGCTGAAGGTGGTGACTGCCTGGCGCGCTATCAAGTACGAATGCTTGAAATCAGACAGTCACTCCGTATTGTAGAGCAGGCAATGGGAGAAATGCCGGGAGGGCGCATTATAACAGACGATTATCGCTATGTGCTGCCAGATAAGCAGGATGCGTTGCAGAATATCGAATCGCTTATCCATCATTTCGTCAACAGCACAAGAGGCATGTCGCCACCACGGGGAGAAAACTACAGTGCCATTGAGGCCCCAAAAGGGGAGAACGGCTACTTCGCAGTGTCGGACGGCCTTTCAATCCCCTACCGCCTCCGCATCAAGACGCCGAGTTTCCCTCACATACAAGCCCTGCCGATCATGAGTCGTGGCTGGCTGCTTGCCGATTTTCTAGCAATACTTGGCTCAGTGGATTTTGTGCTGGCTGATCTGGACCGGTGATTCAACTACTCCGTTACACCTGACTTTTCTCAAAAATGCCGGCGAGATCATCCTTTATCTCATCAAATGCCGTCAATACCTGCGGATCAAAATGCTCGGGCATAGTACGGCCATCACCATTCAGGATAATGTCACAGGCTCTGGCATGATCAAATGCCGGCTTGTAAACCCGACTGCTGCGCAAAGCATCATACTGGTCAACCAACATGACGATGCGCCCCTCTAACGGCACTTCCTCTCTCTGTAATCCTGCCGGATAGCCGGTGCCATCCCACCGTTCATGATGCGTAGCCGCAATAACGGCCCCCATCTTGAGCATGCTGTGTGGAGACCCTTTCAGAATCCGCTCACCAATAGTCGTGTGCTGCTTGATGGTTGCAAATTCTTCCGCCGTCAGAGCACCCGGCTTCAACAGAATAGAGTCAGGAATACCGATTTTGCCGACATCATGCATCGCACTGGCGACTGAAATATCGTCTACAAAACCGTCACTCATGTTCAAATGAAGAGCAAGGCAACGGGCGTACATGCCGACTCGCGAAATATGCAGGCCGGTGTCTTCATCGCGAAGCTCAGCTGCAGCCGTCAGCCGTTCGATGATTTCCCTGCTCATATGTGTTATTTCACCGAGTGCCGCATTAAGCTCAGCGGTTCTGATCTCAACGGTATGCTCCAGTTCCGATTTATAGTTTTTTTCAATCTGGGTCAAACGTTTGAAATTAACGCCTTTCTCAACGGCATGGATCAATGCCGGTGGACGATACGGCTTGATAATAAAATCAAATGCGCCTTTTTGAATAGCCTTGACCGCCACATCAAGATCAGCGTAGGCCGTCATCAGAACCACTGGCGTTTCTTTATCAAGAAAGCGGATTTTTTCCAACAACTCAAGTCCGTCCATAATCGGCATATTAATATCAGTCAAGACCAGGTCAACCGGCTCCATAACAAACTGCCTGACCGCTTCCTGACCGTTCGAAAAAGCACGTACTGAAAACCCGAATTCGGTCAGCAGGGCTGTGACGCTCTCAAGGACAAAACGATCATCGTCTACAACAAAGATTTTACCACCGCTGTTATTGTTCATTATCCAGCACCTCCCGGATTTTCATCAGCAGTTCTTTCGGGGTAAAGGGCTTGGCAAGATAATTCATCCCCACTTCCAACCCTCCCTGACTTACGACAACTTCCTTCGCATAGCCACTGCAAAACAGTATTCTCATGTTCGGATTACTGTTTCGAATCGCGTCGTACACCTCACGACCATTCTTTTTTGGCATAATGACATCAAGAATAACCAGACTGATCCGCTGCCTCTGTTCATGAAATTTTTCCAGAGCATCCTCACCATCGATAGCTTCGATAACAACATAGCCAAACTCTTCTAATATTTCCCTGGCAAGCACACGGGTTGTTTCGTTATCTTCAGCAAGCAGGACACAATCTCCGTCTTGCCCCCCGCCCATCGCAACAGGAGTCTTCTCCAAATTGGTAACAGTGGCCTCGCCCAGCAACGGCAGATAAATCTGGAAAATAGTACCAAGCCCAATGGTACTGTGACAAATGATATAACCGTTATGTTTTTTAATGATGCCGTACACGATTGAAAGCCCCAGACCAGTGCCCTTCCCGAGTTCTTTCGTAGTATAAAACGGTTCAAAAATATGTTTGGTAATCTCTGCATCCATCCCGTCACCACTATCAGCAAAAGTAAGCAGAGCATATCTGCCCGGCTTGCCAAAACCTCTGGCAATGACAAAATCAGTGTTGAGGTTAACAGCTTCTGTTGTGATCACAATAGACCCGCCTTGAGGCAAGGCATCACGAGCATTGGTAGACAGATTCATGAGCACCTGCTCTATTTGACCACTGTCAGCAAGTACCGGCAATCCCTCATGTTCAAGGTTAATTTCTAAGTGAATATTCTCACTAATCAGCCGAAGCAGCAGTTGATGGACGCGACTGATAACCTCATTCAAATCAACGACGACAGGGTTTGATGCCTGTTTACGACTAAAGGCCAGCAATCCCTGGGTCAGGCTCGCACCCCGCTCGGCAGTAGCAGTAATCTGTTCGGCATTTTTTCTGAGGGAACTGTCCTCGGGAAGCTTGAGTTGCATAATACTGGCATAGCCGACGATAGCCGTAAGAATATTATTAAAATCGTGAGCGATTCCGCCAGCCAATTGGCCAATCGCATCCATTTTCTGAGAATGACGCAGTTGCCCTTCCAGCTGTTTTCGTTCAGTAATATCTTCCTTAATGGCAATAAAATGGGTAATTTTGTCGTTTTCATCCCGTATTGGAGATATCAGCGCCTGTTCCCAATACAGTTCACCGTCTTTATTACGGTTGTGAAATTCACCACGCCATTCGCCACCGGCAAGGATGGTTTCCCACAGCTGCGTATATTCCGCGTTACCGGTTTCTCCCGTTTTAAGAATGTTCGGATTTTGACCAACCGCTTCTTCAAAAGTATAGCCGGTCAGTTCGGTAAAGTGGGGGTTGACATATTCAATGGTGCCGGTGGTATCAGTTATGATTATTGAAGCGGGATTCTGTTCAACTGCTACTGAAAGTTTACGCAACCGTTCTTCTGCCCGCTTTCGTTCAGCCAATTCGCGTTGTGACTCTTCATTTAGTCGGGCGTTTTCAAGTGCCAGCGAGGCCAACTCGCCAAACTGGTCCAGGACTTCCATCTGTTGGTCACTGAATACAGCTCCCTCGTCAATAAACGCAAGACCAAGCACCCCGATGACCTCCTCACCAACTTTAAGCGGAACACCCGCCATCGCGTGTAGAAGATTTCTATCAGAATCCGGGAGACGTCCCTCCCAATGGTTATAGTTGTCAATATAAAAAGGTTCTCCTGACACCCATACACGACCGGACACACCCTCTCCCCGTTTGATCGGGTGATGGATCAGCGAGTTATAAATTCCGCTTTGATACACCATATTCAGCTCGGTACCAGCACCATTTACCAGATACAGAAAGCAGTGTTCTGTCCCTACCAATCTCCCGGAACGAACAACAATGGCCTGAAGAACGCTGGCAACATCCAGTCGTTTGATCAGACCGAGTGTCGTTTCGTGCAATGCCTGAAAATATTCATTCTGGCTCTGCAGCTGTTTGTCAGCGCGTTCATGCTTTTCGAGATCTTCCTCCAGCCTGCTCCGTTGTAGATCACACTCACTCACAAGCTGGTTAAAAGCCTGCCCCAATGTTGCAACCTCGTCATGACCCTGAATAGAGAAGAGCCGGGATGCACCGCTTTTTCCCGGCAATGCTTCCACATGGTGAGTGAGTGAAATAATCGGGTCCGTCATTCTGTTCAGATACCGCCGCATAAACCAAAACAGTGTCAACGAAAATATCGGCAGGACCACCAAAAAAACAGTTCTGACTTTGTTCGCGGGTGCATATGCTTCAACAACGGGATAATTGGCACCCAGAATCCAGTTTTTTGCCTTAAGATGCCTGAATGTCGTCAGTGTGTGCAGACCGCGAGAATTAATCGTCTCACCGGTACCGTCAAATCCTGTAATCGCCCGGTCGAGAAGTTTATTGGCTCCAGGCAGGAGATCCCGTTTCATCATCCGATCGGGATCAGGATGCACAATATTGGTCCGATTTGTGTCAAAGAGGAACATATACCCGGTCTTGCCAACCTTAGCGGAACGGATACCACCCATGATATTGGGATGCATAAGATCAATGCTGCCGCCAAGCACGGCAATTACGGTGCCGCTGGAATCAAAAATTGGTGCCGTCATCATAATTGCCGGGTTATGGTGACTCTGGGATGAGATGTAGGGATCGGAAATACAGGGTGCTTTTGTTGCAAAAGTGGCTTTCAAATAGTCCCGATATGAAAAATCCATCCCCGTGCGGGGACTCCCCGACGACAGTTCAGTAATAATGTGCCCGGTGCGATCAAACAGGAAGACCCCATTATCGAACAGTTCAGTTGACTCTGTACGTTCTATGAGAAACGCATGCGCCTGCACCGGATCGGCAATTCGATCTGAATCCATTTTTTTAGCAAGTGTCTGCAGTATCTTATGAGAAAACACAAGCCTGTCGTCAATTTTATCCACCATGCTGGATACGAGCTGAAACTGCTGGCTTGATATTGACTCTTTTATGTAGACCTGCAGGGAGTGTTGAATCAGAAAAAGTATGCAGGCCAGTACAATAGTAATGGCCAGTGGGAAAAGCAGCGTTACTTTGGTTTTCAGAGTAAATCGGAACATAGATGCACCTATATTCTGTTACAGCAGTTGGAAAACGGTACGAGACGATACCACAGATTTACAGAATTAGTTATATCAAATTTTACGTCCTGCGATAATTTCATTGAAGACAGTTGATGACTGATTTTTGGCAACTTTTATTTGGACAAGAACCGGCCCATCAAGTAATATGCGCACATTTAACCAGGCATTAAAGGAGCATCTGATTGGACAAGCTCATAATCAAAGGTGGCAAGAAACTTAAGGGTGACGTAACGGTAAGCGGCTCGAAGAACGCTTCACTCCCCATTTTTGTTGCGACAATTCTGGCCCCGGGAGTCAACCAGATCAGCAACGTACCGTTTCTGCGTGACATCAACACCACCATCAAGGTACTGGATTCACTCGGCGCTCATGTTGAAGGCAACGGCAATATCGTCAAAATAGATACAACAACTATCAACTGCCATGAAGCCACCTACGATCTGGTCAAAACCATGCGGGCCTCGGTATTGGTGCTTGGACCGCTTTTGGCCCGTTTCGGCAAGGCACGGGTGTCACTGCCGGGCGGCTGTGCCATCGGTGCCCGTCCGATCAATCTGCACCTGAAAGGACTGCAGGCACTTGGTGCCGAAATAACGCTTGAACATGGCTACGTAGAAGCAAAATGCCGACATCTCAAGGGCGCTCGCATCAACTTTGACGTCTCTACCGTCGGCGGCACCGAGCATTTAATGATGGCCGCTGCAACAGCCAAGGGCGAAACCCTGCTGGAGAATGCCGCACGCGAACCCGAAATCGTCGACCTGGCTCTGTACCTGAATCGCATGGGCGCTAAGATAGAGGGGGCCGGTACCGACACCATCAGAATCCAGGGTGTCTCCGAGCTTTCAGCGGCTAATTACGAAGTTATGCCGGACCGGATTGAAGCCGGCACTTTTATGATTGCAGCGGCGATGACCGGCGGGGATATCCGTATCCACCGTATGAAACTCGAACATCTCGATGCGCTGGCGTTCAAGATGCAGGATGCAGGAGTTGAAATTACCAGTCGTGACGGTGTTGTGAGAGTCAAAGGACCGAAGCGGGTTAAGAGTGTCAACATCAAGACCCGTCCCTACCCCGGTTTTCCGACTGATATGCAGGCCCAGTTTATGGCGATGATGTGCGGTGCAGAGGGGGCGAGCGTCATTTCGGAAAACATCTTTGAAAACCGCTTCATGCACGTCTCTGAACTGCAGCGTTTTGGTGCCGACATCACGGTTGAAGGAAGCACGGCAACGGTCAAAGGTGTAAAAAAACTGTCCGGTGCGCCGGTTATGGCAACCGATCTCCGGGCCTCAGCCTCATTGATTCTCGCCGGCCTCACCGCAGAAGGCACTACCGAGGTCACCCGCATCTACCACCTGGATCGTGGCTATGAATCGATCGAGAAAAAATTTGCCGCCCTGGGTGCGGATATCGTGAGAGTTAAAGAATGAGTGACTGGATTACCATAGCCATCCCGAAGGGGCGTATTTTAGAAGAATCGGTCGAAATGTTCGGCCAGATCGGCATCGATTGTCGCGAACTGCTCTCTGATTCCCGTAAATTGATTTTCGAGAATCAGGAACAGCGGATGCGTTATATGATCGTGCGGGCAACCGATGTTCCGACCTACGTAGAATACGGGAGCGCCGATCTTGGCATTGTGGGCAAGGACACGCTGATGGAACAGTGTAAAGATGTGTATGAACCACTCGACCTGAAATTCGGCTATTGCCGCATGATGGTCGCCGAACCGGCCAACCGGTCAAAAACGGATGATCCCTCCCGTTGGTCACATATTCGCGTTGCGACCAAATACCCGCATGTGACTGAAAACTATTTTGCCGCACAAGGGGTGCAGGTCGAGATCATTAAGCTCTATGGTTCGATCGAACTGGCTCCGCTGGTTGGTCTCTCTGACCGGATTGTCGATCTGGTTTCAACCGGCGAGACAATGCGTCAGAACGGACTGGTCGAGGTTGAAACCATAGCCGAAATCACCACCCGTCTGATTGTGAACCGTGCCAGCCTGAAAACAAAAAACAAACAAATTTCAAATATTATCCAGGGATTGGAGCAGCTGCTCCAGTCGAACTGAGCAAGGTAAATATGCTTTTTCTTGATATTAAAGAGTCAGATTTTTCTCAAAAATTTGATGCCATACTCTCCCGTGGTGAGGAAACAGGGCGTGAGGTGGAACAGGTCGTTCTTGGTATCATCGCCGATGTTCGTCAGCGAGGTGATGAAGCGGTACTGGAGCTGACCCGCCGTTTTGACCGTCTGGAAGCCGCAACAGTTTCAGAACTGGAAGTATCTGAAGCAGAGATTGAAGCCGCGTTTGCACTGGTTTCTGATGATGAAATTGCCGCACTCACATTGGCAGTCACGCGGGTTACCCGGTTCCACGAAAAGCAGAAGCAGCAGACCTGGCTTTCGACTGAGGAACCGGACATCATGCTGGGACAGAAAGTCACGCCACTGGCGCGGGTTGGCATTTACGTTCCGGGAGGCAAGGCAAGTTACCCGAGCAGTGTCATTATGAATGCTGTTCCGGCCAAAGTTGCCGGAGTCGGTGAAATCATCATGGTGGCACCTTCGCCCGGTGGTGAGATCAGTCCCCATGTACTCGTGGCTGCAAGCCTTTCAGGCGTTGACCGCATTTTCCGGATGGGCGGAGCACAGGCGGTTGCGGCGCTGGCTTACGGCACGGCAACAATTCCTAAAGTTGACAAAATCACCGGACCAGGCAACATCTACGTCGCCACCGCCAAAAAACTGGTATTTGGCCAAGTCGGCATTGATATGATCGCCGGACCGAGCGAGATTCTGGTGATAAATGACGGCAGCGGCACCCCGGCCCACATCGCTGCTGATCTGCTCTCACAGGCGGAGCATGATGAACTTGCATCGTCAATCCTGATAACCACAGATCGTTCGTTTGCCGAGCAAGTGGCTGTCGAGGTTGAGCTGCAGCTGGCAAAGCTTTCCCGTGAGACCATTGCCCGCGCTTCTTGGGAACAGTACGGAGCAATCATTGTGGCCGAGACCTTGGATGAGGTTATTACATTTTCCAACCGGATCGCACCTGAGCACCTGGAATTGGCAGTGGCAGATCCGTTTGCAATTCTGTCGCAGATAACCAATGCCGGCGCAATTTTTATGGGGCACTGGACTCCCGAAGCGGCAGGTGATTATCTGGCCGGACCGAACCACACCTTGCCGACCGGCGGCACATCCCGCTTTTTTTCCCCGCTATCGGTTGATGATTTTGTCAAAAAGTCCTCAATTGTCTATTTTTCAAAAACCGGACTGCAGCGACTGGGGAATGATATCGTCAGGATCGCCGCACTGGAAGGGCTGGAAGCGCATGGTCGGTCAGTAAGTATTCGACAGGAGAACTAGAGTGAAGTACCTTCGCCCCAACATTGCCGCTATGACAGGCTACGTTCCCGGCTTCCAGCCGGATGATGTGGCATCGTGGATCAAACTCAATACCAATGAAAACCCATACCCCCCTTCACCCAAAGTTGTTGAAGCAATTCTGGCAGAACTTGGAAGTGACGGGGCCACCCTGCGCACCTATCCAAGTTCCTCCAGTCAAAAACTGCGGGAGGTTGCCGGTGCATTGTATGGCTTCGACCCCTCCTGGATAATAATGGCCAACGGCTCAGATGAAGTGCTCAACAATCTTATCCGTGCCTGCGCCGGCCAGGGACAGGACGTCGGCTATGTCCATCCATCCTACTCCTATTACTCCACGCTGGCTGAAATCCAGGGCGCGGCGGTCTGCACCTACGGCTTGACTGACTCGTTCACTATCGAGGCTTTTCCCGAGTATTATCATGGCAAGATATTCTTCCTGACCACCCCCAACTCACCACTCGGCTTTGCATTTCCACTGGAGTATATCGAGGAACTAGCCCAGAATTGCGGCGGATTGCTGGTGATTGATGAGGCGTATGCAGATTTTGCCGACGTGAACGCGCTCGAACTGGTAAAGAAGTATGAAAATATTGTCGTAACCCGCACGTTGTCAAAAAGTTATTCTCTGGCCGGCATGCGCCTGGGATTGGCGATTGCCCGTCCGGAAATCATTGCTGCGCTGGACAAAATACGTGATCACTACAACCTTGATCGACTGGCTCAGGCTGCCTGTGTTGCCGCTCTTCAGGACCAATCGTATTTTCGTGAATCCTGCCGGAAAATCATTGAAACCCGCGAGTGGTTTTCAAATGAATTGATCAGAATTGGTTATAGCGTTATTCCGTCACACGGAAACTTCATCTTTGCCTCACCGCCGGATAAAAACGGCAAACGGATATATGACGGACTATTCAACCGTAAAATCCTGACCCGCCTGCTTTCAGACCCATTGCTGGCCCACGGCATCAGAATATCGATCGGCACGAGAGAAGATATGGAAGCGACACTGGCCGCTATTACAGAAATCGGCTAAAGGAGACGTCATGCCTCTCAGAGATATGTATGAGCATTGCGGACAATGCGGATTCATCTATGCGCGGGTGGACACCGAGGGATGGGGCAAAAACAGTGCGCGACGGGTCATGTGCCCGGTCTGCGGGTGGACAGCCTATGAGGAGATCAGCTGGGAAAGTGGAGAAGCAGAAGTGGTCAAGCGCAACATCGCCAAAGGATTCGGCGCTTTCCGTCTGCTTCCGCCGGGTGGTTACTGCGGATATAACGCTTTTCACGAACATCCATCAATCGAGGTGCTCAATTCGTTGGTAGAACTCCTTTCGAGTAAAGGATGGAAGGGGTATATCTCGCTATGGAATGATGATACGAAGAAAGCCACTCTGGTTCACGGCAGCCCCCTCAGCAAGTTCGACTTGTTGAAACAACAATTATCGGAGGAGTGATATAATGAGCCGCACCGCAACGATTGAACGGATCACAAAAGAAACTAAAATAAAGCTGTCCCTGGCAGTTGATGGCTCTGGAGCTGCCAGCATCTGTACGTCGGTACCGTTTCTCGACCATATGCTCAATCTTTTTGCCCGCCATGGCCTGTTTGATCTGACTGTTGAAGCATGCGGCGACATCGATATCGACTTTCATCACACCGTTGAAGATATCGGCATCGTACTGGGCGAAGCATTCAAGCAGGCGCTGGGAGAGAAGAAGGGTATTCGGCGCTACGGTCAGAGTACCGTTCCTATGGATGAAACACTTGCCAGTGTGGCAGTTGATATTTCCGGCAGGCCTTATCTTGTCTATCATGTCAACCTGCCAAAAGTGAAGATTGGCGATTTTGATGTAGAGCTGGCACGTGAGTTTTTTCAAGCATTTGTCAACCACTGCGGCCTCAATCTACATATCAATGTCATGTATGGTGACAATGTGCATCATATTATCGAGGCCTGCTTCAAGGCATTTGCCCGGGCTATGGACAGCGCAACCCAACTTGACCCGCGTGTGGAAGGGGTCATGTCAACAAAAGGGGTATTATAACGTATGATCTGTTTTTGACAAAAAAAGGCGGCACCACTAATGGTGTCGCCCTTTTTTGTTTATCAGGACGTAATTGTTACTTCATAACCTTTAACATTTCTTTCGCTTTTTTGGCTTCCTCACTTTTTGGAAAACCCTCTATCAGCTTTTTCAGAACAAACTTGGCGCTCTTCGCATCCTTGATCGCATCAAAAGCCATAGCCTGTTTCAGCATCGCAGCAACCACCTTTTCCTTACCCGGATAGTTTTTGATAACTTCCTGATAGGATAATATTGCTGACTCATAGTTTTTTTCACTGTAGTGCGTCTCGCCAATCCAATAGTGAGCATTGGCAGCCAGTTCATGTTTGGGATTCTGCTCAAGAAATTTGGCAAACTGTTCCCGCGCCGTAGCAACCTCACCAGCTTTAAGCGAATCAAGCCCCTTCAAATAAAGTGAATCCGGAGCAGACACTGTTTCCTCTTTTTTTGCCTTTGCCAATTCTGCCATTTTTTTGGTAAGGGAGTCGAGAACCGACTGCTGTTTCAGGATACGCTCCTCCAAAGCAATAATCCGCTTATCGGCATCTTCCCGATATCGGGCAAGATCCTCGGCAGGTTTTTTTACCGCAAGGGTCGTATCGTCAAGCTTGCCGCTTAACCCCTGCATTTCACCTTTAGTACTGTCAATAGTGGCCTGAATATCTGCAGACATTTTCCGGACAGCAGCAACATCTGCCTTAAAACCTTTTTCAATAGCACCAACACTCACCTTTGATTCTTCCCGAATACTGGCAAGATCCCTGTCAATGGAAAAAAGTCTGGTTTTAACCGAGTCAATATCATTGCGAACATTTTCAAGAGAACCCTGTGAGGCACATCCAGCGAGACATGACACCGCAAGCAACACCATCATCTTCAAATACTTCATACTAAATCCTCCTTCTCCGTATATGGTACCGGGGCAGATATACCACGTGTGCATCCAGTTGACAAGCATCTGTAACGACCGTTTTAAACGGCTGTAACGAAGAGCCGGATCACAATTAATTGTAATTATACTTGACAAAAGCGGGTCATTCCATTAACTATCTACCGTTTTTGGGCTATACCGCATGCACGCCACCGATTGGCTATTCATACTTGAAAATAGGAGGAAGTAAAAATGGAACAGTATGCAGTTTTTTTTGCCTTGGCTTGTGCCGCCGCAGCCGTCGCCTACGGACTGATCACGGCAAGCTGGATCTTGGGTCTGCCGCAGGGCAATGACCGGATGAAGCAGATCGCCGCAGCGATTCAGGAAGGCGCCGGCGCCTACATGAAACGCCAGTATACGATCATTGCCGCCGTTGGTGTGGTCATGTTTGTTGCATTGTTCGCAACACTCGGCCCCAAAACAGCAGTCGGTTTTGCTGTTGGTGCGCTTTTCTCCGGCTTGACCGGTTTTATCGGTATGTTCGTATCCGTACGCGCCAACGTGCGCACAACTGAAGCTGCAAAAAGCGGCATCACCAAAGCCCTTAACGTTGCCTTCAAGGGTGGTGCAATTACCGGCATGCTCGTAGTTGGCCTGGGGCTTCTCGGCGTTGCCGGTTACTACATGATCCTGCTGAAACTCATGCCGGGACAACCTGTCAAGGATGTAGTTACCCAGTTGGTCGGTTTGGGCTTCGGTGGTTCGCTGATTTCCATCTTTGCCCGTCTTGGCGGTGGTATCTTCACCAAGGGCGCTGATGTTGGCGCTGACCTTGTCGGCAAAGTTGAAGCCGGTATCCCTGAGGACGACCCACGCAATCCTGCTGTTATTGCTGATAACGTCGGCGACAACGTCGGCGACTGCGCCGGTATGGCTGCTGACCTTTTTGAAACCTACGCCGTGACTCTGATCGCCGCCATGCTGCTGGGTGCCATCACCTTCACCGGCAGTGCCAGCTCCGTCAGCTACCCGCTGATTCTGGGCGGCATCTCGATCATTACCTCCATCATCGGCACCTATTTCGTTAAACTTGGCTCAAGCGGCAAGATCATGACAGCTCTGTACAAGGGACTGATCGCATCAGCCGTACTCGCCTGCATCGCATTCTACTTCGTCACTGTCCAGATGTTCCCCGCGGGGCTTACAAACTCCGCCGGCGTAACTTTCAGTGCCATAAACATCTTCATTTCCGCCATCGTCGGCCTTGTTGTTACCGGTGCCATCTTCTGGATTACCGAGTACTACACCGCCACTGAGTACGGCCCGGTCCAGCACATTGCTCAGGCCTCCACAACCGGTCATGGCACCAACGTCATCGCCGGCCTGGGCGTTTCCATGAAGTCAACCGCCGCTCCGGTAATCGTTATCGCTGCCGGCATCATCGTTGCGTTCCAGTGTGCCGGAGTTTACGGCATCGCTATCGCCGCCGTTTCCATGCTTTCTCTCACCGGGATAGTTGTCGCCATGGACGCTTATGGTCCAATCACCGATAACGCCGGCGGTATCGCCGAAATGGCAGAACTTGATGATTCTGTCCGCGCTGTTACCGACCCGCTGGATGCTGTCGGCAACACCACCAAAGCTGTTACCAAGGGTTATGCGATCGGCTCTGCAGGCCTCGCCGCTGTTATCCTCTTCACCTCGTACGTTGATGAACTGAACCACGCACTGCAACTTGCAGGCAAAGAAATCATCAAGTTTGACCTTTCTGATCCTTACATCATAGTCGGTCTCTTTGTCGGCGGCATGCTCCCCTACTACTTTGCCGCACAATGTATGGAAGCTGTCGGCAAGGCCGGCGGTGCTGTTGTTGTTGAAGTACGTCGTCAGTTCCGAGAAATCAAGGGTATTATGGAAGGCACCGGCAAACCGGACTATGCAGCCTGTGTTGACATTGTTACCAAGACAGCCCTGAAAGAAATGGTTATCCCCGGCCTGATCCCGATTCTGGCTCCGGTTATCGTCGGCTTCACTCTCGGACCAAAGGCTCTGGGCGGTGTAATCGTAGGTACTATCGTCACCGGTATTTTCGTAGCCATCTCCATGACCACCGGCGGCGGCGCATGGGATAATGCAAAAAAGTACATCGAAGACGGCCATCACGGCGGCAAGGGTGGCGAAGCCCACAAAGCTGCTGTTACCGGCGATACCGTCGGCGACCCCTACAAGGATACAGCCGGTCCGGCAATTAACCCGATGATCAAGATCATCAACATTGTCTCGCTTCTTATTGTGCCGCTTCTGGCAAAAATGATGTAGTTCGCGATTCATTATCGCTTCAAGTCAGGCGGTACGGGGATTTACCCTGTGCCGCCTTTTTCTTTGCTTTCAGCGACAAAAGGGATATAATCCGCCCGTTTTGCATGCAAGTCGACAACTACCACCCGGACGTGAAAGGTTATACATTCTATGAGCGCACCTATAAGCAAAAAAATGCTGATCAATGTCATGCACCCCGAGGAAACTCGTGTGGCTATCGTTCACGACGGTCGCCTGATGGAGCTGAACATAGAAATCAGCGGTAAAGAGCAAATCAAGGGGAACATTTACAAGGGCGTCGTCGTTCGTGTCGAACCGGGACTGCAGGCTGCGTTTGTTGATATAGGCCGCGCCAAACCGGGATTTCTCCAGATTGGCGAACTGCACCCCGACTACTGGGAATGGCGTGAAGATATTCCGGAAGAGCAGCGCAAACGTCGCCCACGTATTCAGGAGGTTCTGCATCGCGGTCAGGAACTGGTAGTACAAATCGAGAAGGATGAGCGCGATAATAAAGGCTCTGCACTTACCAGCTACCTTTCTTTACCGGGACGGTACATGGTTATAATGCCGGGCAGTGATTCAACCGGCATTTCCCGTAAGGTGGAGCAGGAAGGGGCTCGCAAAAAGTTAAAAGAAATTGTAGCAGAGATGAATATACCCGAGGGAACCGGCTACATTATCCGCACTGAAGCGGTGGGACGTGCTCCTGAGGAGTTGCATAAAGATTTTGCGAATCTAACCGACCTGTACGAATCGATCAAGCAGAAGGCGACTGAAATCAAGGGGGCAGGAGAAATATACCGTGACAGCGGCTTGATCATTCGCACCATACGGGACTATTTTTCAGATGACATTGACGAGGTACTGGTTGACAGCAAGGAGGCCTATCGTGAAGCCAAGGAGTTTTTCCGGGACACGATGCCGGCCTGCGAGAAACGGGTTAAGCTGCACAAGGAGAAACGGCCGATTTTTTCCCGTTTTCAACTTGAAGAGCAGATCGACCAGATCTATGAGAAGCGGGTGCCGTTACCATCCGGGGGCTCACTGATCATTGAACCGACCGAAGCATTAGTCTCAATCGATGTCAATTCCGGGAAATCAAGCGGAGAGCGCGGCATTGAAGACACCGCTTTCAAGACAAACACCGAAGCGGCTGAGGAAGTTGCCAGACAGTTGCGACTGCGCGACCTGGGTGGACTGATTGTCATCGACTTTATCGACATGCGCGAAAACAAGCACAATAGTGAAGTGGAAAAAACGCTCAAAAATGCGCTCAAAATGGATAAGGCCCGGGTTAATGTTGGCCGTATTTCACAATTCGGCATTATGGAAATGTCGCGCCAACGGATTGCCAAGACTCTCAATGATGCGATCCATCTGGAATGTCCTCATTGCGAAGGGCGCGGCAAAGTCAAGTCGGTCGAAGCCATGGCGGTATCATTCCTTCGTAAAGTCCACGCTGCGGCGGCAAAAGGAACCGTTGCCGAAGTGCGTGGCGGACTGCCTCTGGAAGTAGCGTATTATCTGCTTAATCGTAAAAAGCGTGAACTGACCCAGATTGAAAATGATTACGAAATCGAAGTAACCGTCAAAGGCAAAACATCATTCCTTCTCAACCAGCTGGAACTCGATACCGTAAAACGCGAAAGACCGCACCTTGAGGATGTTCTAAAAAGCGAAGCCGAGGCGGAAGAAACCTACAAACCGGTTGTGTCAATCACTCCAGTTCTCCAGATAGCCACAGTGGAGGGGCTGAAAGCCGAAGTAGTCGCACCTGCAGATGGAGCAAAAAAACGTAAACGCCGTAAAAAGAAGAAAAAAACTGCCGGTGAGGTGCAACTGGATGCAACAGCACTCGACCAGCCTGAGACAGCTGCAGATACTGACGAGAGTCCCGAAGGAGAAGTTATCCCTGAAGCAGACGGCTCCACCATTACGGAATCAAGCGACACTGCTGCAGACCAATCTGTTAAACCCAAGAAACGGAAGCGGCGGCGCAGTCGCAGTACCGGAGAGATATCTCCGGATGCAGCTGCACTCGACCAAACTGTAGCAGAATCAGATCAACTGAGCAGTTCTCCGGATGCTGATACTGATACTTCTGATATTGCAGCTTCAGATTCAGACACCATTACGGAAGATCAAACCGGTAAACCGAAAAAACGCAAGCGGCGCCGCAGCCGCAGTAAAACGAGCAAAGCCCAGGAGCATTCTTTGGACGAGGGGGCGGAAGCACCGGTTTCTGAGCCCGCTTCTGCTGAGATCGCCATCGCAATTGAAGCAGTGCCTGAGATTGAAGCCAAACCGAAACGTGCCCGGGCGCCTCGTGCAAAAAAGTCGAACGTAACGATTATTGAACCGCCACCTTCTACTCCTGCAACAGAGGTGACCGTTGTTGTTGAACCACTTTTGTCACAAAAAAAACCACGACGGACCACACCCAAAAAGAGCGCTGAAATTGAATCAACCGTAACGGAATCACAGCCGCTTGCTGCTGCTGAAAAACCAACGCCGGTTAAACGGGCCGCCGCTCCGAAACGCCCGAAAAAGGTCCTCGAAAATCAATAAACCGGGATGGACTTGTGATACAGACTCCATCCTTTTTCCTTGACCTGAGTAGTTGTTGAGGATATTTTTATCCGCTTGATTCCGAATACCATTTTTAGATGTGAAAGGTTGAATCACCACCATGGAAGAACTCAGTGAACTCCTGCTCCAACGACGCCGCAAAGTTGATGCACTCTGGGAAGCGGGCATCAACCCCTACCCTAATGATTTCAGACCGCAACATACTTCTGCTGACATCATCGCGGCATACGGCACCGTGGAGCAGCTCGACGCTGCTGATGCCAACATAAGCGTTGCCGGTCGTATTCTGGCGCGCAGGTCTTTTGGCAAAGCAGCTTTTATACAGCTTCAGGATCGAAAGGGACGGGTCCAGCTTTACGTTAAAAAAGATGAGATCGGTGAAGAAGCGTTTGCTGTGTTCGAAACATTTGACATCGGTGATATCATCGGCGCTGAAGGCTATCCGTTCCGCACCAAAACAGGTGAGCTTTCCCTCCACATCCGCACCATCCGGCTGCTTGTCAAATCGCTCCTGCCGCTGCCGGAAAAATTTCACGGCCTGACCGACGTGGAAACCCGCTACCGCCAACGGTATGTAGACTTGATTGTGAATCCTGAAGCGCGTGAAATATTTATCAAGCGTTCCCGCATTGTCAACCTGATCCGCAGCTTCATGACCGGTCGTGACTTTCTTGAAGTCGAGACTCCCATGATGCACCAGATTCCAGGCGGTGCGACAGCACGCCCTTTTATCACTCACCATAACACTCTTGATATGGAGCTGTATCTCCGCGTGGCACCGGAGCTGTACCTGAAACGACTTGTTGTCGGCGGCCTGGAGCGGGTCTTTGAGATCAACCGCAACTTCCGCAATGAGGGAATTTCGGTGCGCCATAACCCGGAATTCACCATGATGGAATTTTATCAGGCATATGCCACGTATGAAGATCTGATGGATTTCACTGAGGAACTGTTCTGCCACATCGCCCAGGAAGTACTCGGCACCCTCGATTTCACCAACCAGGGACTTGAAATCAGCTTTCAGCGGCCATGGAAACGGCTGACTGTTCGGGAAGCCATTTTGGAGTATGGCGACATCGAGGAAAAGCAACTTGACGACCGCGACCTGGCTCTGTCGTATGCTCGCAGCATCGGCCTTACGCTTCCTGACGGAATCAGTTACGGCAAACTATTGATGGAGATTTTTGAAGAAGTGGCCGAACACAAGCTGTTTCAGCCTACCTTCATCACCGCCTACCCCACCGAAGTTTCACCATTATCGCGCAAAAACGACCATAACCCTGAGATCGTTGACCGTTTTGAACTGATCATCGGGGGACGCGAAATTGCCAATGCGTTCTCCGAATTAAATGATCCGGTAGACCAGAAAGAACGCTTCCTGGCTCAGGTTGCCGAAAAAGACAAAGGTGACGAAGAAGCACACTATATGGATGAAGATTATGTCCGGGCGCTGGAGTATGGCCTTCCACCCACAGCCGGCGAAGGAATCGGTATCGATCGTCTGGTAATGCTGCTGACTGACTCCCCGTCGATCCGGGATGTCATACTGTTTCCGCAGCTGCGCAAGGAAGTCAAATAGCCGATGCCATTTGAACTATTCATCGGCTTGCGTTATCTGAAGGCAAAACGGAAATCGACCTTTATATCCATAATAACGTTTATTTCCACTGCAGGAGTTGCGCTCGGTGTCATGGCGCTGATTGTGGTTCTGGCAGTCATGACCGGCTTCGAAAATGACCTGAAGGAAAAAATACTCGGCACGAACGCCCATATCGTTGTAATCCGGAGCGGTGCACCAATGGAGGAATATCGGGCGGTTATCGAAAAGCTGAAAGGCTTTAAAGGGGTTCAGGCAGCAACACCTTTTATTTATAACCAGGTCATGCTTTCTTCCGGCAAGAACGTATCCGGAGTCGTTCTGCGGGGCATTGATGTCGTCACCGACCGGCAGGTCACACGACTCAGCAAGTCAGTTGTTGAAGGAAGTATTGACGGTCTTAACCCCAAAATGGGCCAGGGGACCGACACGACACCCGGCCTGATGGTTGGCAAAGAACTGGCCAAGCATCTCAATCTGTTCCTCGGCGATAAGGTCAATGTCATTTCACCGATGGGTAATATTACCCCGCTCGGCATGATGCCGCGCATGAAACCGTTCAAGGTCGCCGGAATTTTCAACACCGGCATGTTTGAATATGACTCGACGCTTGCCTACGTAAGCCTTGACCAGGCCCAGCGTTTTTTTGATCTTGGCGACACCGTTACCGGCATACAGCTGAAGGTAGAGGACGTCTATCATACCGATGAATTAGCCCGTAGCATCAACCGTGAGATGGGGGTCAACTTCTACGCACGCGACTGGATGCAGATGAACAAGAACATTCTGTTTGCACTGAAAACGGAAAAGATTGTCATGTTTATCATTCTGACTTTAATCGTACTGGTAGCCGCATTCGGCATAGCTTCAACACTTTTCATGGTTGTTATGGACAAGACAAGAGATATCGCCATTCTTAAATCAATGGGCGCTACTGCTGCCAGCATCATGAAAATTTTTGTACTTGAAGGATTGATAATCGGAGTT
>JAYTVV010000122.1:0-9607 GCA_043743795.1 Geobacteraceae bacterium
ACACGTTCCGCTGTGTAAGATTTTCTTCTACAATGACCTGCTGCCCGGCAGCATCATGAAGGGCGAAGGCGAGTACCTGATCATTGGCGGGGAATATCGCGTGCGGCAGGTGATGTGTACCTGTTAGTCTCAAAAAACATGGATCGCTGTTAGGTGTTTATTCGCTTGAAGCGACCACACGTTTACCGTAAACTGAAATCTCGCCGCTAGATTGGTGAGATTTTTTTGTGTAAGGGAGCTTGAATTATGACAATAGCTGAGCAGGTTGCACAAATTGCAGCGGATGCCCGCCAGGCATCGCTGGTGATGGCGCAGCTTTCCACTACGATTAAAAACGATATGCTGCTCAAAATGGCCGAGGCCCTGACGGAACAGTCTGCCAAGCTGGTGGCCGAAAATGCCCTGGATCTGGAGGTTGGCCGGCAGAAAGGACTCTCCAGTGCCATGCTGGATCGCCTGATGCTGGATGAGAAGCGCATTGCGGGCATTGCCGATGCCCTGCGCGAGGTGGCTGCCCTGCCCGACCCGGTGGGTGAGGTTACGGGGATGCGGAAACGCCCCAACGAATTGATGGTCGGCAAGATGCGCATCCCGCTGGGAACCATCGGCATCATCTACGAATCGCGTCCCAATGTGACCGCCGATGCCGCTGCCCTGTGTCTCAAAGCCGGCAATGCCGTAGTACTGCGGGGTGGTTCCGAGGCGATCCACTCCAATCGCGCCATCGCCCAGGTCCTGCAGGGTGTGATGAAGGGCCTGGGCATTCCGGAGGCGGCCCTGTCGCTGATCCCCTTCACCGAACGGGAAGGGGTTTTGGAAATGCTCAAGCAGGAAGAGCAGATCGACCTGATCATCCCGCGCGGCGGCGAGAGCCTGATCCGCTTTGTGGTGGAAAACTCGCGCATCCCGGTCATCAAGCATTACAAAGGTGTCTGCCACATCTTTGTCGATCAGTCGGCGGATTTTGATAAGGCCGAGCAGATTATCGTCAACAGTAAGACCCAGCGCCCCGGTGTCTGCAATGCCCTGGAAACGCTCCTGATCCACAAAGATGTGGCTGCGGAGTTTATCCCCCGGATCGCCGCCACCCTGTCTGCACTGGGTGTAGAGCTACGCGGCGATGAAGTCTTCCGTAGCTACGCGCCGGTTGCCACCGCTGCGACGGAAGAGGACTGGTACGCCGAATATCTGGAACTGATTCTGGCCTGCCGGGTGGTGGATGATATGGATGCGGCCATCGCCCATATCAACCGCTACTGCTCGCTGCACACCGAATCGATCATCACCAGCGACTACAGCCGCGCCCAGCGTTTCATCCGCCAGGTCAACTCCTCCTGTGTCATGGTCAACGCCTCAACGCGCTTCGCCGACGGCAACCAGCTGGGCCTGGGCGCCGAAATCGGCATCTCCACCACCAAGCTGCACTCCTTTGGCCCCATGGGGTTGGAGGATCTGACCACTACCAAGTTCATTGTCTATGGGGACGGGCAGGTGCGCCTATAATTTCTGACGGCTTGTGCCGAATCGGGTCAGGGAGGGACAGGGTATGGCAGAGAAGCGTTTCAATGTCATCTTCAGTGGCAAGCTGGTGGAAGGCAGAAAGCCACCGGAGGTTCTGCACAAACTTGGCCCTGTACTGGGGCTTGCGGATGCTCAGGTGCGTGATCTGTTCAAGGCCGGGGCCGGTTCAGTCATTCTAAAAGAGCTGGACGGCAACAAGGCCTATGCCATGCGCGACCAGCTGCAGGAAGCGGGTGTGATCTGCACGCTCCAGGAAATTGAAACGCCTCAGGCCGCGTCAACATCGTTCGCCGACATGCAGTCCATCACTGCACCCCGCCCCGAATCCCGCCAGCGCCCCCAGGATTTGAAGCCGGTCTGGTCGGTGCCGGTGGCTCCCCAACAAGGTCCCGGCATCGTTTCATTGGTATTCAAGATCGTGCTTCTGGTCGCACTTGCCGGCGGCGGCTGGTGGATCTATCAGAGTTGGTTTGCACCACCCACGCCGGCATTCACGGCCTATGCCGTTTTTGCAGAGGCCATGGCTCGCGGACAGTATCAGAGGGCCTACGATGATTCGCGCGGATCCGCCCGCGAGTTTGCCGATTCATGGGTCCAGATGACCAAGCCGACCACAATGAAGGTCTATGGTAAAGAATTCAGCATGAGTCCGCCGTCGGTGAGTTCCATTGCCGGCGATATTGCCTGGATCAAGCGAAAGAAGAAGCTCGAAAAGAAAAAATCGGATTCAGCTGTCGAGCTGCAGGTAGAGCAGACGGTCTGCCGCATTCCCCCCGGCGTTAGCTCCGCACTCTGCAAGTGGCCGGTTACCTTTCAGCATGATGTTGAGCTGGAGTTGGTTGACGGGGCCTGGAAGGTCTCCGGGTTTAAGGAGACACGCCTGACCCCACAGGACAAGTGATACGTTGTAGCCAATAGCTAAATAAAACGCCCCGCCGGAGTTCTTCCGGCGGGGCGTTTTGTTTTAAAAATCGCAAATACTATTTATCGCTCTGCTTCGTGGCGTTGGTTGCAATCTTGAGGATGCTTTCCTGGATGGTTTTATCGGAGATAGCCCGGTAGGAATCGAGGAGTAGTTTCTCTTCCACCGCCAGCGGCAGGGCATCCCCACCTCCTATGAAAAATTCCTGCACCGGCACGGAAAGTGATTCCGCCGCCCGTTGCAGCTTTTCCGTGTTCAACATATTCGTGCCTTTTTCGTACTTCTGCAGCTGATATTTTGATACCCCCATGAGTTCCGCCAGCCTCTCCTGACTGTAACCCGCCTGCTCCCGCAGCTGCTTCAATCTGAAGCCTATTTCTTCGTTGGTACGAATCTTTGCCATATGCGCCTCGCCTTTGAGGTGGAGCATACCGCGAGGCGTGTGCTGGCGAAACATACCCTGAATTGTCTTTCATAACATATCTTGGATATGCTATAAGGCATACCCGTGGTTGCTTATTAGAGGCTTTCAACCCGAGAAATCTGCCTGAATGTGATGGTTAAAGAAAAACGGAATGACCGCACTTACCGAACATGACCGCAACGAACTGGTCCGCCTGCTGCAGGCTGGCGAGCAGATACCTGCGCACTGGCGCAGGAAACTGTTCCCCGGCGGTATGCAGAGCGTGGAGATCGGTAAGGAGTACCGGCTGGAGTATGCCGGGAAGATGAAGCGGGAACAGGTTCTGGCCGAGACGCCTGCGGCGCCGTGGCAGTTGGTGCGGCGCTTTGCCGAGGATCGGCCCCACGCTGATGGCTGGCGCAATCTGCTGGTCTGGGGCGATAACCTGCTGGCCTTACGAGAACTCCTGGCTGATCAGCAGGGACCGAACCGTTTCGGTACCCGTGGCAAGATCAAGCTGATCTACATCGATCCTCCCTTTGCCACCAAGCAGGATTTCATGAAGGACAAGGAGAAGGCGTATCGAGACAAAGTTTTTGGGGCACAGTTCATTGAGTTTTTACGCCGTCGCCTTATTCTGCTTCGCGAACTTCTTGCAAATGACGGCAGCATTTATCTACATTTGGACACCAAGAAAATTCATTACTTGAAAGCCGTATTAGATGAGGTGTTTGGAGAATATAACTTTAAAAACGAAATAATTTGGAAACGCACTTCTGCCCACAGTGATTCGAAAACATATGCAAACGTCCATGATTCAATTCTCTTTTATACGAAGTCAGATAATGCAATTTTTAATGCTCAATACAGCCAATACTCTCAAGCTCACATACTCCAACGGTATAATCATATTGACAGCGATGGTAGAAGATTTGCTGATGACAATTTGATAGGTGCCGGACTGCGCGGTGGCGGTTATGAGTATGAGTGGAAGGGTATAAAGAAAATTTGGCGCTGTCCAATTACTACAATGCAGCGGTATGAGGAAGAAAATAGGCTATATTATTCTCAAAAAGGTGGAGTAAGAATAAAGCGGTATCTTGATGAACTGCCGGGGCAACCAACAATGGATCTCTGGCTAGATGTTTTTCCAGTAAATTCACAGGCATCAGAAAGAATCAACTACCCCACCCAAAAGCCTGAAAGCTTACTTGAGCGAATAATAAAAACATCATCAAAAGAAGGCGACATTGTAATTGACTGCTTCGCCGGAAGCGGCTCTACCCCTGTCGTTGCTGAAAAGCTAGGGCGGCGCTGGATTGCTCTTGATTGCGGTAAACTGGCGATCTACACGATACAGAAACGACTTTTTTCGCTGACGAGTATTGTTGGATCAGCAAAAAATGACGATAGACTATCACACGAGCGGGTTTCTGACTGGGACGCCCACCTCAAGAAAACCCCTAGCATCCTCCTCATTACCGAAAAAGCCAAAAAAGGTGAATGTGAAGTAACGATTGACCTTCTGGCCGACCTTGCCGCGTTGATCTCAAAACACGACCTGCTCAAGAAGGGCGCACCGCTCTCCATCGCCTGCCCGGAGGACAAACTCCACATCCCGCCCGACCGGCTGGAGGATGCCGACCCGGACAGCGGTCCCGGCGAGAAGAGCATCACCATCGACGGCCAGGAATTCCGTATTTCCCTGATAGCGCCGAAGGAAAAGGTGGAGAAGGAAAAACCGCTGCCACCCAGGGAGTTCGCCCTGTACCGCGCCGGTCTGTACGACATGGGGGCGCTGCGGGGAATGCCATGGCAGGAGTACCGCCCCTTTGTGCTCAAGCTGTTCGGTGTGCGTGAAGAGGTTCACAGCCGCTACGGCATGGAACTGGACGGCTACATCAACACCCATTCCACCTTGCTCTGGAACTATCCGGACCACCCCACCCTGACCCTTGATTACGGCTATGTAGAAAATCTCCACCAGAACCTGCGCGGCAAGCAGAGTGAGCGCTTCTACATCATCGCACCCACGGTCGCCATGGATTTTGCCGAGGATGAGATTGAGCGCGGCGGTGCGGTGTATGTCTTCCTCAAGGTTCCGATCTCCGTCATCCTGCGCCTGATCCAGCAGCATGAGCCGGGCGCACTCAAACAGCCGGTGCGCGAGGCGGATGTGAACGAGGTTATCGACGCTATTGGCTTTGATTTCATCTCCCAGCCGGTGGTGAAGTACAAACCGCGATTGAAGCCACGTGGGCTGCTGCCGGAGCTGGTGGTGGAGGTGAGTGAATTCCGCTCCAAGACCTTGACCACCGACCCGGAGGATTTCGCCAATTTCGAGACTTTTTCCATGGCCATGGTTGATCTCAACTACGATGGCGATGTCTTCCGACTGGACCGGGTATTTTGGTGTGAGGATCTGCTGAAGGCGGCGGGCGGGGTGGAGAAGGCCAAGAGCCTGGAGATCTGTATCCCGGAACAGGAGTTCAAGGGCGAAAAGTTGATGGTCATTCTCTGCGACCGCTACGGCAATGAAAAAACGCTGGTCTTTGGCAAGGGGGACTTCCGATGAGCGTTCAGTTCCGCATCAGCGATCAGGTCCTTCGGCTGGATGACACCAGCGACGCCACCGAAGCCATTGCTCGCAAGTACGATGCCTTCCTCAATCTGCTGCACACCGGCAATTACGCCTTCCTGCGCGATGCTGCCCGTGAGACGCTCCGTTTCCTCATTTCTCCCAAATACCCCGACCTGGAACGATTGGCCCGCGAAAACTGGAACAGCAGACCGGTTCTGGCGCCGCGTCATGACGACAGTATTGATGCATTTCTGGCTAAGATGCCGCTGCGCGACCGGAAGGCCGCCACGCTGGATATCGCCACCGGTGGGGGGAAGAGTTACCTGATGTATGGTGTCGCTGCCATTGCCCTGGCCGAAGGTCTGGTTGACCGTGTGCTGGTGCTCTGTCCGTCCCTGACCATCGAGGATGGTCTGCTGGATAAGTTCAACGCCCTGGCCGGCAATCCGCGCCTGGCGGAGATCATGAAGGAGCTGGGTGCTGCTGTGGCCATTCCGGGAATCAAGCGGGGGAACGAAACCATCCAGCCCGGCGATATCTGCATCGAAAATATCCATGCGGTTTACACCAATGCCGGTTCCTCCATTGTCGACAGCTTCAAGGGGCATGGTGAACGGACCTTGGTGCTGAACGACGAGGCGCACCATCTGTTCAGCCCCGACGACAGCAACGAAGCGTCCATGAAGAAGTGGCTGCAGTTCCTAATCAGCCCGGAGTACGGCTTCCGCTTCCTGATCCATGTTACCGGTACCGCCTATACCGGCAATGAGTATTTCCCGGATGTCATCTATCGCTTTGGCCTGAAGCAGGCGGTGGAGGGCAAGGTTATCAAGAAGCCGGATTATGTGATCGAAGAGACCTACAAGAAGCAGAGCTGGGACAAGATCCACGCCGTGCATCAGCAGAACTGGAAGGAGTACGGTGCCAAGGTGCGACCGATTTCCATTGTCGTCACCAAGGACATTGCCGAGTGTGTGGAACAGTGGAAGCTGCTGGTGGAGTTCCTGGTGAAGAAGGAGAAGATCAGTCGTGCCGAGGCGGAACAAAAGGCAATCTGGGTTACTTCCGGCATTCCCACGGCTGTGGCTGCAAAGGCCAGGGTTGTGGCGGCCTACTCCCCGCGGGGTGACAAGGACTCACCTGATAAGCGGCGCAAGGAAAATCTGATTGCCCTGAAGAGCGTTGACGAGCCGTCCAGTCCGGTGGAGTGGATTGTGTCGGTAAGCATGCTTACCGAGGGGTGGGATGTGAAGAACGTTTTCCAGATCGTTCCCCACGATTCACGGGCCTTTGGTTCCAAACTTCTCATCGCCCAGGTGTTGGGGCGCGGCCTGCGCGTGCCACCATCCCTGGACGTGCAGCCTTTGGTAAAGGTGACCAATCACGAAGCGTGGTCCGATGAAATCGGGAATCTGCTGAAAGATGTTCTTGAGGTGGAAAACACCCTTTCCTGGGGTTATGACAGCCGTCGAGAGGAATTCTTTTTTCCGCTTCATAATCTCAACTACGAATTCGTTGATCAGACAACGGAAACCAAGAAGGAAAAAGTAAAAGATATAAAATTGGTCCTTAAACCACAAAGCCGCACGAGTACCGAGTATTCTACCTTTTCAGAAAGCGGAAAACTGGCGATTGAGATGCTGCATGAAGATATTCAGGAGATCGAATATGCTGTCTGCACGTTGCATGACTTCATTGCCGATAAGGACGAAAAACTGGGAGATGTGTGGCCGAAAAGCCGAATCAGGAAGCTGATCAAGGAGGCACTGCAGGCAGGTGGTTACGACGAAACGTTCTTGAGCCGGGAAAACCTGACGTTGGTGCAGCAGGCATTTGGTCCGCTGTTCCGCGATACGGATCGGGAACATCCGCGCAAGACCCAGAAGGCCAAGGAGCTGAAAAACGTTGATTATCGCGAGGCGATGCGGCAGTCCTTCTCCGAGGGGCGGGTCAAGGAGAGCGGTGCCGTCTATCATGTTGATGGTGACGCCAAACCGTTCAGCAAGGATGAGGCTCATCTGTGGGAGCAGTACTGCAAGTGGCGCAAGATTGCTGAGATTGACGAAAGCTCCCTCCACGATGATGCACAGGCAATCATCAAACGTTTGCATTCGGTTGATGCCGTAAAGTTCAAGACCCCGGCTAACGTGCTCTACGCCAGCCACAAACCGGAGCGGCAGTTCAGCGATCTTTTGTTCGAGAACAGCAGCCTGATTGAATCGTTCATCAAAACGCCGGACCGGGGCTGTTATTCCTTTCCTTACTCATACAAACCATCCAGGACCGGTAAGACCCACGTGGTTAACGAATTCTTCAATCCCGATTTCTTTATCCGGCTCAAGGATTCTCACAATGTGTTGGTGGTGGAGATCAAGCAGGATGGTGACGACGGCAACCGGAACAGGGCCAAGTTCCGCGACGGCAAAGAGCATTTCAGCAAGCTCAATCTTGCTCTTGAAGAAGCAGGCGAACCGTGGCGATATTACTTTTATTTCCTTTCGCCGGAGGATTACACCGGGTTTTTTGATCAGGTTCGGAAGGATAAGTTCAATGGGTGGATCTCTGGTTTGATGGTGGATTTGGGGAAATAATTAATCATCTATGGTGGTTAGGAGTATTTACCCCTTTTTACATCATTTACTGTTTAATCCAGATTGAATAGCAATGGTCTGTCTCTCATATGCTAAAAACCTCGCAAACTTTACTCCCCTTTATGTAACTCAGTCCCCTCACTGACAATTTTGACATATTCCTGATACATGAATTTGCGATTTCTTCGCCCTCTGCTGATCTGGCGCAGGAGGCCAAGCCGTTTGCAACTTCATTGGCTTTGCTCGCTCATATCTCGCATTTCAGAGATATGGATAGTTTCAGACGGTGCATATCTCGCGGGTTGATTTATAATCAATGTCTACTGTAAAACTGATCAGCGAGATTACTCTCTGTTGACACACCAGTATCACAATAGTATCATTATTTCATGCCCAGAAAAATTCGAGAACTGATCGCTGATCTGAAAAAGGCGGGCTTTGTGGACCGTGGCGGGAAGGGAAGCCATCGCAACTTTATCCATTCCTGCTGTACCATGCCAGTCACGATCTCGGGCAGCCCTGGCGATGATGCCAAGAATTATCAGGAAAAGGCCGTGCGTGAAGCCATAGAGGAGATCGGAGAATGAAACCAGGCGACAACTATCTCAAAATCGTACAGTGGTCCGAGGAAGACGGCTGCTACGTGGGTACCTGCCCTGGCCTGGTCCGAGGTGGTGTGCATGGCGTTGACGAAGCTTCAGTGTATCGCGAGTTGTGCGGAATGGTTGAAGAAGCCATTGAACTGTACGGTGTGGATGGTAAGCCGTTGCCGCCTGCAACGGCCAACAAGGAGTATTCCGGGCGCTTCGTCCTGCGGGTTGAGAAAGAACTTCACCAAAAGCTCGCTATCCGTGCCATGCGTGAGGGTGAGAGCCTGAACAGCTATTGCCAGAAGATTCTCAGAAAAGCAGCTTGAAGTTTTGTCAGGAACATTTTGTTTGTGAAACAATGAGAAGGCCGTAACACGATATTTACTTGCCAGTTGCTGAAAAAACTGCCATAGTACCGCAACTTATGGACGGGCCCTGAGCCCGTCCTTTTATTTTGCCAGATTGAGGAGTTTTACCCATGCAGGAAAGAATCCGTAACATCGCCATCATCGCCCACGTTGACCACGGCAAGACCACCCTGGTTGATGCCATGCTCAAGCACGCCGGTGTGTACCGCGAGAATGAAGCCATCACCGAGCGCGTGATGGATAGCAACGACCTGGAAAAGGAACGTGGCATCACGATTCTGGCCAAGAGCCTTTCCATCCATCATGGTCAGTATAAGATCAATATTGTCGATACCCCTGGCCATGCCGATTTCGGTGGCGAGGTTGAACGTGTCCTCAAGATGGTCGATTCGGTCCTCCTGCTGGTGGATGCCCTGGATGGCCCCATGCCCCAGACCCGCTTCGTATTGAAAAAGTCACTGGACCTCGGTCTCAAGCCGATCGTGGTCATCAACAAGATCGACCGCCCCGGCAGCCGCCCCGAAGAAGTCCTCAATATGGTCTTCGACCTGTTCTGCGAACTGAACGCCTCGGACGACCAGCTGGATTTCCCGGTCGTCTATACCAGCGCAAAGCTGGGCTATGCCAAGCT
>JAYTVV010000123.1:0-2149 GCA_043743795.1 Geobacteraceae bacterium
AATGAAAAAGGCAGAACTGGTGCAAGCTATCCAGTTGGCAGAGGCGAATGAAGCCTGTTTCAGTAAAGGCATCGCAGAGGTGTGCGGGCAGGAAGAGTGCCTGTGGCGTGAGGATTGTGCTCAATAAATTAATTTTCACAACTGTAACAAACTATCAGGGAAAAAACTGGTATGTTTAAGACAAAATTTATCTTTTAGTGGCGTTGACCGGAATGATAAAGGAAATGATATGTCTCCCAAGCATAGCGCCAAACAGATAAAGGCAACCGTGGACGCATTGAATGCTTACAGAGAGAAGCCATTTGTCAAGCACCAGTGGGAAGAGCTCGTGTATTACCTGAGTCGAAGCAGTGACCACGTCTTGCGCGAAAGAATGTCCCGTGAGATGATCGATCTGCTGGCAAAAGATCCCGGATGTTCTTCATTCCAGATTTGATTTGTAGAACAAAATTTGCGATGTCAGATCGCTGTGAAATCTCTGATCGCTTTTGTTGATTCGTGTAGATCTGAGACTCAAACGGCTGCTGGTTTGTGTGAAACCGTTTTTGACTTCCATGTCATAGGAGACCAAGCAGAAAATGTCATTGGATCGCCGAACGAATCCAAGCTAATCAGCCCGCTCAACATTTTGCCTTCCTTCGCATCAGCTGGAAAAATAATCCATAAATTATTTTAATTGACTGCCTCTGAGATGTAACAATGATTTTCCATATCGGCACACCTTTGAAATGTTTACTGGTTTATAGTGGTGCTATGATTCCGGCTCTTTAGTGATCGAGAGAAAGGTGCCCGGAAGAACACTTTATAATTGATGAGGTTGGTATGTCGTTTCTGAAAAGTATCCTGAAACCGTTTGATTATTCCGCCATTGATCTGCAGATCGCTAAAATCAGGCAATTGGTCATTGAATACAAAAAGGACAATGTGTCCCGTTACGGCGAGTATCACTCCGGTGTTTTCTGCGACGTCGAATAAAATTGGACGCTGCAGAACGCGTGCCGTCATGAAACCTTGCCTCCAACTGTCCCGGTTTGCTCATTCCATCTTCTGTTTGCTCCTTCTGTCCGCATTGCCGGCAACAGGTTTAGCAGGCAACTACCTTTCTCCTGTTATTTCCGATGGGCTCTCCGAAGGTGCACCTCAGGACCTGATTGTCCTGTTTGATGATCGTGATGTTGAAACAGAGACAGCAGGTTTACGAATGCGCGCCCGGAAACAATTCGACGACGACACGATTCTGGCTGTTCGGCGTACCCGCTACCATTCCATAAAACAATCCGCAAAAGCAGGTTTACAAGCCGCCGATGCGGATGAAATCCGTGACTACGATCATCTCCCCATGTCAGTTCTTCGTTTCAGGAACCGCGCGGCCCTTGACCGGCTCCTGGCCGACCCGCGGGTGCTGGCCGTATACGAAGACCTCCCGGTTTATCCGCACCTGGCATACAGCCTGCCGTTCATCGGCCAGCCCGTGGTTTCCGGAGCAGGGATAACGGGCAGCGGAACCACGGTTGCGGTTATCGATACCGGCATCAACTACACCCTTCCAGCCTTCGGCACCTGCACTGCTCCGGGAACGCCGGTCAGTTGCCGGGTAGCAGCCTCTGTCGATGTCACCGGCAACAACGTGACCCTGAATGCCGATCCAAATGGACATGGCACCAACATCGCCGGTATTGTTGCCGGGCTTGCCACCGGTACAAAGATTTCTGCAATCAACGCTTTCTCCGGCGGTGTCTCGAGCACCAGCTGGATCATAGCCGGCATCAACTGGGCCATAGCAAACCGGAGTACCTACAATATCACCGCGCTCAACATGAGTCTGGGCGACAACTCGAATAATACCGCCCTCTGCAGCAGTGCATTTAGCAATCCCTACGTGACCCCCATCAAAAATCTCCGGGCGGCAGGGATCATCCCGGTGGCATCGTCCGGAAACAACGCCTTCACTAACGGCATATCAAGTCCCGCCTGTACGCCGGGTATTGTTTCGGTGGGGGCGGTGTACGACGCCAACTGGAGTGGGCCGTATACCTGGAGTTCCGGCTGCACCGACAGCACCAGCGCAGTCGACAAGATTCCCTGTTTCTCCAACAGCGCATCCTTCCTGACCATGCTGGCACCCGGCGCTTTCATCTCCGCGGCCGGT
>JAYTVV010000124.1:0-2196 GCA_043743795.1 Geobacteraceae bacterium
TGGGCTATTTTCGGGGGCGTACGACCTATCTTCTGGCCGTCAGTGGCTTGATCCTGCTGGATCTGGTATTGCAATTGCTGTTGCGCCGCAAACGGCGGAGTATGGGGCCTGATGATCGCCAGGATGGCGAGTAACAGAGATATCTAAATCCGCTAAGCTCCCCGTACCTCCACGGTCACATCATACAAGGTACTTCCCCGCCCGCCATCCGTCAGTCGCTGAGATGTCAGGGCATTCACGCCGCGCCCGCCGGGGATGAACTCACTCCACCAGACCCCCTCCGTTACCACGGTTCCGCCGGGAACCCGCTCCGAAATTTTCAAGGTAAAACAGACCTCACCCAGGCCATTGCCGGCCTGAACCAGTTGGCCGTCCGTCAGTCCCCGAACAGCAGCATCGACCGGATTCATCATCAGCTCCATGCATGCCTGTTTCTGCCGCAGATCGTCCTGTTCGTAGAAGCTGGAGTTGAGGGCCAAGGGTGTCACCGCCGGCTGTAGGCGCAGCGGGAAACCATCACTGGCAGCGTGGGTCGGGAGTGGGCGCGGCAGCGGTTCCGGCTCGAGCTCATTAAGGATTTCGATACGCCCCGAGCGGGTCAGCCAACGCTGCTTGGGATCACAGGGCGGAGTCAGAAAAACCGGTTTACCCTGACGCAAGCGGTCGGTTGTATCCGCATCCCGCCATGGCGTATCAAAATCAAGCAACTGTTCAATCAGCTGATCTGCCGTCTGCCGGAAAAAAGGTTCGTTCCATCCCATCCCCTCGGCCAGCAGGCTGAATACCCCCCAATTGCTCTTTGACTCGCCAACCGGGGAAATGACGGCACTGCAGCGCTGGCTGTGGTAACTGCCGTAACAGCGGTACAGGTCGGGCTGCTCCAGTGAACTGGTGGCTGGCAGCACGATGTCGGCGTAGCGGGCCGTATCGGTCATGAAGCGTTCGTGCACGACGGTGAACAGGTCGTCGCGCAGTAACCCGCGGATGATGGCATTCTGGTCGGGGGCTATGCTGGCCGGATTGGAGTGGTAGACGTACAGTGACTTGACCGGTGGATCGTTGAGATCGTTCAGGGCGCTCCCCAGCTGATTCATGCTGACCAGGCGGGTCGGAGTGGCTATGAAATCCTCCCGCGTTACGGTGTGTAACGGGAACGCAGCTCCGGTGGACGTGCCAGGAAAGACGCCCCCCGCGGTACGCTGCCAGGCACCGGTTAGTGCCGGCAGACAGGCAATGCTACGGACGGTCATGGCGCCATTGCCATAGCGCGTCAGGCCGCTTCCCAGGCGGATGAAGGGCGCTTTGGCGGCGGCGTACTCTCGCGCCAGACGTTCGATGGTTGCGACCGGCAGGCCGCAGATGGGCGACATCTGCGCTGGTGGGCAATCGGGTAGGATCTGATCTTTCAATCCCTCGAAACCGGAAACATTGTCCGCGATGAATTTTTCGTCAATCAGCCCTTCCCGCACCAGGACGTGCATCATGGCTAATGCCAGGGCACCGTCACCGCCCGGTTTGACGATGATGGCCTCATCCACGGCTCCGCAGGTGGGGGTATGATAGGTGTCGATGGCCCAGACCCGTGCACCGCGCTTTCGTGACGCTTGGGCGTCACGCATGGCGTGGATACTGGTAGCAGCCGCATTGATGCCCCACAGGATTACCAGGTCACTCTGCTCCATATTTGCGGGATCCATGGCCGGGGTCTCGCCCATGACCGCTTTCCAGCCGGCATCCTTGGCCGGCGAACAGATCGTCCGCTCCAACCGCGAGGCACCCAACTTGTGAAAGAAGGGGTGTCCGGCGTTGCGCTGTACCAGTCCCATGGTGCCGGCGTAGGAATACGGCAGGATACATTCGCCGCCATGTTCCGCGATCAGTTCTTTCCAGCGGGAGCAGATGCGCTCGACCGCCTCGTCCCAGCTGATCGGTGCAAACTCGCCGGAGCCTTTTGGGCCGGTACGCAGCAGGGGTGTCGTCAGACGGCGGGGGGAGTGGACCGTGTTTTCATAATGCACCATCTTGGGGCAGAGCAGGCTGCGGGTGACAGGATGATCGGGATCGCCGGTCACCTTCACGGCACGGCCATTCTCCACCTCAACCAGCAGGCCGCAGGCGTCAGGGCAATCATAGGGGCAGACGGAACGATGTATGGTCATGTAACCCTCGTGAATCCGGTCGGCATAAAGTTGACTG